>NZ_JBHUEK010000009.1:0-81105 GCF_042680725.1 Ferdinandcohnia salidurans
TGCGATGACCCGCACGTACGGATCTGTGAGAGGCGCATGAGTAATTCATGCGCCTACTCTATTTATCTTATTTTTCAATCGCTTCAAGTAATAAATCAACAATATGGACAGCTCGCATTTGATCCGACAAGCCTTCCCGTTCGATGCCAAGCTTCATCTGCAGCAAACAGCCGGGATTCGCTGTGACAATTGTTTTTGCTTGTGTATCTTTAACGTTTTTCATTTTTGAATCCAATATTTTCATCGACATTTCAGACTCTACAATATTATAGATGCCAGCAGAGCCGCAGCAGCTGTCCGCATTTTTCATTTCCATATAAGTAGCGCCATCAATAGATTGAAGTAGCGTTCTAGGTTCAGATGCCGTCTTCATTACATTTCGCAAATGGCATGAATCCTGGTATGTGATAACTTGTGAAGGAAGGGAAAGTTCTTTTTTATGAAACTCTAATTCTACCAAAACAGATGAGATGTCCTTTAGCTTTTTCGAGAATGCTTTCGCTCGTTTGGCCCACTGGGGGTCATCTTTTAGAAGGTGATCATAATCGATTAAAAAGGCACCGCAACCGCCCGCATTTGTGATGATATAATCAGCTTCAATCTCTTCAAAGGCCGCTATATTTTGTTTCGCCAGTTCCTTTGCTTTGTTTTTTTCTCCACTATGTCCATGTAAGGCCCCACAACAAGCCTGTGTTTTTGGAATGACAATTTCACAACCCGCCAATTGAAGGAGCTTCATGGTGGCATCATTCGTTTTCATAAACATCGTATCCATTAAACAACCTGTGAAAAAGGAGACTTTTTTCTGTCGTACACCAATTGGTTCAAGATGGTATGGTCTATTTTTTAGTTCCTTTAAGGAGGGTACGTCTGGAAGTACGCGTTCCATCGTCGCAAAGCTCTCAGGTAAAAACTTCAAAAGCCCGCTTTTTTGAACCACTTTTTGCATGCCAGAGCGTTGGTAGACGCCAAGTAAACCTGTTAGTGTACGCATCCGATTTTGATGGGGGAAAAGACCTTCAAAAACCGTATTTCTGATGGCTTTCACGGGTAGCGAATGCTTTTTGTTTTGATGAACGATATCTCTTGCTTCTTCTAAAAGGTGCCCGTAATTAACGCCAGAAGGACAAACAGGTTCACAAGCTCGGCAGCCCAAACACATATTTAATGATTTTTCAAAGTCCTCATCGGGTTCAATGAGTCCGTCCACAACTGCTTTCATTAAGGCAATTCTTCCCCTTGGTGAGTGAGATTCTTGATAGCCGGATTCGATATACGTAGGGCAAGTAGGAAGACAGAATCCACAACGCATACAGTTTAATAGTTCATTTTGATCCATCCGAGATTGGAATTCTTGTTGGATTTTTTGTTGTTCTTGAATCGTTGTCATTTTGAAACCACCACACGTTTTCTAGAATCCTTTGCAAACATCTTGCCTGGATTCATGATGTTGTTAGGATCAAGCCCCGTTTTAATCGCTTGCATCGCAGCAATCCCTGCGGCACCTAGCTTCATTTCAAGATAAGGTGCTTTCATTACGCCGACACCGTGTTCGCCAGTAATCGTACCGCCAAGCTCGATCGCTTTTTCAAAAATTTCTTCAAACGCTTTTTCAACACGTTCAATTTCTTCACGGTCTCTGACATCTGTTAAGCAGGTAGGGTGAAGATTTCCATCTCCGGCATGACCAAAGGTACAAATATTCAAGTCGTATTTTTTGGCGATTTCTCCAATTGCATGTACCATGTTTGCAATTTCAGAGCGGGGGACAGTTGCATCCTCCAAAATGGTAGTCGGTTTTAAGCGTGCAAGAGCAGAAAGTGCAGCCCGCCTTGCTGTTCGTAAGGCCTCCGCCTCTTCCTCAGATTCCGCAGATTTCACAGATACAGCATGTTCTTCCTTGCAAATTTCTTTGATTCTAGCAATATCGCGTTTTACTATTTCTGCAGGACCATCCTGTTCAATAAGAAGGACTGCTTTTGCATCAGTTGGAAGTCCGATTTTTGCAAAGGCTTCGACTGCTTCAAGAGTAGGTTGGTCGAGAAATTCTAACGTAATCGGGATGATTTTACTTGCGATAATTTTCGAAACGGACTTTGCAGCAGAATCCAAATCCTGATAAAGGGCAAGAATGGTCTCTTTTGTTTCAGGCATTGGAATGAGCTTAAGTGTGGCTTCCGTAATGATGCCAAGAGTACCTTCTGAGCCGACAAAGAGGCGAGTGAGGTCATATCCAGCAACATCTTTCGCTAGCTTTCCTCCGGTTTTAATGATTTCGCCATTCGCCAAGACAGCCTCAAGCCCCATGACATAATCTCGTGTTACCCCATATTTAAGGCCGCGTAATCCGCCTGAATTCTCATTTATATTGCCTCCGATTGTCGATATTTTCATTGAACCAGGATCTGGTGGATAAAATAAACCCTTTGCCTCTACAGCAGTTGTCACTTCCTGAGTAATTACCCCAGGTTGGACTGTTATCGTTAGATTCTCTTCATCAATTTCTAAAATCTTATTTAAATGTTTAAAAAGAAGGACAAGTCCACCCTCAGTTGGGCAAGTGCCTGCACAGAGATTTGTCCCAGAGCCGCGAGGGACAATCGGAATTTTGTATTCATTACACACCTTGACGATTTCTGATATTTCCTCTTTGTTTCGAGGAGAAATTACTGCATCAGGCATTGACTGGAACTGTGGTGTCGCATCATACGAGTACACAAGTCGACCTGTTTTTGAATCATCATAGTTTTCAGGTCCGACAATTTTTATAAATTGCTGTTTTGCATTTGTATCAATCATGAGAACGCCTCCAAAAAATCTTCTTATTTATAAGCATAAAAAAAAGCGGATAGTTCCGCTATATAGAAATCCACAAATATTTGAGGTATTAATCAAAAACTTTTGTAGATTTATCCAATAATAGTATCCCGAGATAAAGTGCTGCCAAATCGACAAAGTTTTTTGGGTGTAAGCCGGTGTGCTCTTCAATTTTATTAAAACGATAAGAAAGAGTATTCACATGAATATGAAGAGACTCAGCAGTTTCTTTGATGGACTGATTTTTTAATATAAATTCAACTAAGGTTTTAACTAGTGTTCCATCCTCATCTAAGAGCTTAATGATGGTACGTTTCACATAATCTGATTGCACTTGTCCGCTCGTTTCATGAACAAGCATTTCTAAAATGAGTTCTTCATCAAATTGTATAGAGTCCGTCCGTTTTGCAACTTTAAGAGCGCGTTCAGCTTCCTCAAAAGATTTTTTTAGCAAGGGTTCCTCACTTCCCACTCCAAACGATATCTTTACAGTAAAACTACCTTCTAATTTTCTTTTAATTAAGTGAAGGCTGTTTTGTGTTTGCTCTTTTGAACGGTCAGTTAACAGGAGTAGGAATCGTTCATTTCCCCATCTGACAAAAATTTCGTTCTCATTTAAAAATGAACTTTGTTGCAAGTGATTGGATATATCCCGGAGTGGAATTTCTGTTTCACTTTTAATGAAGCCCATTATCACTTGACGTTTAAGAGTAAGATCGATATTTAAATGCTCTGCACGCTTAACAAACTCCGGGGTTTCTTCATTAATATGAAGCCAATCAAAGACGAAGGTTTCGAGTGCACGAGACTCTAATTCCATTTGCTCAGCATAGTAACTCTCTTGGATTAAAAGCTCCGTCATTTTTTTCAAGAGCTCTCCGTATGAGGATACTTTTTCAGGGTTTCCAGTTATACCAATAACCCCAACAACATTGTGCTGATAAAGAATCGGTAAATTGATGCCTGCCTTTACTCCTTTTAAGTCATTTTCCATATCTTTTGTGATGATCATTTTCTTTTGATTCCTACTTGAAAGGAGGGCACCTTCGTGAAAACTTCCAATTCGACTTGAATCCGTACTTGCAATAATCGTTCCCGAAACATCTACAATAATAATATCCTCATCAATTAATCTACGTACTTCTTTTATAATTTTTTTTGCCAGGGATGGTATAAGCATAAAGACTCCTCCGAAATCAATCATTATCTTCATTCTATCATTTCAAAAAATGAATGTAATTGCATCTTTTAAGCTAAAAAAGTTTTTCTGATTTATAATAGGGGAGAGAGAATGTGGAAATAGTGTAGATAGACACTTTGAAGGGAAGAAAATAGATGTTTCAAGATATATCTGTAGACGAATTACGGGAATTACAGAAGGAGAAACCAATAGCCATTGTTGATGTGCGTTCCCCTTCTGAATTCGCTGAATCTAATATACCTGGTAGTGTAAATATCCCCATTTTTACGGATGAAGAACGTGCAGAAATAGGAACCGTTTATAAACAAATTAGTCCTGACGCGGCAAAGGAAAAAGGACTTGAAATTGTTTCTGCCAAGCTTCCCAATTTTATAAGAGAGTTCTCGAAACTCCCAGAAGAGGAAAAGATTGTTTATTGTTGGCGCGGAGGGATGCGCAGTAAGACCTCAGCAACCCTTATTGATTTAATGGGAATCAATTCAAAACGACTAATTGGAGGAATCCGCGGGTATCGAGAATGGGTCGTAGAAAAACTAGAAGAGCTTGCGACTGATTTTAAACCAAAGGCATTGGTCATCAATGGATACACAGGTTCTGGGAAAACAAAAATTTTAAACGAGCTTCAGGATGAAGGATATCCTGTTCTTGATTTAGAAGGAATGGCCAATCATCGTGGATCGGTTTTTGGGATGATTGGGAAAAAACCGCATAATCAAAAAGTGTTTGACTTGATGCTTGTAGAACGGTCTCTACAGATAAAGAAATCACCATATGTACTGTTGGAGGCTGAAAGCAAACGTGTTGGTCGAGCGACTATACCTGATTTTTTACTGAATTTAAAGGAAGAAGGATACCATATTTTTGTTGACCTGCCGATGGAGGAGCGCGTGTTAAACATTTTAGAAGATTACCGTCCGTGGGAATTTCCAAACGATTGTATGGCTGCCTTCCAACGAATCAAAAAGAGAATTCATACTCCAATTGCAACACAGATTGAAAAAGATCTTGAATCCGGAGATTATCATTCAGCCGTGAAATTACTATTAGAATATTATTATGATCCAAGGTATCACTATACAGCGGAACAAATATCAGAGGACCGAAGCAAAGTACTGCATGTGAAAAATGTAGAAGAAGCCACCCAATTAATTAAAGAGTTTATTACAGAAAAAATGTCGAAGTCACCAACAAAGTCCTAAACAAGTAACTAAGACCTAGTGCCAATCGCACTAGGTCTTTTGGCAATTTTTTAGCATTTCATTAGACTTAAGAATCATATATTATTTTTTTAGTAATAAACGGACATATATCTGTCAGCTTTCGTCGAATGCTTTTATCGTAATTCATAAATAGGGGGAAATCATAAATGAAGAAACGAAATTTCAAAAAGTCTATCGTTAGCGGAACAGTAGCATCAGCACTTATTTTATCTTTAGCAACACCAGCTGCTTTTGCAAATGAGGAAGGCACTGAGCAAGATACAGTTGTTACGGAAGAAACGGTTGTAGAACAAATTCCAGTAAACTACGGTACTTCTGAAGAAGAGGTTGTAGAAGGAAACGTTGGTGAAGAAGCTACTGAGGAAGTAGTCGAAGGCGAAGAAGTGGTAGAGGAAGAAGCTACTGAGGAAGTAATCGAAGGTGAAGAAGTAACAGAGGAAGAAAATACTGAAGAAGTTGAATCAGAAGAGAATGAAGAAATGGCTGAAGAAGAGGCAACTGAAGAGGAAGTTCAAGCTGAAGAAGCACCATCTTTAGTACCTGGAGATTTCTTTTATTTTGTAAAACAAATGATTGAAAAAGTACGTCTTGCAGTAACAGTTGATGATTATAAAGAAGCAAAACTGTTAGCTGATTTCGCAGCAGAGCGCATTGCAGAAGCAAATGCTTTATTAGCCGAAGGTAAAACAGAAGAAGCTGAAGAGTTACTTCAAAAAGCAATCGAAACGCAAGAAGCTGCTACTGAAACGCTAACAGATTCTGAAGAAATTGCTAACGAAGAAACTGAAGCAACAGAAGAAGATGCTGTTGAAGAAGAAACAGTAACAAATGAAGAGGAAGTTGTAGAAGAAGATGTAGTAGTAGAAGAGGACGTTGCTGTTGAATCAGAAGGTACCGAAGTTGAAGTGAAGCTTGCAAATAACATTGACGCATTAACTGCAGCACTAGCGAATGTAAAAAATCCTACTGCTCAAAAAGCGTTAATGAAAAATATCCAAAAATCATTTGCAAAATTAGATAAGAAGCTTGCAAAACTAGAGAAAAAAGCACAAAAATTTGCAGCTAAGCATGAAGAAGAAGCAATTGAAGAAACAACTGAAGAACCAGTTGTTGAGGAAGAAGTAGTAGTTGAAGATGTAGCGGTTGAGCCAGTAGTGGAAGAAACAACTGAAACAGAAGTACAACCAGTGGTTGCTGCTCCTGCAGTAGAAAAGAAACAAGTAAAAGTAAACGAAAAGCGTGATCAAGCTCTAGAAAAAGCACAAGAGAAAAAGCAACAAGCACAAGTTAAAAAGACTGAAAAACAACAAGAAGTAAAAGAACAAAAACAAAATAAGCATGCGAACAAAAACAATGGCCAAAACAAAGGAAACAACGGTAAAGGTCAAGGCAATGGTAACAGCCAAGGTAAAAACGGAAACGGACAAAACTAATAGCTAACGGATTATTTATTCAAGGGAAGAAATCAAATCGATTTCTTCCCTTTTATTTTTGTCTCATTCGTTGATATTTCCAAAAATTAGCTTTAAATGATTAATGTGTTATGATTAAAGAAGTACTTACCTTAGGAGGACGGATAAATGACTACCGTAAAACGTAACGGAGTTAACAAGTTTTCATTCGAAAATGAGCGTGCTTACTGTTTGACACAAGTGATTGACAGGACAGATAACAGTGTTACCAAGAAAATGGTTGTTCGTGACAAAAAAATGGGTATTGATTTTTCCGTTATCATTCCAATCAAGCTGAAAAAAAACGGAGATGTTCATTACTATGCTCCAAAGGATTTTATAGTTAGAGGAAAAAAGGTAGGTAAGAAAAATACGATGGCTAAATATTATGATTCTCTAGGTGAATGGGAATCGTTTCAGAATGAATTTATTAATGATTATAATTTAAAAGTAAATAAATTGATCTACAAGAATTCAGATTTTAAGTAGATATAGATTGTAAATTAAAAAAACAGAGCGAAGGTTTAAAGCTACTAGTCAATGTGGCTTAAATCTCTCGCTCTTTTTTTGTTTTTTACATTATGAGTAGAAAACAGCTTTTATCTTTTAACACTCTGTATAATGCAATCGTACTAGGTAATAAGTAAAATAGACATAAAGTTCGTATTTTTCGGACAACTGCTCCTACTTAGTCATAAAAAAGAGTAGTTAATACTACGATTAATTGAAAACGCTTTCTATTTGTGGGTTTATATAGTTGCAATGTTGTGGCCTTATGATATTGCAACTTCCACTATATCAAGGAGGTAAATCTATGAGTCTTTCAAACACTAGAATTTCATATCAGGATTTAAAAATGAATTTCAATGAAGTGAACCCTGGATTAACCAACCGCGAAGCCATTGAAGAATCGAATCGTTGCCTTTATTGCTATGACGCCCCTTGCATTACTGCTTGCCCTACCGGTATTGATATCCCTACCTTTATTAAAAAAATTGCTTCTGGAAACGTAAAAGGATCAGCAAAAACGATTATGAAATCCAATCCTATCGGAGCTAGTTGTGCTCGAGTTTGCCCAACAGAGGAACTTTGTGAGGGTGCTTGTGTTTTAAATCATTCCACAAAACCTATCATGATTGGTGATTTACAAAGATATGCGACCGACTGGGCCATACGAAATGAACAGGTACTTTTCGAACCAGGTAAGAAAAATGGAAAAACAGTTGCAATTGTTGGGGGCGGCCCTGCTGGACTGTCCGCAGCAAGAGAACTTGGTTTACTCGGCTATGACGTTACTATTTTTGAGGCAGCGGAAAAAGCTGGAGGCTTAAACACTTACGGAATTGTCTCATTTAGACTTCCGCAGAATATATCATTCTGGGAGGTTAAGCAGGTAGAGAGCTTAGATGTTAAAATCCGAACCAATACGAGAGTTGGAGAGGATATTTCGGTAGATGATATTCTTCATAACTTTGATGCCGTCATTCTAGCAATTGGAATGTCAAAGGTGCCTTCACTTGGTATTGATGGTGAAGAATTGGATGGAGTTTACGATGCCATCGATTTTGTAAAAGAAACCAAAACAAAGCCAATTTCAGACCAATTCTTAGGGAAGAAGGTTGTTGTCATTGGTGCAGGTAATACGGCTATTGATGGAGCGACATGTTCGGTCCGATTAGGAGCTGAAAATGTAAAAATCCTTTATAGAAGAACGGTTGAAGAAATGACTGCCTATGATTTTGAATATGAATTTGCAAAACAGGACGGTGTTGAATTTAGATGGCTAACAGCACCTAAGAAAATCGTTGGTGACGAACAAGGACGTGTGAAAGCAATCGAATGCATCAAAATGGAGCTTGGTGAGCCGGGTAAAGATGGGCGGAGACGTCCTGTACCAATTGAGGGCTCTGAGTTCATCTTAGAGGTTGATGCGGTAATTAAAGCCATTGGTCAAACGAGATATACAGAGCTTATTGAACAATTCGGTCTTGAGCATAATGGTGGAGTTGTAAAAATCAATCAAGAAACCCTTCAGACATCCAATAAGAAGGTTTTTGCCTGTGGTGACGTGATTTTTGGAAAGGGTCAAGGAGAAGCAATGGTTGTTTCAGCCGCACAGCAAGGTAAAGATGCGGCATATGCGATTCACAAGGTCATGTTCGGTGCAGTTTCCGAGATTGTGTAAAAAAAGAAAAGGTGATAAGGAGGCTTATCTATGGCGGATTTACGAATAAATTTAGCAGGTATAGAATCCCCTAATCCATTTTGGTTGGCTTCTGCTCCTCCAACAAATTCTGGTTACCAAGTGCAACGGGCATTTGATGCAGGCTGGGGTGGAGCAGTATGGAAGACATTAGGTGACCCCATATTAAATGTCACTTCCAGGTTTGGAGCTGTTAGTTTTAATGGGCAACGAGTAGCGGGGTTTAACAATATTGAATTAATTTCTGATCGTCCTTTAGAGGTGAATTTAAAAGAAATTAAAGAAACGAAAAAGCTCTTTCCTAATCATACAATCATTGCCTCACTAATGGTTGAACCAAAACAAGAAAAGTGGCACGAAATCGTAAAGAGAGTGGAAGAAGTAGGTGTAGATGGACTAGAACTCAATTTTGGATGTCCACATGGTATGGCAGAAAGAGGAATGGGTTCTGCATCCGGTCAGGTACCTTCACTGGTAGAACAACAAACTTATTGGGTAAAAGAAGTTGCGCAAACACCGGTTATTGTGAAACTTACTCCTAATATTACAGATATCACGGCTACTGCAGAGGCTGCTACTAGAGGGGGAGCCGATGCCATCAGTATGATTAATACAATTAATAGTTTAGCAGGAGTTGATTTAGATACGTGGAATACGATTCCACATGTCCGGGGTAAAGGTGCGCATGGTGGATATTGTGGTCCAGCTGTAAAGCCGATTGCCCTTAATATGGTTGCTGAATGTGCAAGAAGTCCCCATATTAACATTCCAATATCAGGAATTGGTGGAATATCAACTTGGCAAGATGCAGTTGAATATATGTTGATGGGAGCCTCTGGGGTTCAGGTGTGTACCGCTGCTATGCATCACGGCTTTAGGATTGTTGAGGATATGATTGAAGGGTTAGATAACTATCTGGATGATAAAGGGATTGCTTCAGTTATGGATATCGTCGGAAAAACAGTGCCGAGATATTCTGACTGGGGTGACCTTGACCTTAACTATAAAATTGTAGCGCGAATCAATAATGATGTTTGTATCAACTGTAATAAATGTCATATTGCATGTGAAGATACATCCCATCAATGTATCGACATGCTTAAGGATGGAAATGGCTACAACATTTTAAAGGTAAGAGAGGAAGACTGTGTCGGCTGTAATTTATGTTCGATTGTATGTCCTGTTGATGGGGCGATTGATATGGTTGAAGTACCAAGTGGATTACCTCCAATGACATGGAATGAGCGTCAGGCGGCACTCGGTGCAGTTAGTTGTAAAATTGACTCTGTAAAATAAAAGCTATTTCGTTCTTTGAGGGGGACTTTGGATGAAAAAAGTGATCAAGAATGGAACAATTGTAACAGCAACAGATACGTATCAAGCAGAAATTCTTGTGGAAAATGGTGTGATTAGTCAAATTGGGAGAAATTTCTCGACTGAAGGTGCAGAAGTAGTTGATGCAAATGGTTGCTATGTTTTTCCAGGCGGAATTGATCCGCATACTCATCTAGAAATGCCGTTCGGAGGAACAGTCTCTAAAGATGATTTTGAAACTGGAACAATTGCAGCTGCCTTTGGAGGAACAACGACGGTTATTGATTTTTGCTTATCGAATAAAGGGGAACCTCTGAAGGATGCCATTCAAACATGGCATCAGAAGTCAAAAGGGAAAGCAGTAATTGATTATGGCTTTCACTTATCTATCGGAGAGGTAACGGATGCTGTCTTAAATGAGCTTCCATCCGTAATCGAAAATGAAGGAATCACATCCTTTAAAGTATTTATGGCATATAAAAATGTGCTACAGGCAGATGATGAAACTTTATTTAAAACATTAATTGCGGCAAAGGATTTAGGAGCACTGGTCATGGTTCATGCGGAGAATGGTGACGTCATTGACTATCTTGTGAAAAAGGCATTAAGTGAAGGAAAAACAGATCCAATCTATCATGCGTTAACTAGACCACAGGAAATCGAAGGGGAGGCTACAGAAAGGGCTGCGACCTTTGCAGGACTTGCAAATTCTCAACTTTATGTTGTTCATGTTACTTGTGCTGATGCTGTAAAAGCAATCACAGCAGCAAGAGAAAAAGGGTTTGATGTGTGGGGAGAAACATGCCCTCAATATTTAGTCCTTGATCAAACCTATTTAGAAAAGCCAGATTTTGAAGGTGCTAAGTACGTCTGGTCTCCTCCACTACGAGAAAAGTGGAACCAAGAAGTGTTGTGGAATGCATTAAGAAACGGACAGCTTCAAACGTTCGGATCAGATCAATGTTCGTTTGATTTTAAAGGACAAAAAGAGCTTGGGTTAGGTGACTTCTCGAAAATTCCTAATGGAGGTCCAATGATTGAGGACCGCTTAACGGTTTTATTCTCAGAAGGTGTGAAAAAGGGAAGGATTTCACTGAATCAATTTGTGGATCTAACCTCTACCAGAGTGGCAAAACTATTTGGGTTATATCCAAAGAAAGGCACAATAGCGGTTGGTGCAGATGCCGATATTGTCATTTTTGATCCGAATATCGAGCGGACGATTTCTGCCGAGACTCACCATATGGCAGTTGATTACAGTGCATTTGAGGGAATGAAATTTACCGGAGAACCAGTATCTGTTCTATCTAGAGGAGAATTTGTTGTCCGTGATAAGAAGTTTGTTGGAAAATTAGGAGCAGGTCAATTTATTAAGCGTGCAAAGTACGGAGAAAATTACGAAGTTGTAAAAGATAAAACGGCTACAATATAATTCATATGCTGTGCTAGGAAGGAGGGGGTAACTCCTTCCTTCGTTTAAAGTAAGAAATGAGGTGAGTATCTGCCAATATAATTCAGAATATTAAGAATATAGCATTCAACAATAACAAATGAAAAGGGGGATTTGGTATGAGCAGTGAAGATTCGAAGGTTGTTTTGGGGATAAACGAGACACCGCCACCAGGTAAGTTTTTGATTTTAAGCATCCAGCATTTGTTTGCCATGTTTGGTGCAACCATCTTAGTTCCGTATCTCGTAGGCTTGAGTCCAGGTGTAGCCCTTATTTCAAGTGGGATTGGTACGCTCACATTTCTGATTATAACCAAAGGTCAAGTTCCAGCATATGTTGGTTCGTCATTTGCATTTATTGCCCCGATCATTGCGGCAACAGCAGCAGATGGTCCTGGTGCGGCAATGATTGGAAGTTTTCTAGCCGGTATTGTCTATGGGATCGTTGCTTTAGTTATAAAAGCTACAGGCCATAAATGGCTGGTAAAATTACTTCCACCAGTAGTTGTTGGGCCTGTTATTATCGTGATTGGACTTAGTCTTGCGCCGACAGCAGTTGGTATGGCAATGAATAACGCAAATGGTGAATATAGTCTCCTTCATTTTACAGTTGCATTAGTGACCTTAGCGATTGTTATTTTAAGCTCCATTTTCCTTAAAGGCTTTTTAAATTTAATTCCCGTTTTAATTGGAATAGTTGGAGGATATATTTATGCTGCCATTGTTGGCTTAGTGGATTTATCCGGTGTTATGACGGCAAAAATTTTCGAAGTACCTGATTTTCTTTTTCCATTTGTACATTATTCTCCCACTGTAACCCTAAGTATTATTGCCCTCATGGTACCTGTTTCAATTGTCACATTATCTGAACATATTGGACACCAAATGGTATTAAGTAAAGTTGTTCAAAAAGACCTCATTCAAAGGCCAGGTTTACATCGTTCGATAATGGGAGACGGGCTTGCCACAATGCTAGCCGCGTTAATGGGTGGTCCTCCGAATACGACGTACGGAGAAAATATTGGTGTATTGGCCATCACGAGAGTGTTTAGTGTCTTTGTTATCGGAGGGGCAGCTGTTTTTGCGATACTATTTGGGTTTATCGGTAAAATTACAGCTCTCATCAGCTCAATTCCAACAGCAGTAATGGGTGGTATATCTCTCCTTTTATTTGGGATTATCGCTGCATCTGGATTACGGATGCTTGTTGATAGTAAAGTAGACTTGGGTGATAAGCGTAACCTCATTATTTCATCCGTTATTTTAGTTGTGGGGATCGGTGGAGCCATTATGAAGTTTTCAGCAAACTTTGAAATACATGGGATGGCACTTTCAGCTATTTTGGGAGTTTTATTAAATTGGGCTCTACCTGGAGGGACTGTCGAAGAAGACACCAATATTTATGAGGCGGAAATCGACAAAGAAACGACTGCATAGTACCTGAAACAATAAACAAAGGAGTGTCAGTACATGTCAGAGTATCAAGTATTTTTGCAAGAGAGAGACAAAGTGGATTATTTCCTTCAAAAAGGCTATAAAATAACTAATGTAATAGAAAACCTAAGTGGAGCGTTCGTAGATTTTGAGAAAAAAGATGAAAAAGAAACCTTACACATTATCACCCCAGAAGGGCGTAAGTACTTTGCGGTCATGCTTATTAAGCAACAAAAGGAAGGTGCATAAAGTTTCTTGTTCCAATATAAAAATAGTTGGATGCCGGTACCAGTGAAAGAGTGCCGGCTTTTTTGCGCCATTTTAACAGGAAAGTATAAAAATATTTGGAAAAACACTCCTTTAATGACAAGTTATCGCGTATAATAAAACTAATCTGAAAATTCAATTTAGGAGAGCTGTAGATTGAAATCATATATTACAGTTGATGATATTTTAAATCGAAAGCATTTTGAAAGTATTAAAGTAATCGCCGGTAAAGAGGGACTCGGGCGACAAGTAAAATGGGTCCACGTTGTTGAAATCGTAAATATTAAGAATCTCTTAAATGGACATGAATTAATTCTTTCAACCGGAGTTGCTTGGAGAGATAATAAGGAGAAATTTATCTCAGTCATCAAGCAATTAATTGATTCACAGGCAGCAGGTATTTGTATTGAATTAGGAATATACACCTCATCGATCCCACCAGAAATCATTGAACTCGCAAACAAGTCTCAATTTCCAATTATCCTTTTTTTGAAGGAAGTACCATTTGTTGAAATTACGCAAGACATCCATGGGCTACTTATTAACAGCCAATATCAAATGATTTCCAATCTTGAAAGTTACTCACAGGCACTAAATAAAAGATTATTAACCATCGATCATTATGTTGAAATTCTAAAATTTATTAGAAGCTATCTCCAAGTCCAAGTAATTATCCTCTTTACGAACAGGGAAACTCAGTTTATTCCAGAAGCAACCGAGCAAAAACGAAAGAAACTACTAGAAAACCTGCAATCCCAGACTGAAGATTCGACTTATATAGCCAAAATTCCGATCCATTTGCTAGGTGAAAGCTATGCAGAACTTGCAATCATTTCTGAGGATAGAGAGCTAACCGAATTTGATCAACTCATTTTGGATCGAACTGCAACTGCCCTTGCACAGCTTTTTCTTCGTAATCTTTATGTAGAGGAAAAACATAAAGTAGAAGAAACAGAATGGATCAATGATTGGTTGGAAGGTGAACAAAACGAAGAATCGATAAAAGACTATCTAGCTCTTACTTCAACTAGTAAACCAAAAGGAGCGGTTGTATGTATTTGTAAAATAGATTCCATTGAAGATTATTCCACAAGTGATTTAACTTATTTCAAAATGTTTACCCGTGCCGTTTTTGAACAACAGGGGTTTTCCCTTTACGTAGCAGATAAAAGAAACACAATTGTTTTTATCCTTCTCAATGAACGAAGTCATGTGACGTGGAAAGCGAGAGTCCAAGATGGAATCCAAAGGTTAATGGACTCTGAATCACAACTTGGTAATGATAAGGTCAAACCAATACTTGGCGTTGGAAAATTTATAGAAGAGCTGACAGATCTACATAAAAGCTATCAAACTGCGATAGAAACAATTCGAATTCAAAACCGTATGTCGATACCAGCCCAAAGCTATTTTTATGATGACTTACATATTTTTAGGCTTATTTCGTTACTTAACAGACATATCGATTTGCAGGAGGTTGTATTAGAGTATTTGGAGCCGGTTATCGCATACGATAAAAAATATAATGGAAAACTAATGGATACACTTAAAACCTATTTATCATGTAACGGCTCGAAACAAGAAACGGCAAAGCGTTTATTTGTAGTAAGGCAAACATTATATCACCGCATTCAAAAACTAGAAAAGCTACTAGGCTCAGACTTTATGAATCACGAAAAACGGCTCGCGATTGAATTTATGATTTTATCATATGAGTTTTTAATTTCATCAAATCAACTAAAAGAGAAAAAGCAAGTTTTATAGCCCACTAGAGTTAGTGGGTTTTTTCGTGCAAGGAGTATTCATAATGTGGAAAAATAACAAGCAGTTATTTTACAGAATGTCTAATGAAAGCATTTTCATTATGAGGGATAATTTACATATAGGTTAAGGATTAACGAATATTGAAATACGAAAAAGGAGGCTGTACAAAAAATGTCAGTAGTCAAAAATGAAACAGTTGTTCTGAAAAATTATATAAATGGGGAATGGGTGGACGCCCTTGGAACCCAATCACTTGAGGTACCCAATCCAGCAACAAAAAAAACATTAGTACGTGTGCCGCTTTCTTCAAAGGAAGATGTAGATTTAGCTGTAAAAGCGGCTAGGGAAGCATTTAAAACATGGAAAAATACTCCTGTTCCGAAAAGGGCAAGGATCTTATACAAATATCACTATTTATTAATGGAGAATCATGAAAAGCTAGCAAGACTTGTTGTCCAAGAAAACGGTAAAGCATATAAAGAGGCACATGGTGAAGTTCTACGAGGGATTGAATGTGTTGAATTTGCAGCAGGTGCACCTACCTTAATGATGGGCGAGACATTATCAAATATTGCAGAGGATATCGATTCTGAAATGTTCCGATATCCACTAGGAGTAGTAGGCGGAATTACTCCATTTAATTTCCCAATGATGGTCCCAATGTGGATGTTCCCATTGGCGGTTGCTTGTGGAAATACGTTTGTATTAAAGCCATCAGAGCGGACGCCAATGCTAGCTAACGAGCTTGCTAGATTATTTACAGAAGCGGGTGCACCAAATGGCGTTTTAAATGTTGTTCATGGGGCACATGATGTTGTAAATGGTTTGTTAGATCATCCGAATGTCAGTGCCATTTCATTTGTAGGCTCACAGCCAGTTGCGAAATACGTATATGAACGTGCAGCGCAACAAGGGAAACGCGTGCAAGCTTTATCAGGTGCAAAAAACCATCATATTGTGATGCCAGATGCCGATATGGAAAAAGCAGTAGCCAATATCATAAGCTCTACATTTGGTAGTGCAGGGCAGCGCTGTATGGCTTGTAGTGCCGTTGTCGTTGTAGGAGATGGAGAAAAGTTTGTATCTGCGTTAAAGGATGCTGCAGACCGTCTCACGATTGGAAATGGTATGGATGACGAGGTGCTCTTAACACCTGTTATCCGCGAGTCACATTTAAATAAAGTACTTGGTTATGTAGAAAAAGGGCTTGAAGAAGGTGCGCAACTTATTAGAGACGGCAGAAAAGAAATGGATGAAATGCCAGAAGGAAACTTTTTGGGTCCAACCATTTTTGACCATGTAACCCCAGAAATGACGATTGCTAAAGAAGAAATCTTTGCACCCGTTTTAAGTCTATTACGTGCCAAGGATTTAGACGAAGGTCTTGAATATATTCAAAAGTCCCGATTTGGGAACGGCGCCACCATCTATACAAAGGATGCTAGGGCGGCAAGGCAATTTAGAGAAGAAGCAGAAGCGGGAATGCTTGGCATCAATGTGGGTGTACCAGCGACAATGGCCTTTTTCCCATTCTCTGGTTGGAAGGATTCATTCTATGGTGACCTCCATGTGAATGGGAAGGATGGAGTCAATTTTTATACGCGTAAAAAAATGATTACATCTCGTTTTGATTATTAACTTTATTCAGTAGGGTTTTAACCCTACTGAATAAAGTTTGCCTCCGGCGGATGCCACAGATTTTCAAAGGAAGCTTTTCTAGCATAGGATCAAAGACTAAGAGCGCCACGTCCTGTGGCAACGTCTTTGTGACCCACATCATGTGGGCCTAAAAATTCTGGGCGCAAATACGCCGAGGCGCATTTTATTAAGGATAAGGGGGGAAGGCGGGTATGACAAAGGTTACACAAAGTGAAGACCTTTTAACAAAGGATAAGGATTATGTATGGCATGCTATGAAACCATATAATCCAAATTCTACGTTGGTCATTACAAAAGCAGAAGGGTCATGGGTAACAGACCATAATGGGAAACGGTATCTTGATGGCATGTCAGGGCTTTGGTGTGTAAATGTGGGATATGGAAGAGAAGAGTTAGCGCAGGCTGCGTATGAGCAGCTCAAGCAAATGGCCTATTATCCTTTAACACAAAGCCATGAACCAGCGATTCAACTTGCTGAAAAGCTAAATGAAATGCTTGGAGACGAGTATGTTATTTTCTTCTCTAATAGTGGGTCGGAAGCGAATGAGACGGCTTTTAAATTAGTTAGACAATACCATCAGCAAAAAGGGGAACACTCCCGTTACAAATTTATTTCACGTTATCGTGCTTACCATGGTAATTCCATGGGGTCGCTAGCTGCAACTGGTCAAGCTCAGCGTAAATATAAATATGAACCACTTGCACCAGGCTTCCTCCATGTCTCACCACCTGACCTATATCGATCTGATGACAAGGTTGATGCAGGAGCATCTGACTTACAGTCTGTTCAGGAAATAGATCGTGTGATGACATGGGAGCTTAGTGAAACAATAGCAGGCGTAATCATGGAACCAATCATTACGGGTGGAGGAGTCATTGTTCCACCTGATAAATACATGGCAGGAGTAAAGGAAGTATGTGAAAAGCATGGTGCCCTACTCATTGTTGATGAAGTTATATGCGGGTTCGGGCGAACAGGCAAACCGTTTGGGTTTATGAACTACGGTGTTAAACCAGACATCATTACAATGGCCAAGGGCATTACAAGTGCATATCTTCCATTATCAGCAACAGCCGTGAAAAAAGAAATATACGAAGCTTTTAAAGGGTCAGAGGAATATGACTATTTCCGTCATGTTAATACGTTTGGTGGAAACCCAGCAGCATGTGCATTGGCACTTAAAAACCTAGAAATTATGGAAAAAGAAAAGCTTTTTGATCGTTCAAAGCACCTCGGTGACAAATTAAAAGATGGCCTTATAGCAGCTTTAGTGGACCATCCTTATGTTGGTGATATTAGAGGAAAAGGTTTATTGATTGGGCTTGAACTCGTCAAGGATAAACAAACGAAGGAACCACTTGAAGTAAGTCAAGTCAATAAAGTGATCGCAGGGTGCCTACAAAGGGGGTTAATTATCGGAAAAAATGGAGCAACAGTTGCAGGGTACAATAATGTCTTAACCCTCGCACCACCTCTTTCAATTTCTGAGGAAGACCTAGAATTTGTCCAAAGAACCCTAATTGAAGTAATAAAGTCATTGTAAAAAAAGGTATGTATCAACACTCGTAATCTATTTTCATAAAGAAAATAGATTGCGGGTGTTTTTCCCAAGAAAAAAGAAAGGTGGATGGAAATGAGAATTGGAGTACCGAAGGAAATAAAAAATAATGAAAATCGTGTGGCCTTAACTCCTGCTGGTGTGATGCAGTTGGTTCAACATAATCATAAGGTTTTTGTTGAAACGGGAGCGGGCATGAACTCAGGCTTTTTTGATGAACTTTATATTGATGCAGGAGCAACGATTGTGCCAACTGCTGCAGATGCATGGGCTTGCGATATGGTGATAAAAGTAAAAGAACCAATCCAAGAGGAATATCAATATTTTTATGATGGATTGCTATTATTCACTTATTTGCATCTCGCCGCAGATCGAGAGCTTACAGAGGCCCTAATTCAAAAGAATGTTGTTGCGATTGCATATGAGACCGTGCAGTTAGAGGATAGAAGCCTACCATTACTCACACCAATGAGTGAAGTTGCAGGAAGGATGGCCACACAAATTGGAGCCTCTTTTCTTGAAAAAACAAAAGGTGGAAAAGGTGTTCTTCTAGGTGGCGTGCCTGGAGTAAGTCGAGGAAAAGTCACTGTTATTGGCGGTGGCGTAGTCGGAATGAATGCTGCAAAAATTGCAGTTGGCCTTGGTGCGCAAGTCTCGATTTTAGATGTTAGTGCTACAAGATTGCGAGAGTTAGATGATATATTTGGAAATTCCATCACAACCTTGATGTCAAATCCTTTTACGATTGGCCAAGCGGTAGCGGAATCGGATCTTGTGATTGGTGCTGTCCTTATTCCAGGGGCTAAAGCTCCGAAATTGGTAACAGAAGAAATGGTTCGGTTAATGGAGGAAGGATCAGTGATTGTCGATGTTGCAATTGATCAAGGGGGTATATTCGAAACGGCTACCCATGTTACAACACATGCAAATCCTACATATACAAAACATGGAGTCGTTCATTATGCAGTAGGAAATATGCCTGGTGCTGTTCCAAGAACATCTACGATTGCACTTACGAATGTAACGGTACCCTATATTCTACAGGTTGCGAATAAAGGCTATGAACGCGCCTTTGCAGAAAATAGAGCCTTACACAAAGGATTAAATGTGATTGATGGAAAGGTTGTCTATGAAGGGGTTGCAAAAGCTCATAATCTACCGTATGTAACTAGCATTTGAATTAATAGGAGGTTGATTCTATGAATATCCAAACACTAACCATTAATAAGGAACGACTGGAAGAAAGAATTACAGAGTTATCAAAAATTGGAAAAATCGGTGAAACGGGAGTGTGCCGCCTAACCTTATCTAAGGAAGATCGCCAAGCTGTGGAAACGGTTAAAGGCTGGATGGAGGAAGCAGGATTAACTGCTAGAATTGACCACTTTGGAAATCTAATTGGAAGAATAGAAGGGGAAAATCCGGATGCCCCGATTTTAATGCTAGGCTCGCATATTGACTCCCAGCCTTATGGTGGAAGATTTGACGGAACAATTGGTGTATTAGGGGCACTTGAGGTCATTCAAACAATGAAAGAGAATCATATTGTTCCAAATCGTCCAATGGAGGTGGTTGCTTTTTCAGATGAAGAAGGTTGCCGCTTTAATAAAGGATTATTTGGTGTAAGGGGAATCCTAGGGAAGCTCGAAGACGATGAGTTAGAACGTCAGGATAAGGATGGCGTGACAAGAAGAGAGGCTCTCATTGAATTTGGCTGTGATCCTTCAAAATTTAAAGAGTCAGAGTATCCAAAAGGAAGCATTGGTTCATTCCTTGAGATGCATATTGAACAAGGACCGGTTCTAGAAAATATGAACAAACCAGTTGGAATTGTGACAGGTATTTCAGGCCCATTATGGTTAACAGTTGAATTAGAGGGCTTTGCTGGGCATGCCGGTTCCGTTCCAATGCCAATGAGGAAAGATGCCCTTGTAGGTGCAGCAAAAATCATCATCGCGCTCAATGAGATAGCAAGCCAAGAGCCTGGTGCGCCAACCGTTGGTACAGTGGGAAGTTTAAGAGTCTTCCCGGATTCACGTAACATCATTCCTGAAAAGGTGAGTTTTACGGTTGACTTAAGAGATATTGATTTAAATAGACGTCACAAACTTGAAGCCCAATTACATGCAAAGATTAAGGAAATTACCGATGAGCACGGGCTACGTTGTAAAATTACCGAAGATACAAATAGCGAACCTCGTTATTGTGCAGAAAGAATCAAAGACATTATGCGTAATGAAATGCAAAGCATAGGCTTGGAACCAATGGAATTAATGAGCGGCCCTTTTCACGACTCATTAGCCATGTCATACGAATGTGAATATGGAATGATCTTTGTCCGGTGTAAAGATGGAATCAGCCATAATCCTAAGGAGTTTTCAACCTTTGAAGATATCTCACTAGGTACGGAGTTACTGTATCGCACAACGGTAAGAATGGCACAGGAATAGGTCAAATAAAAAACGAATGTAGAGCTTACTTCTACATTCGTTTTTTTATCTTATTTATTTGTAAAGAAGTCTTTAAAGGCTTGTGTAATCTCGATACCTTGAAAGATGAATAGGCTAGTTACGGTAAATGAACACAATCCAATCATAATAAATCTAAACCACATAATTTTCTCCTCCTTGATTTTTAAAATGATGTAAAAAATCAAAGAGCTTTTACCACATAATTGGATTGATAAAAAATGGGTGTTATCCAGATAAATTTTCGGAAGGTTTTGTTGACTTCGATGTTTTTAAAAACACCTCGAAGGACGATAAAACCCGATGTGATTGAAAAAAGCACCCAAGAAATTTTTGGTTTACCATCATCATTGGAAGAAAAATTGTCGATCGAGACACTGCTAATGGTTACGGTGTTTTCTTGAATGTCGGGTGATTTAAACGCATGGGAATGTGCGATTGTAGCTGAAAAAGACATGATCGCAACAAACATGATGATGGCTAGAACGAATCGTTTCCTCATTTTCTACCATCTCCCCATTGTTAATGTTACTATCTTACACCCGATGAACTGAAAAATCCACAAAAATAATTTTACAAAAATTGCGAAACTTCATTTTGTAAATTGAAAAATGTGGTAACTATGTTACCCTAAAGAAGGGGTGAAGTGATGAGTAAAAGTAAACGAAATCTCCTCATTGCAATCATTGGGAGTCTTGTGATTGTAACGTTTGGGGTTGTAAGAATACTAGAAATTAGAGATAACCACAAAATCAACACACAGATAGCAGAAGCGTGTATGGACAAAGGTGGAACTGTTGTTTTTGAAGCGAAGAATATCTTTAGTCTAGACGAAGTTAGCTGCGAGTAAATATTAGTATTGGTCCAAAAATAGGATTGATTCTTTTCTAAATAGGAGTTGATAGGCCATGACAATCGAAAGACTTACAGAAGAGCAATTTTTAGATTCTGTGCGTTTATCAGAGTATGCATTTACATATAAGCTTTCAGAACAACAGCTTGATGAGGTACCTAAAAAACTGAAAAAACATCAAATTTATGGAATCTATGAAAATGATAGGTTAGCTGCAAAGTTACATCTCATACCACTCACCACATATGTGGGGGATCAATCGTTTAAAATGGGTGGAATAGCAGGTGTTGCGACGTATCCGGAATACCGAAGAAGAGGGTATGTAAAGGAATTGCTTACGTATGCGCTTGAAACTATGAAGACAGAGGGATTTACCGTTTCGATGTTGCATCCATTTGATGTGAATTTTTACCGAAAATATGGCTGGGAACTATTTAGCAATCGCCTTAAAACGCTTCATAAACAAGCTGATTTGACTATGTTTGAACCTGCAAATGGTAAAATCACGCGTTATCAATTTGAAAACGCCAATCTGGAAGAGCTTAAACAGATCTATGCGCAGTATGCAACTACATTCTCAGGGATGCTTGTTCGGGAGGACGATTGGTGGAAAAACGTGGTTGATGATCTGAATATTGCGGTTTATTACGATCCAGCAAATAAGCCAACTGGTTATGTCCTTTATGAAATTAAGGACAGTAAGATGACGGTTGAGGAATTTGTCCCTGTTAATGTCGAGGCCAGACAAGGCTTATGGAATTTTATATGTCAGCATGATTCAATGATTTCTGAGCTCGAAATGATTACATTTGAAAAAGAACCATTATTCTTCGCTCTAAAGAAACAAAAGACGGTGAAACGTGAAGTTAGTCCGTATTTTATGGTGCGAATTGTTGATGTAGAGTCATTTCTACAAGAATACAAATTTGCTGGAAACGAGACGATTAAGCTTCAAATCACAGACCCATTTGCACCATGGAATGAAAAAACATTCCTTATAAAAAATGGCGAAGTTCGCATTACCGACGAAACAGATGGAGCGATTAAACTTTCGATTAATGCATTATCAACGGCACTCTTCGGTCATCAACGCCCGAACGAACTTTTCGCAGCTGGAATGATTGCAGGGGAAGAAAGCGAAATAGAAGCATTTGAAAAAATGATTCCGAATCGCCCTGCGTATATGTACGATTTCTTTTAAGGGGGAAAACGTTTTGAATTTTTTAGAACATGCAAAAAAGCTTGATAGAGAGGATCCGTTAGCAACGTTCCGTGATGAATTTTATCTAAAACCAGATACCATTTATCTGGATGGGAATTCACTTGGGCTTTTATCAAAGCGGGCCGAACGTTCATTACTTCGCTCATTAGAGGATTGGAAAGAATATGGGATTGATGGATGGACACAAGGGAGGCAACCTTGGTTTTATATGTCTGAACAGGCAAGCGAACTACTTGCTCCGCTTATTGGTGCATCACTTGAGGAAGTAATGGTAACGGGTTCCACGACGGTGAATCTCCATCAATTAGTTGCGACCTTTTATAAGCCAAACGGGATACGTACAAAGATTGTAGCGGATGAACTAAATTTTCCATCTGACATTTATGCCCTTCAAAGTCAGTTGCAAATTCATGGGCTTAATCCTGAAGAATATCTTATTCGGGTAAAAAGTCATGAGGGCCGTTACGTAGCTGAAAATGACATTATTGCTGCAATGACCGACGAGGTGGCTTTGGTTGTTTTGCCAAGCGTATTGTATCGGAGTGGTCAAATTTTAGATATGAAGCGTCTTACTGATGAGGCACATAAGCGCGGAATTATAATCGGGTTTGACAGCTGTCATTCAATCGGTGCCATTCCACACTCCTTTTCTGAATGGGATGTTGATTTTGCCTTTTGGTGCAATTATAAGCATCTTAATGGTGGACCTGGCGCGGTTGCAGGATTGTATGTGAATCGTAAGCATTTTGGTGTGTTGCCGGGCTTAGCTGGGTGGTTTGGTTCAAATAAAGAAAAGCAATTCGATATGGAGCATACGTTTACACCAGCAGGCAATGCAGGGGCCTTTCAAATTGGGACTCCTCATGTGTTAAGTTTGGCTCCTTTACTTGGTTCACTTGAAATGTTTGCTGAGGCAGGGATTGACGATATTCGGAGCAAATCTCTTGGATTGACTAATCTTTTAATTGAACTGATCGATACTGAACTAACAGGGATGGGATTCACGATTGGCTCACCACGTGACAGTTCTGTTAGAGGCGGTCACGTCAGTCTTGAGCATAAGGAAGCAGCACGAATTTGTAAGGCGCTCAAAGAAAATGGAGCGATTCCAGACTTTCGGGCTCCAAATATCATTCGACTTGCACCAGTGCCCCTGTATAATTCCTATGAGGACGTTTGGAAAGTTGTTCAAATGTTAAAAACAATAATGGACGAAAAACAATACGAAAAATATAAAAATGAACGAGATGTAGTAGCTTAAAGGTATACCAATCCGGTATACCTTTTACAGCTTAAGGGAGGATTTCATGTGGCAATCGTAGCCGGTTCAAAGTTCGAAACATACAAACAAAAAATTTTATCCTTGCCCATGGACTATCGGGAAGAAGACATAAAGAGCGAGACATTTTTATTAGACAAGGATGAAAAAAAGCACCTCGAAATCTACTATGCTCCATTTGAATATGTGAATGAGTCTGCAAAAGTCATGATTGTCGGAATCACACCAGGACTACATCAAATGAAAAAATCATATTCAACAATCCTTGATCCAAAAAACAGAGACCTTTCTGATGAGCAACTCCTACACGAGGTGAAAAAGAATTCCAGTTTTGAAGGGCCGATGAGGAAAAATCTGATTGGGATGCTCGATGAACTTGGGTTACACTCATACCTCGAAATCGAATCTACCAGCGAGCTTTTTACGTCTGCCAGTCATCTTGTTCAAACCGCTTCTGTTATTAGGTATCCAGTATTCTATAAGGGTAAAAACTACAGTGGCTCAACTCCAAAGATGTTAAAAACAGAACTGTTAAAGAAGCATATTATGGATAGTTTTACAGAAGAATTAGTACGTATCCAAAATCCACTTATCATTCCTCTAGGGGTTAATGTGACAGCAGTGTTTAACCATCTTGCAGAAAATGGCTATGTATCACCAGATAGCGTTGTTTATGGATTTCCACATACATCAGGTGGAAATGGGCACCGACACAGGCAATTTGCTGAGAACAAGGAGCAAATGAAGAAAAAATTAGCGGGTTATTTTGGATGAAAAAACTGCACCTTTATTTAGGTGCAGTTCGGGTTGTCTAGCTTTAGGCGACTTGCGCTTTCCTTTTTATTCTGCGATTTTTATCGCGATTTTTCCGAATTGTTCAGCTTCATCAATACGCTGCATTGCTTTTTTAGTTTCTTCGATAGGGTACACTTTATCAATGACAGGTTTAATTTTATGTTGATTTACAAATTGCAGCATCTCATTAAACTCTTCTGTACTCGCCATGGTGGAGCCAAGTAATGTATATTGACCATAAAAGAATTCACGAAGATTGAAATCCACCGAATCACCAGCAGAAGCACCGAATGTTACCATTTTTCCACCTTTTCGAAGCTGTCCAAGTGATTTATGGAAGGTGGCTGCTCCAACTGTTTCAACCACGATATCTACTTTTTCGCCATTTAACGCCTCATTCCAGTTGCCATTGCTATCGATCGCGACATCAGCACCTAATTCAAGCGCTTGTTTTAGTTTCGCTTCAGAGCGAGAAGTAACGATAACACGAGCCCCGATTGCTTTCGCGAATAGTAAAAGGAACGTAACGGCGCCACTTCCGATTCCAGGTAATAAGACGGTATCAGTTGGTTTTACATTTGCACGAGTGAATAAGGCGCGATAGGCAGTCATCGCTGCAAGAGATAAGACACCAGCTTCATCCCATGATAAATGTGCTGGCTTTGGACCAACATTATCCGCAGAGAGTGTGATCTTTTCGGCAAAGGTTCCGTGATCGGGTAAGCCAAGAATCTCATGACCTTCAGGTGGAGCATCACTTTTTTCTTTCCAGCCTAAAGATGGATTGAGGATGACTTCATCTCCGACCTGAACACTTTCGACACCAGGACCTACCGCTTCAACAATCCCAGCACCATCCGACCCAATTACTAATGGCGGATCTGTTTCTTTATGTCTATGTAAAACAAATAAATCACGGTGATTGAGCCCAGCACTCTTTAACTTAACCTTCACCTCACCTTGTTTTGGTTCAATTTCATCAATATCCGAATAGGATGTTCCGTCCATTCCAGGAACTTTATAATGTACAAACGCTTTCATAATTTCCCCTCCTAAATTGTCTAAACGATAGTTCAATTCTAAAGGAATTCTACAGAACATTTCAACTAATTGGATTGAGGGAGAGGGGAATGTGAGTGTGAGATCGTGCCCGATTGTTGGAGTGGGAGTAGGAAAAGGGAACGTAAGTGTGGGATACGTGCCTGATTGTTGGATTAGGAGTGGGGATAGGGACCGTAAGCGAGTGATACGTGCTCGATTGATAGAATAGTAGAGGAAAAGAGTAACGCAAAGACCAAAAGTGTAGCTAGATAACCTACTGAACACTCAAAAGAGGTCACTGTTTGGATAAAATTAGGAGAATGTGAACCTGCAAAGCCGCGAAAGACGCACGTAACTGGATGGAATTAGGAGAATGCGAACCATATGAAGGGCGCACGGTGGATGCCTTGGCACTAGGAGCCGATGAAGGACGGTACTAACACCGATATGCTTCGGGGAACACCGCGGAAGACACCTGTATTTGGATAATACTAGGAAACACCGAACTAGCAAAACCGCTAAACACGCCCGCATCTGGATAAAATTAGGGAACACCGAACCAGCAACACCGCGAAAGACGCCCGTATCTGGATGGAATTAGGAAACGTCGAACCAGCAACACCGCGAAAGACGCCCGTATCTGGATAAAATTAGGAAACAGCGAACCAGCAACACCCCAAACCATATCACTCAATTCCATAAAACAAAAATATCCCTCCCCACCTATACTCAACCCGCCCATCTAACCTATACTAATAACAAATACCAATCGGAAAGGGTTACACAAAAATGAAAAAAAGACTAAAAGATTACGGGATAAAAATCGGCAACTTACCAACAGGGGCTTTAAATAAAATTACAGATGTAAAAGGCGTAAGAGTCGGCCACTCCACCATATCAAACGGGGATATCCAGACAGGGGTGACGGCCATCATCCCGCATGACACAAATATTTTTAACAATAAAGTGGTTGCTGCTTCATATGCTATGAATGGGTTCGGAAAGACGATGGGAACTCTTCAAATCGATGAACTAGGCACGATTGAAACACCTATTCTGCTCACAAATACGCTAAGCGTGGGGGGTGTCGCCAATCACCTCATCGGGTATATGCTTGAGCAAAATGAGGAAATCGGTGATACAACCGGGACGGTAAATCCTGTCATTGGCGAGTGCAATGATATGTTTTTAAATAATATCCGAAAACAGTCAATCACAGAAATGAATGTCCGGGAAGCCTTGGAAACAGCAACAACCAATTTCGAAGAGGGCAGTATCGGAGCAGGGGCAGGAATGAAATGTTTTGGGCTAAAAGGGGGGATTGGTTCTTCGTCTCGCATCCTTACATATCCTCATGGAAAATACACCTTAGGCGTATTGGTGCTTTCCAATTTTGGGGAGATTGATCAGTTTCGCCTAAACGGAATTCATGTTGGGCCAATCATCAAGACGAAGCTCCCGACAAAAAGCGAAACGGGTGACAAAGGCTCCATCATGATTATTATCGCAACCGATTTGCCGGTGACTTCACGTCAATTAAAGAGAATCATCAAACGTGCATCGGTGGGACTTAGTAGAACAGGTTCTTTTATTGGTAATGGGAGTGGGGATGTTTTCATCGGTTTCTCAACCGCAAACACAATCAGTCATGAAAATAAAGGGGAACTACAAAACATAAAAGTCATCCACGAAGATGATCTGGATCAAGCCTTTTTAGCAACAGCAGACGCCACGGAGGAAGCGATTTTACAGTCATTACTAACTGCGAAAACGACAACAGGCCGAAATGGAACTACCCTTTATTCGTTGGCTGAACTGATGGGTGAGATTATTTCATAATGAGGGGGAATCAACATGAATAAACCGATTATTGGTGTGACCTCACATGTTGAGTTGGATTATAAACATACGCTGTCGAATGATTATATTCAAGCTGTGATTGAAGCCGGAGGAATTCCGGTTATTTTACCAATTGGCATTGATGAAGATGTTTCACAGATTGTCAGTAAGTTAGATGGGCTTCTTCTAACAGGGGGAGGGGATATTGACCCAACCTTATTTGGAGAGGAGCCACATCCGAAGCTCGGAACGATTTCACCTGGAAGAGACCATATTGAGCCTGCTATCATTCAGGAGATGTTAACTGCAAATAAGCCAATCCTTGCGATATGTCGCGGAATCCAGATTTTGAATATCGCGCTTGGTGGGGATATGTATCAGGATATTTATGATCAGCATGAAACAGTGCTTCTTCAGCACTCCCAGAAGGCAACAAGGTATCATCTTGCTCATTTTGTGAAAGCGAAGGGAGGGAGTTTGCTAGAATCCATTGCAGGGACTTCTGAGTTTAAGGTGAATACGTATCATCATCAGGCTGTTCGCCATGTACCATATCCACTTGAGGTTTCAGGGGTTGCTTCAGATGGAATCATCGAGGCAATCGAAAGTAAGGGACATTCTTTTGTGTTAGGTGTGCAATGGCATCCCGAAGGTTTGGCGGTCAATGGAGATGAGATTGCAAAGCGTATTTTTAAAAGATTTGTAGAAAGTTGCTAAGAAAAAAAGGAGTTAAGCCTTATACATGGGACTTAACTCCTTTTCCTTATCTCCAGTACTCTAAATACTCATAATTGTCGGTGGGAACTCTTTTAATTACTTCGTTCGCATCATTGCGATAAATCTCATATTCTCGGTAGATTTCAACTTTATTTCCATCGACAATTTCTGTGTCAACATACTGCATTTCCAATTCTGGCATTAGTTCCTCGTCTGAAGTATCCTCTTCCGGGTTTGCCGTCACTTCTTCGTCAGAAGACATACCAGATACAGAGATTGCATTTTTGTATTCATAGACATCATCTGATTCAATTACACCGGTCACAAATATAATAGCTAGAATCCCGATTGCGATCAAAAATTTATTCAAGGTCACCAAACTCCTTTGTTCCATATCTATTACTCATCTATATGCAATTGAGAAAAAGAATAGGACAACTAATCCAACCGGGAGTTTGGCTAAACACAAGTTATTGAATACGGGATTTACGGAATCCATCATAAATACTGATAGCCGCAGATACTAAGAGAATAGTAATCACACCAATAATCATTCTAGAGTTAAAGTGATCTGGGTTCATAGTGAAAAGGTCTTCGGTCATATAGGTGATAAAGCCAGGGTTCATGATATTCGGATATAGGAATATAACGATGAATACAATGGCTCCAATTAGTTCCACGGCTGTATTGGAAATGGCCAAGGCTTTCGTCCATTGTCCCTTGATTAATTTATAAATAGCAAGTGCAATTTCTGTAACAATCACAACGAGAACGATTGGCCAGAACTGTAACAAAACATCTTGGTTTAGGGCTGGAACCACAAATTCAAGACCATCACTTCCGCCTTCGTATATACCTAAAAGCTGATTGGCTTTAAAATATAGAGTTGCCCAGATAGCCGTCCATAGTAGTCCACCGAATACCTCAAACTTGGGAATGGCCTTCTTCTTAGGGATATACGTGATATTTTTTAAATCATCTGGAGTCCATTTCTTTAGACTTGCTGTTAATGGTTGGTCATCTTTTGATTTATCGGTTCTCTCTATAATGGCAAACACAATAGTCAGCCAGAAGAATGTTTGTATCGATACTTCAACCATTCTCCAAATGCCGAAACCGACAATTTCTAGTACAATATTAATAACAGTTTCCTCATCTTGTTGCCCAAGAAAATACTCAGGGATGATTGCGATGAGTGAGATCACAGCTGCTATCGGTATTATCATTTTTAATAAGGTAACATACACATCAAAATAACGTGGGCCAATAAGATGCATGGGCCGGTCGAGATACCCACTCGCCAATTTTGCGGGGCTCCCTAATTTTTCTAGCGCGGTTTTTACATCTTCTTCATTGTAATCGTCAGGCAGCATATCCTCGATGGTCGACCGTAACTCAAGTGCAATATCCTTCCGATTTTTTTCAGGCAGTCTTCGAGTGACTTCCTGAACGTAGATATCAATCAGATTCATAATCTTCCTCTCCCTCTAATAATCTATATAGCTCTTTCGAATTTTGAATCCATTCCTTTTTTAATTGTAAAAAGATTTCAAGACCGAACTCACTTAAGACATAATACTTACGTGGTCTGCTTTCAGATGTATCCCAGCTGCTTGTCACCAACTCCTGTTTTTCCAGACGGCGAAGCAAAGGATATAACGTACTTTGGTCAATGGCGATACCTGAACCCTCTAATAATTGGACTAGGGAATATCCATATTGGGGGGTTCGTAATTGACTCAAAACAGCTAGTGTCAACGTTCCTCTTCTAAGTTCAGTCATTAATGAGTTAAATAAATCACTCATTCACCCACCTCATTTTTTAATACTATATGATGTACAGTATTTGATTTATACTATGTATCGTACACTATTGTGGTGACGAAAGCAATTCTTCTTTTTAAAATTAGGTGTATTCATTAAATCGCATTATTAGGGATAAAATAAATTTCAACAAGTGAAAAAGGAGTTTTTTAGATGGATGCTTCACAAGTGATACTAAGGATCGCTCTTGGTTTTGTGGTGTTGTTTGTACTTGCAAGAATAATGGGAAGAAAAGAAATCAGTCAAATGACGTTTTTTAATTTTGTTTCGGCGATTGCAATTGGTTCCATCGCAGCCAATTTTGTGCTTAGTTCAGATCTTAGTATATCTAATGGAATATTAGCGTTGATAGGGTGGAGTGTTTTTACAATTGCAATGGGTTTTATTGATATAAAGTTTAAAAAAGCAAGGAAAATAACAACAGGGGAACCAATCATTGTGATAAAAGAAGGAAAGGTAATGGAGAATTCCCTTCGTTCGACTCGATTAGATATGGATGCTCTTAATTCATTATTAAGACAAAAAGGGTACTTTTCAATTAAAGATGTTCATTATGCCATTTTTGAAACTAGTGGACAACTTTCGGTGATGCCCTACGAACATAAAATGCCTTTCACAAAAGAAGATGCTCATGTTCAGAGCAACCCCTCTGTGTACCCAATTTCTACCGAGGTTATATCAGACGGTACGATAAACAATGTGAATCTTACCAGACTAAATTTAGATACGAACTGGCTAAACCAACAATTAAAAAATGCAGGAGTGACGGATGTATCTGAAGTCTTCTACGCAGAACTACAGAAAGATGGGACTCTTTACATAGACAACAAAGACGACAATATGTTGCATTAAGAACCATAGGGACGGTTCCTGTGGTCCCTGATTTTCGAGGGAGCCACTAGAACCGTCCCCGTGGTTCTGTTATAATAGACTCAAATTGAATAAATGTAGGGGAGCTCACACTTGTGGGCTGAGAGTAAGCGAAATGTAGCTTTGACCCTTTACCTGATTTGGATAATGCCAACGTAGGGAATGTGTGTAAGTATGACGATTCATGCGGTATATCTATTTTCAGGTATACCGCATTTTTTATTTGAATGGAGGATAACCATGTTTGAGCAAATCTTAAAAAACGTTAGGCAACATACGCCGCTTGTCCATAATATTACAAACTATGTGACGGTTAATGATGTGGCAAATATCGTCCTTGCATGTGGAGGTTCACCCATTATGGCGGACGATCCGAAAGAAGTGGCGGATATTACAAGCATTTGCAATGCGCTTGTGATTAATATCGGTACTTTAAATGAGAGAACGATAGAATCTATGATTTTAGCAGGGAAAGCAGCAAACAAACTAGGGCATCCTGTAATTTTGGATCCAGTGGGAGCAGGTGCGTCTAGCTTACGAACCAATACTGTCTATCGACTTTTAAATGAGGTACAATTTGCTGTTATCAGAGGAAATTTATCGGAAATAAAAACAGTACATGCAGGTAGTGGGAATACAAAAGGTGTGGATGCAGCTGCAGAAGACGTCATCAACGAAGGTAATCTCGATGAAATGGTTCAGTTTGCAAAGCAGGTAAGTAAACAAACAGGTGCAGTCATTGCAATCACAGGTGCTATTGATATTGTTGCGAATACGGATGATGCTTTTGCGGTCAGAAACGGTCACCCAATGATGTCAAAAATCACAGGGACAGGCTGTATGCTTACTTCTGTTGTAGCTGCTTATGGTGGAGCGAATCCTGGTGACATTTTAAACAGTACAGCCGCAGCGGTGAGTGCGATGGGATATTGCGGTGAATTGGCCCATCAAAAAGTAGAAGAAACGAACTCAGGAACTTCATCATTCCGTATGTACTTGATTGATGCGATGAGTAAACTAGATTTTACACAATTACAAGGTGGTATGAACATTGAAAATCGATAAAAAATGTATGCAACTATATGCAGTAACAGACCGTGCCTGGACAGGCAGCCAAACCTTAGTTGAACAAGTGGAAACAGCATTAAAAGGTGGCATCACATTCCTTCAACTTAGAGAAAAAAATCTGGGGTATGATCATTTTTTACAAGAAGCTATTGAACTTAAAATGTTAACGGCTTTCTATGATGTTCCTTTTGTTATTAACGATAATGTTGAAATTGCGCAAGCTTGTGATGCAGATGGTGTGCATGTTGGGCAAGAGGATATGCCGGTTGAAAAGGTACGTGAAATGATTGGGCCAAATAAAATTCTCGGTGTGTCGGCTCAAAATGTAGAACAAGCGATTGCTGCTGAAAAAGCGGGTGCAGATTATCTTGGAATTGGTTCAGTATTTCCAACAGGTACAAAAAAAGACGCGAAACCGATGACATTCGAAACTGTTCAAGAAATTTGTAAGAGCGTTTCGATTCCCATTGTTGCAATTGGTGGGATTAATAAAACGAATATTTTAGAGTTGACTGGAAGTGGGGTAGACGGTGTTGCGGTAGTATCGGCAATCTTTGCACAGTCCGATATCCTTGCTGCAACAAAGGAATTACAAGAGCTTTCAGCTAAGATGTTAGGGAGTGAAGGATAATGAAAAAGGTATTGACGATTGCTGGCTCTGATTGTAGTGGGGGAGCGGGTATTCAGGCAGATATTAAAACAATTACTGCCCATAATATGTATGCAATGAGTGCCATTACGGCTCTTACTGCTCAAAATACAACTGGCGTATACGGAGTTCTTGATTCGACTCCTGAATTTGTGGGGCAACAGCTGGATTGCATCATGACTGATATTTTTCCTGATAGTGTAAAAGTTGGGATGGTGTCATCACCTGAAATCATCCATAAAATCGTGGAAAAATTAGAAGAATATAAGCCTTCAAATATAGTAGTCGATCCAGTCATGATATCAACAAGTGGAAGTAGACTTTTGAGTGAATCGGCAATGGACGCCTTGATTAGTCAATTAATTCCGCTAGCTACGATTATTACACCAAACATTCATGAGGCTGAGGCGCTTGGCGAGATGGAGATTACCTCGAAGGAAGACATGCAAGTGGCTGCCCAAAAATTGTCCGAAACCTATAAAGGTGCCATTTTAATTAAAGGTGGCCATCTTGAAGATACAGCGGATGATCTATTATATAGTAATGGCGAGTTTACATGGTTCCCAGGAGAACGTATTAGTAACCCGAACACACATGGCACAGGTTGTACGCTTTCATCAGCGATTGCTTGTAACTTAGCAAAAGGCCATGATATTAAAACAAGTATACAGGAAGCAAAACAATATATTACGGGAGCAATAGAAGCGGGACTTGATCTTGGAAAAGGTAGTGGACCGTTGAATCATTGTTATGCCATAAAGAACTGATTTTAGGAGCAGTGTCCGAAGCGGCTGTGTCAACTTCGGACAAGGCACCGTTGAACAAGCAAGCCAGTGTCTGAAGCCGAGGACAATACTAACATTTTATGTCCTCCACTTCGGAAATGATTGATTTTATTAAGTTTGCAACGCTTTGGTTCTTTGCTAATCTTGGACTTTGTCCAGACCAAAGCGACATGAAGTCCTTATTATTCTGTGAACTTGAGGCCTTCCGGATATCCTGGGTCAGTGAATTCTGAACAGGAAACTCAGGGAGGTCATTTTCGTGTTCCTTCATGTTTTCAATAAAGGGATTGACGAGTCCTCGTGCCCATTTACCAGAAAATGAACGGGTTACGACCGTTTCGTCATCAGAAGCATTTAGAATGGCATCTTTATGTACAGGATGTGCCCCACTTTCCATACAGGTCAAAAAAGCTGTCCCCATTTGAACCGCCTGTGCGCCTAAGCAAATAGAGGCCATTAAACCTCTGCTATCCATGATTCCACCAGCGGCAATAACAGGTATCTTAACACTGTCGGCCACCTGTGGTATAAGTGACATTAAGCCGATTAAGCCCTCGTGCCCGTTATTCATAAATCCTCCACGATGTCCGCCTGCTTCACTACCTTGAACAACAACTAGATCCATTCCTGATTCTTCGACTACAATGGCTTCTTTAACAGATGTTGCCGTTCCCATTAACACCATTTGATGTTGTTTTAATTCGGCAATCAGAGCTTTAGAAGGAAGGCCAAATGTAAAAGAACAAATCGGAACTTTTTCATCAATGATCACTTTGATTTGCTCATTGAATTTTTTTAATGCATCCGTAAATGAAGGGATTTCAACATGTTCTTTTGGTGGTACGTTCAATTTTTCACGAATCGGGTTGAGTAATTGATTTGCTGATTTCACTTCATTCTCTTTCGCATGAAATTGCGTTGGAACAAATAGATTAACGCCAAAAGAATGGGAGGATAGCTTTCTATTTTCCTTAATTTGTTCCTTTAGTTGCAAGGGCGTCATATAGCCGGCACCTATCATTCCTAAGCCTCCAGCATTTGAGACAGCCGCAACTAATTCTGAAGTTGTAATTCCACCAGCCATCGGAGCTTGGATAATCGGGTGTTCAATCTTTAACAGTTCAGTAACTTTATTTTTAAACAAAACGATGACCTCCTAAATGAAAAGAAAGTGGAGGAATTCCCCACTTTTATCCTATAGTTTTGTAGCTTTTAAAACAACGGCTTCCCCTTGGAAGGAGATGATCGTATTATTTTCTATTTGAATACGAAACTTCTGTTTGACCTTATCGGAAGAGTTTAGCATATAGTCGTTCAGTTCGGCCTTTTCGGTGTCTGACACATGCATGCGGTTACACCAGCTTTCAAAATCAAATGGCTTGTCAAAACGATAGAGTTCTTGGATTTCAAAACCTTCATCTTCTAGCATTTGAAGCCATTCTGACTTTTTCCAGGCACGGAAATGACTGTAGTCTCTTCTTTTTTCGACGGTATTATAAAATTCATCAAATTCCTTGTTTTCAGGAACAACATTATCATCTAACAAGAACTGCCCACCTGTTTTTAACACACGTGATACTTCGCTTACGAAACTTGTAATGTTAGGAAAATGGTGAGGAGCGATCCGGCAAGATACAATATCGAATGTTTCATCTGAAAATGGTAGTTTTTCAGCATCGCCTTCAACAAATTCAACGTTTTCATGGCCATTCCCTTTAATAAATTTCTCTGCAGCAGCTAACATTTCTGGTGTTAGATCCAATGCTGTAACCTTTCCTACAAGAGGAGCAAGGGCATTAGCAGTATGTCCGCCACCAGTAGCAACATCAAGGGCTAGCTCTGTTCCTGTGGCACCGGCCAATGCGACCAATGTTTGTAAATCTCCACCTTTTCGGTGACCTTCACTCGTTACATAAGAGGCAGCACTGCGCCCAAATTGTTTTTTTACATCTGATTTAATGTCCATTTTTTTCTCCTCCATTGCGATTGTTACTTTTATCATATAGTAATATTTGGTATAAGAAAATTATAAATATTTTATAAATTAATATAAGAAAAGGTTATGATAATGCAAAATAAGCATATTTTCCTCATTCGCTAATACATTAAAATGAATACTTCTTAGGGGGTCAACAATTGGCTGAAGGAAAAAAGGTTTTTGTTGGAAATTACAAAGGGGGAGTAGGCAAGACTACGAGTATTTATCAGATTGCACTTCACCTAGTAGAAGCAAAAAAGAAAGTGCTATTAATTGATTTAGACCCACAATGCTCACTGAGTGAAATTTGTCTTACTAGAATTGATCGAAACCTTGAACAGCTTAAGAACGATGAAAGCCTTAACTTTGTCTATGATTTGTGGTTGAAATTTAAACCGTTTCCTAATTTGAGGTATTCCATTGATACGACAAATTTAATCAAACAAACCCCTGAACAAATTCACTTCATTCCATCTAATCTATTTTATACAAATGGTGGCCTCGATCAACTTGCTTCACGATTAAGAGATGATTTTGAAGACCTTGTTGTGCTCCAGCAATTTTTCCAGACGGCTCAGCTTGAAAGTAAGTATGATTATATATTATTTGACTGTCCACCAAGTAACAATGTGATTACCCAAGGCGCATTTCTCCTATCAGATTATTATTTAATTCCGTCGATTATTCAAACAATGAGTATTCGCGGGGTAAGCCATTATATCAAAATAGTTGAAAGAATTTACAAGACCCATTGTGTAGACCATCAAAAAGCGATGGTAGCAAAGTTATTATTTGGGGAGAAACCTAAATTAATAGGGATATTTGAAACGCTGAAAAAGACAAATGTTAACAATGATCATGTGATAAATGATTTAAAAAGGGAATTAATAGAAGCAGATATTGATTCAATACTCTCAGAATTTGAAAAGGGAAATTACTTTTTCAAAACGGTAATTAAACATTATGAAGCAATCGCACGCGATACTGCAGAAGGAAAGAAACGTTCCGAATATGCAGCGTTGACAGATGAAATATTATATTGTATCGAACCAAATATCTTTAACAGTCTTGTATAAGTGGAGGAACGAAATAGATGACTACCATTACCTATCAAAAGGTTGCAGATCATTTGGGAAAATTAAAAACAATCTATGAAACACTTCAATTACCAAAAAAGGAAATAAAGGAAATTGAGAAAGTAATTGAGATTTTTCATCGTTTCGGTGATGTCACGCTTGAGGATGAAATCGTAAAAGCTAACACAGAAAAACGCTCTAGCAAGAAAATCAAGCCATCGTTTTCTGAAATGATTGACTCATTATTTCAAGAAAAGTACGGTGATTTGGTGGGAACAAAATTGAATTATACTGAGTTTCGGACACCGGTAGAGATTGTCGCATTTATTGATAATACCTCTAAAACGAAAGTTATGAAGGATACGACTGCATTAGATTTAAAGCTTCTATACTGTCTGCTTACCGAACAAAAACAAGAAGTGAAAGGAACAAAACAGGAAGTTTACGAGGCGATAAAACGCGATATTAGGGCAAAAAAAAGAGGAAAAGCTTTTTTAGAATTTGCATAAGATATCCCCACGTTTTCAGGCGTGGGGTTCATTTGTGGAAAGGACAGATGGAAATTGAAACGTGAATTCAGTTCCTTCGCCAACAGTACTTGATACTTTGATTGTACCTTTCATTGCTTTTACAATACTATAAACGACCATCATTCCAAGACCTGTTCCTTTTGGCCCTTTAGTAGAGTAATAAGGTTCACCAAGTCGCTCAATTTGTTCTTTAGTCATACCCATTCCTGTGTCACGTATGATAATGCTTACATTGAATCGGTCATAACTGGTTTCAACATATAATCTTCCACCACCGGGCATTGCCTCAATCGCATTTTTCATGACGTTGATAAAGCATTGATGGAACTTTTGTCGGTCGCCTTCCATCGAGCCTATCAAAGAAAAATTCGTAATGACTTCTACCGAGTGCTGGTTTGCTGTAGGCTTTAAAATAGATATCACTTGTTGCAATTCGCGTTTGATTTGGAGGGGTTCAACCGTATCTAATGCTGGTTTTGAAAAAGATAGATATTCTTGAATAACATGTTCAGCAGAAGCCAACTCTTCTTTTATAATCGTCAAATATTCTTTTTGCTTATGTCTTGGTAGAGTATTAGACATCAACAATTGTACAAATCCCATTGCTGCCGTTAAAGGATTTCGGATTTCATGAGAAATCGCCGCTCCCATTTGTTCGACTGCGTGGAGCTTCTCGGATTTTACAATAGTTTGTCGCAATTGGATATTATTACGAAAAAACTCAGTTAAGTAAGATAAAATGCCTAAACCAATCGCTGGAATGACAATATAGGCAAACCAAGCATCGAAAGTATTAACATTTGGTTTTGAAATTTGAAGTGCAGCCGCTGTAAGGACGGATACAACAAAGGTCAAAAGCACGGATATGCACACACGCTTATTGGAACTCTGTTTCCAAAACAACGGGTATAGCTTCCACAAACAAAAAGCCAATGGAAGATAAAGGGCAATTGTCGCGTAAAAACCAAAATTAATGCCGTAGAACCCTCTTATAATAATAACTGTCAGACACAGGATCGGACCAATTCCAAGATATAGCCCTCCTATTAATACAGGAATAAGACGAAGATCAAAATGGTAAGAAGGGGTAGGTTGATATGATACGATAAAGCAAGTCAAAATAAGCGCAACCAACCCTATGTACGCTTCCCACTTTGAAAGTGTAAGATTTCGTTTTCGTTCAAACCAAATTAAACCTATAAATGAAAGAATGATTAATAATGCAAGGTTAAACAAAATGTGCTTAGTAATTTCCATGGTTCACCTTCAAGTAATAAAAATTTACAATATAGTAAATAGTTAGATAATAGTATTGATTCTATTATAATACAGATGAAACTACTTTTGTGTCTAATTGAGTGAAAATTTTGGTAAAATTAGATGAAAAAGAATGAAACATGGTACTTGTTTCCTAATTTTACCATTATCATCTCTATAAAACTATACTTTTTTCGTAAGAAAGTCCTACAACAGATTAGTAACATGCCAAACGAAATAAAAATGGGTATACTTGAAGGGAAATGAGCGTTTCTTTATGCGAAAGGAAGTTGGCAAAGTGAAAGAGAAGACGGCACTTATTGCTGGGGCTACTGGTTTAATTGGGAATGAACTACTACATAAATTGCTAGAGACATCTGAATATAAACAGGTGTATGTTCTAGTTCGAAATCCACTTAAGATGAATCATCCAAAATTAAAAGAAGTAATCGTCGATTTCGATCGTCTTAATGAATATAAACAATATTTCGCAGTGAATGATGTGTTTGTATGTTTAGGCACTACCATTAAAAAGGCGAAGACCCAAGAAGCTATGTACAAAGTAGATGTAGATTATCCAGTTGAAATTGGTCGGATTGCAAAAGAGGCTGGCGCAAAACATTATTTAGTGGTTAGTTCAATGAATGCAGACCGTAATGCGAAACTTTTTTATCCCAGAATGAAGGGAGAGCTTGAAGAGAAGGTTCGTCAACTTAACTTTGAACACCTTTCTATTTTTCGTCCGTCACTTCTACTTGGAAACAGAGGCGAATTTCGTCTTGGAGAGGAAATGGCGGCTGTCTTGTTTAAAGGCTTAAAGTTTATCTTTACTGGTCCCCTTCAAAAATATAGGGCAATCGAAGGAAAAACAGTAGCAAAAGCGATGTCCAAAGTGGCTCAGGAAAAAGAACAAGGGAAAGTGGTTTATGCTTCGGAAGAGATAGAAAAAATAGCAAAATGGTGATGAAAAATGTCTGAAAAACAACCGGTAAAAGGTCTTATTATACCGGTTGTTTTTTTATTGGTTAATGACCGATGTTGAATAGCTTAGCATACATTAGCAATAAACCAAAAAATGACTTAGAAGGGGGAAGGGTGGTTTGAAGAGATCCTTACTTGATTCCCTTAGAAAAGGTGGATTTATCTTTTATGCGAGGCATGGGGAAGCAACTGTTGGAATGGATTTACCCAATTTAAATTTTCAAAACTGTTTAACTCAAAAAGGTCTCTCTGAAAGAGGACGAAGACAAGCTATTTACTATGGCGAAATTCTCAGATACCTCCGAATACCGTTTAATTACCCAGTTGAAACAAGTCCTTTTTGTAGGACGATTGAAACTGGACAGTTAGCATTTGGAAGTGGAAATGTTCAAGTTAATCCATTTTGGTTTGATGTATATCGGTTGAGTGGAAATGTACCAAGTGGAGACAAACAAAGAATACTGAATAGTCTTCAGTCAGTTTTAGAATCAAAGCCAGCAGGGGGAAGAAATAATATGATCATTGCCCACAGTTTCCCCGAAGGAATTGGTTTAGGTGAAATATCAAATATGGGGACAGTCATTGTAAAACCTAAAGGGAGAGGAAACGGTTATGAAGTAATTGGTCGATTTTCTTTATTTGATTTAAGTAAATTAGGGAGTTAGCTTCTACTCAAAATGTAATATCAAAATAAGACTTAAAAAACGCTCGGAGTTTTTTGAACTCAAAGCGTTTTTTTAGCTATATTTACACCAATTGATGTTCCTTCACATAGCGATTATGTGGGTGGTCTTTACATTCTTGGCTACAAGATCTGTAGTGTTCATGTTCACAGTCCTCACATAACAGGAGATGCTTGTTGCACTCTGGATTTCCGCATTTTACGTAACGTTCTTCTGGTTTCCCACAGTGATGACATTTTCCAACCACTGTTTCCTCGCCAGTTCGATTGACTGGTACAGAAATGCGTTCATCAAACACATAGCATTTTCCGTCCCAAAGCGCACCTTTTACCTCTGGATCATATCCGTACGTAATAATGCCACCTTCAAGCTGAGAAACATCCTTGAAGCCTTCATTTACAAGGAATCCAGAGAATTTTTCACAACGAATTCCTCCTGTACAATAGGTTAAAATTTTCTTATCCTTATGTTCGCTTAAATTTTCTTCGACCCATTTTGGCAACTCCCGAAAGGTTTCGATATCTGGTCGAATGGCCCCTCTAAAGTGACCAAGATCGTACTCATACGTATTACGCGCATCAAGAATGATGACATCGTCTTGTTTCAACGTTTCAAGGAATTCCTTTGGTGAAAGATGCTTACCAGTTATTTCATTAGGATTTAAGTCTTCATCCAGACTTAAATTCACAATCTCTGGTTTCACCTTTATTTTGAGCTTTTTAAAAGCATGTCCTTCGCTTTTCTCCATTTTGAAAACCATATCCGAAAAGCGGACATCGCTTCGCATAAACTCCATGTATTTTTCCGTTTGCTCCACCGTACCTGACACAATACCATTGATACCCTCTGTCGCAACAAGAATTCTGCCTTTCAAACCAAGGGAAGAACAAAATTCAAAATGTTGGTCTCTAAAAGCCTGCGGGTCATCAATTTCGATGTATTTGTAATAAAGTAAAACTTGATAATCCAATTTATTCACCTGTTTCTATTCATGCTTTGCATTTTCCTCTATGTATAATATCAAAAATTCGGGTTTAAATAAAAGTACTTTTTATTTCCTGAGGGTAAAGTTGTTACCCTCAGAAACGAGCCCTTGTTTCTTTTATTTGTTCATACGTTTTCAAACTATATTCTTTATAAGGTGAATCAGGTAGGTGGTCAAACAACTCTACCGCTTTCTTTGCTGCAGATATGGCTTCATCAAGCTTGCCGAGCTCGACACAGCAGAGTGCTTTGTAGGTTTCTTTTAAATAAAATTGTGAGAGGTCAAAAGGGTGACGATGGTATTCAGGGATCTTAACCTGATCAAAATATTCAATCGCCTCTTCGTAATGCCCAAGTCCACGTAAGGCTTTTCCTTTTTCGAGATAAAACCACTCATTGAACTGATGATTAAATTCCGGATCTGTGACATAGTTATCAATGATTTCAAGGGCTGTTTTGTAATCATGCTTAACCGTATTAAGCGATTCAATATAAAAAAGCTGCGATGTCATCTTCGACATTTTATCATCAGAAAACTCAGCATACTGCTTTAACTTGGTCAAATAGTATTCATGTAAGTCGTGATCTTCAGCCATCATGGCATATGCGGCAGCAAGCCTGTATAAATCATCAATTAAATAAAAGATCTTATTCTTTTGTGAAAAGGTAATCGCTTCATCCATCACACGCTTGGCCGATTTAATATCGCCAACTGCAAAGTAAAGGATTGCTTCTTGATAATCAAGGTCTAATCGAGAAACGGGATCAATAAAAACATGATTCTTTTCAATTTCCTTCCGTTCTTGTAGGATGGTCGCTAGTGCTTCATCATAGTTATAATCCAAGAAATGAACAAGCCCTCGAAAAACGCCAATGCTTGTTCTTTTTTGGGTCACATTCATTTGGTCATATAAGTTTGCAGCCTGCTCAAGTGGCTGTTTCCAATCCCCATGCTTCTCCCAATACAGACTATATCCGTACAATTCCAGTAATCTTGCCGCTACATATCCCTGATTAAGTTGAGGAACAACCGGCTCAATAAGGGGAATCAGTTTTTTGTATTTATCCTGATTCTGGCTAGAATCCAGAATGAAAACTTTTTCCGCTTGATCCAAAATGTCTTGTAGCTCATCGAAATTGACTTCGTTTAAAAGCTGTGACAAATCAACTTCTAGTCTCTCTGCAATATAGGTTAAGCTCTCCATGGATGGATTTGCTTTATTATTTTCAATTAGGCTGAGCATGCCTTTTGTCAGTTTTGTACCTGCAAGTTCTTCTAATGTTAATTTCTTCTGTTTACGTAATTTACGTATGCGTTCACCTAGCATGAGAAATAGGCACTCTCCCTATTTTTATTTATTATTGTCTAGTTCCAGGCACCATCGGCTCTCTGGTCTAAGCCAATCGCTTCTGAAGGTAAAATGCACCTTCTGTCAGCGCTTGTCTTATGCTTGTCGCCGATAAGCGGGTGCCTTGCACTTTTCTGGTTTGTTTAATTATATTAAACTTTTTGTTGAAAAGAAAGTAATATGATGATATGATTTGTTTAATCAAATTAAACTTTTCCAAAATTGGAGGAATTAGCATGACTGAACAACAAAAGCTTAAAAGGGCATCTTATCATTTGTTTACGTTCACAATTAGTAAAATCATTTCCTCATTCGGCGCACAAGTATACGCATTTGCAATCAGCTTTTATATACTTCAACTAACAGGATCAGCAACAAGCTTTGCGACAAATCTAATCTGTAATCTTTTACCGAGGGCACTTGTAGCACCGCTAGCAGGATATGCAGCAGACAAATATTCTCGGAAAAAAATCGTAATTATTTCACAGCTCGTTACGACATTAGCCATTATCGGACTGCTTTTTGTTAGCATGACCTATGGTTTATCGCTGATTGCGATTTACACAACAACCGTCGTATTATCAATTGCAACCTCATTTACTGGTGTAACCTTTACATCTTCGATTACCGGTTTGGTGGATGAAAATCGTATCCAAAGAGCAATGTCACTGAACCAGATTTCAATGTCTTTTGCAGCCATTGGTAGCCCGGCGGTGGGTGGACTGTTATATGGTACAGTATCGATGGAATTATTCTTAGGAATGTATATCGTAGCTTCTATCATTGCGGTTTTACTAGAATCCACAATGAATTTCAATCTGTTCTCAAACCGCAAGGCGAAAGAAGAATCGGAACAGAAGGAGACAATGTGGGAAAGCATTAAAGCAGGTATTACCTATTTAAAAACAAAACAGGTACTAATGACGATGATCTGGATTTCATTAATAATCAACTTCCTTTTCGGTGCTTTTGAGGTCGGATACTCATTTATCCTAATTGAAAAATTAAAGCTGGAATCACAACATTTTGGCTTTACACAAGGGGCCTTTGCGATAGGGATGCTGTTATTCTCGATTTACTTCTCGATTCGAAAAGAAGTGAAATTTCCATTCCTTGTTTCAAAGCGTGGAATCGTAGGATTAGGGGTCATTATGGGGGCTATGGCTGTTCCATTACTGATTTCCTTATCGTATTGGTCAGTGTTTGTGTATTATTTTGTAGCGATGTTTACGTTCGGTTCGATGATTATTGTTGTAAATACACCGATTCAAGTCATGATGCAAAAAATGATTGATGATGACTTCAAAGGGCGCGTATTCTCGATTTTAGAATCAATGGCTGTTGCCTTAATGCCACTTGGAATGATTATATTTGGTTACTTATACGATGTATTGCCTGGCCAATATATTCTCATCACATCAGCTGTTATTTTAATCGGAGTGATCCTTGTTCTAGCAAGACCAAGTGTTGTGAGAAAAGCTCACCCGGAATTGAATGCACAGAAGCCTGTTGTGGAAAAAACAAGTACCGCTTTGTAACGGTTTAGGCCTTTCTCTTAAATGAGGAAGGCTTTTTCTATGGATGTGAACATAGTGTGACATTGTGTCATAATTAATTGACTTGTGACATGGTGTCATCTACAATGAAATTGTGAGGTGACATGATGTCATGATAAAGTCAGAACCTAAAAATGAATTGAACCATATGAAACTACGAGAGCTTGCAAAAAAACTGCAATCACTTGGTGTCAAAGCTTCGATCATTAAGAGACCAATAGCTTCACATTAAAGGAGACGAATTATGTCTATAGGAATTAGAATGAATCAGTTTAAAGATATGAAAGTAGAACTGATACGATTTATGATGTCATACAAGTTTGCGCTTGAAGAAATGATGACCAAAATCAATATTTTAAAACAGGAGTTTAAATATATACATGATTACAACCCAATTGAGCATGTATCATCTCGACTGAAATCACCAGAAAGTATATTGAATAAAATCCAACGCAAGGGATATGACTATAGTTTTGAGTCCATCACAGAAAATATCCGTGACATTGCGGGGATTCGGATCACATGCGCCTACATTTCCGATATTTATAAAATCAGTGAAATGCTACAAAAGCAAAAGGACGTTACCTTAATCGAGTGCAAGGATTACATTGAAAATCCAAAACCAAATGGATATCAAAGTCTACATTTAATTGTGCAGATTCCAATTTTTATGTCAGACCGTGAAGAGCATATTTTTGTTGAAATCCAAATCCGAACCATCGCCATGGATTTCTGGGCAAGCTTGGAGCACAAAATTTACTATAAATACAATAAAGAAATCCCTCAGCATATGAAGGATGAATTAAAGGAAGCAGCTGTAACAGCAGCGCAATTAGATAAAAAAATGGAAAAACTTCAACGAGAAATGAACAAACTAAAGGAATCAACGAAAACGGAAGAGCTTTATAATTTGGATGATAAAATCCTTCTTCCTTATGACTTTTTATCCTTCGACAAATAGGGAGAGGTGAAAATGCCCAAGATTACTTTCTTTAATTTACCCGACGACAAAAAACGGACACTGCTCGAAGCGGCAAAGCAGGAATTTTCAAGTGTTCCGTTATTCGACGCTTCAATCTCCAATATTATAAAATCCGCTGGAATTCCACGCGGTAGTTTTTATCAATATTTTGAGGATAAAGAAGATGTCTTTTTCTTTTTATTAAGTGAATACGCGAAAGAAAAGAAAGTTGCGTTTCTATCCATGTTAGAAAAGCATGATGGTGATTTGTTTCAAACGATGGTTGACTTTTTCGAATTGTTCTTAGAGGAAGATGAAGAAGAATTCACCTTTTTAAAAAATGCATTGCTTAACATGACCCATAAGATTGAGCGTACGTTTGACAGAATAACGGGCGAGGTCGAAATGAACGAAAACTTTATGAAGCTAAGTTCTCGAATTAATAAAAGTAAATTGAATGTTTCGAATGATGAGGAATTGTTTCATGCGATGCAAATCATTACATCTGTGATGCTGCGCAATTTAATCCATGCCTTTGCCTATGATTTATCATCAGAATCCGCATTAAGAAGCTTTACAATCGAAATGAACCTTTTGAAAAAAGGACTTGTCCGGTAGAAGATACGATTTGTGTTTTCTCACCGGGCTTTTATTTTTCGAGCCATTTTTTAGCAGATATGGAGTATAATAGAGTGCATGAATGAACAGATGGTTCACATCAGAATGGATGGGTGATTGTGCGAAAACTTTATTTATACGGCATTCTGTTATTTGTCATGGTTGCGTGGGGGCTAAATATTGTAGCAATCAAAATACTGGTTGATAATTTTCCACCTGTATCCATTACCGGTCTACGAATCTTGGCAGCTGGCCTTGTGATTTTTGTCTTTTTATATGTGAAAAAAGATCTCCAAAAAATGAATCTCCACGAGTTTGGGTATGTTTCACTTAGTGCTTTGACTGGAATTCTTGGCCACCAAGCATTACTTTCTGTCGGCTTAACGGGCACGAGTGCCACAAATGGTGCATCCATTCTAGCCTTAATACCGCTCGTAACCAATATTTTGGCGGTCCTTTTTCTAAAAGCAAAAATGACAATTTTAAAAATCAGTGGTGTGTTTTTAGGAATCACCGGTATTTACTTTATCTTAATCCTGGGTGGAGGGTCATTTACGAAGCTTGCCCTCGGGGATTTTTATGTGTTTTTATCCGTCATTGCGCAGGCGGTAAGTTTTATTTTTATTCGAAAAGCCTCTTATACATTAAATGCAAAAACGATTACCTGTTACGCTTTATTAATGGGGGCGGGCTTCTTAATCATGTTAAGCTTCGCGTTGGAAGGGCAGTCTATCACTACAACTGGAGCCGTTCCAGCCTATGTGTGGGTCGTATTTGCTGCATCTGCGATTATTTCAACGGGTATCGGAAACCTGTGTTATAATTTCGCGATCTCCAAAATTGGACCAGGCGAAACGGCCATTTTCTTAAACCTTGCACCATTCTTTTCACTGATCGGATCGGTGTTGTTTTTAAATGAAGTATTCAAATTGATTCAGTTAGTTGGCTTCGTTTTAATCGTGTGTGGCGTGTTATTAGGAACTGGTATTTTCGAACGGAAACCTAGGATCGATAAGCAGGTTGAGGTTTCGGTGTCGAAATAGATAGGATGGTCAGCTCTTTTTGTGGGAGCTGGCCCTTTTTTATGTAAAATTAAGAGATTAATGGAAGCCGAAATAGAATAGACAAGGAACTATAAGAATTAATGATTGGAAATAATGTATCGTTACTACTTGCATAAATAGTTGAGTAGTAACACCAAAGGTAGAAGGTATATAGAAGGGACACGAATGTCCCTTGTCTACATTTTTCACTATTTAATTACTGTCTATTAGATTATTGAAATTGTATTGTAAAGAAGCTGGATTGTTTTCATTGTCAGTTCTTGAAGTTTGGGAGAATTGGCTAAAATTAGGAGGAAACGAAGTCTTAAAAGGAAATCTTGCGGCATCAAAATGCGAGGTTATTGTATTAGCAAAGGATATTAATTGGCCATTAATATTAGTGAAGACTACAACAGTCACGCGATTTCCAGCCCTTAATCTATATATACTAGACACAGATACTATAGTTCGAAACGTACCTCCTAATGCATCTGCAGCAATTGTTTCATTTTTGATTCCATCATCAACCTGTAAATACATTTCAAGTCTATAAGGTGTTACAAAATCAAAAGGCAGAAAAAGAACACTGGCATTAATTTGATAAACACCATCTTGTCTAGGAATAAAAGTTGAAATCCCATTATATTCATTGCCTAAATCGAAGTCTTCATCTGTGAAAGTGACTAATAAGGGGGTATTCGCATTAATTGGTTGCACATCAATTTTATTTGCTCTAAATGCAGATTGAATTTCTTCCTCTTTCTTTCTACAATCATCACATTTTACGTTTATATTAACAATGTTTCCTACACTTGAAGTTTTCCCCTTATCATCATGTTTTTGATGACTTTTAGAGTGGAATCCACTACAACAGAAATCTGAACAAGACATAAATTCACCACCTCTTTCAAACTATTTTTTTTTTCGTTCCAAAAAATAAGGATTATCTTTAAAAAGCGTAATAAATTATTTGGACGAGAACGAATGTAATATCATTATATGGAAAATAGAATAAAAAGGAATTGGATTAATATTAGTTATTCACACATTTTGATAGGATGTGAACACACATTTACTTATACCAAAAAAGTATCGTTTATCATCGGGCTAATTTAATAGAATAATTTAATTACCTTAATTAGGGATTGTAGCAACACTAGAAATTAAAAGGAGGAGTAGACGAAAACTTAAAAGAATCACTAGCGGGGATTGCACTGAATACATATTAGGGGAAAATTTTCGGAAGAATCACGAAAAATGAATAAAGTTGAGCTAGAATAGAAGAATAACCAGAAGTTTAAGGAGGGAACGACAAATGGATCTAAATTTAATCGGAAAAACAGCTATCGTTGCAGCATCTAGCCAGGGGCTCGGAAAAGCAATTGCAACCCAGCTCGTAAAAGAAGGAGCCAATGTAGTGCTGGCAAGTCGAAGTCAGGACAAACTAAAAGCAGTACAAGCCGAACTTTCAGCGTTCAACAAGGGGAAAGTTTCTTATTATCAAACGGATATTACCATTAAAGAAGACATCGAAGCACTCATAAAACATACAGTTGATACGTTTGGCACAATTGATATTCTCGTGAATAATGCGGGAGGGCCACCAGCAGGAACATTTGAACAATTAGATGATGAAGCTTGGCAGGGGGCATTTGAATTAAATCTATTAAGTTATGTTCGCATGATTCGTGGCGCACTACCATACTTGAAAGAAAATGGTGGAAAAATCATCAATATTGCATCTTCGTCTATCAAAGTGCCTATTCCTGGTCTAATTCTTTCTAATACTTTTCGACTAGGAATTGTCGGATTATCCAAAACATTAGCTGACGAATTAGCGCCATATAATATCCTCATCAATACGGTCGCACCCGGACGCATTGCAACAGACCGAGTGGCACACTTGGACCAAATCAATGCCGAAAAACTAGGAAAGCCGATTGAAGAAATTGAACAAATGTACAAAGAAACCATTCCTTTAAAACGCTATGGCGCACCTGAAGAATTCGCCAATTTTGTTACGTTCTTAGTGTCGGATGCTAACTCCTATATGACCGGGCAAGCCTACTTGGTTGACGGTGGAATGGTGAAGGCGATTTAACATGAAAAAGAGGACTGTCGCCAGTCCTCTTTGTTTATGCTCGTTGTAACAATGATGAACCGGAAATCCCTGGTTCTGTCATTTCGTATGGGTTCAAAATAAGATCCAATTCCTCCTCGGTTAACACATCATATAGCAAGCAAAGTTCACGTACCTGTTTACCATTTAAGATAGCTTCTCTTGCAATTCGAGAGGCGACTTCATATCCGATATGTGGATTAACGGCCGTAATCAGTCCGACGCTTCTTTCTACATAATCCTTCAAACGCTCTTCATTTGCTTTGATTCCTGATAGACAGTAATCCGTAAATGCTCTGAATGCGTTATTCATAATGCTAAGTGATTGCAATAAGTTAAATGCTAAAACCGGTTCCATTACATTCAACTCAAGTTGGCCAGCTTCCGTAGCTAAGGAGATTGTATGATCATTCCCTAATACTTGGAAAGCAACTTGGTTTATCATTTCAGGCATAACAGGGTTTACTTTACCTGGCATAATGGATGAACCTGGTTGTCTTGCTGGTAAGCTGATTTCGCCGAGTCCAGCACGCGGACCTGATGCCATTAACCGTAAATCATTTGCGATTTTTGACATACTCATCATATTTATTTTTAATGCAGCTGAAACTTCGGCATAGGCATCGATATTTTGAGTAGCATCGACTAGATGTTCAGCGCCTACTAAAGGAAGCCCACTAATTTCCGCTAAATATTTAACAACATTTTCGATATAACGTGGTTCAGCATTAAGCCCGGTTCCTACAGCAGTCGCTCCCATATTGACCTCATACAAATGCTGACGGGATTGCTGTATACGCTTTATATCGCGTTCTAACACGCGGGCATATGCAGCAAACTCTTGTCCAAGTCGAATCGGTACTGCATCCTGAAGGTGAGTTCTTCCCATTTTTATGATATGGTCAAATTCTTGCGCTTTTTGTTGAAAAACCTCTTTCATGTATTCCATTGTTTTTAATAATTTCTCTATTAAGTTTAGTGTTGCAATATGAAGTGCCGTTGGAAATGCATCATTTGTAGATTGAGACATATTCACATGGCTGTTTGGACTTACTTCATTATATTTTCCTTTTTCATGACCAAGGATCTCTAGTGCACGATTAGCAATGACTTCGTTGGCATTCATATTAATAGATGTACCTGCTCCACCTTGGATAGGGTCTACAATAAATTGGTCATGCATTTTTCCATTTATGATTTCATCGGCCGCTTGTACAATTGGCTTGCCAATACCTTCATATAGATGCTTCACATCCATGTTTGCTAAGGCTGCGGCTTTTTTAACCATTGCTAATCCGATAATTAATTCTTCATGGATACGGTAGCCAGTTATCGGAAAATTTTCAACTGCACGTATCGTTTGGACGCCATAATAGGCATCAACTGGAACCTCTTTTTCTCCAAGAAAATCCTTTTCTATTCGAACTTGGCTCATGATGTCCTCTCCCTTTTACATATACATTCTAGTAGTAGTAAATTCGCTTTGCTACTAGTTTGCAACTGTCATCCACCTCATTATAACATGTATTTTTTACTTACCAACTAAAACCGCTTACAATTTAAATAATCTATTAATTGATAAAGTCCAGGCTATGGGTTGTCCGGACTAAATAATGAAATAGCTGAATAGGATATACTAAGTATTCCGAAACTTTTCTCGTGCTCATTCGTAATAAACGGTATCAGCAGTTTGAGGAAGGAGGGATGAACAATGGTACGATACATGACATTTGCACTCCTTGTTACTGCTGTAGAGGTAGCAATCCTCTTTGGAGTTTCCCTCTATTTAGATGCAAATACGTTAACTACCTTGTTTATTGGCTCTTGTTTCTTTATTATAGTCGCATTCATAATGGGCTCCTCAGGCGATATTTTTACAAAAAACTCAGAAATGGCCGTTTTTAATACATTTCTCGGTAGCTACAGAGGAAAGCATGAAAAAGTACGACTCCGAATTAGTCCATTTTTAACAGGATCTATCCTTTGCTTGATTGTTTTTTTTGTACTGAATTATTTTATGTAGAACAAAATTTACTAAGCATCTATCCATTTTTTGGATAGGTGCTTTTTTACGTAATGATCATTTCCCGTTGCAGACATCTCATTCTAAATAGATAATCAAAGCAGAAACTTTTTTTTGACGGAATAAATCTTTTTTCAAATCTTTTCGTCTTACATAATTGAGGTGATTAAAATGCCTGAGGATCAAGAGCTAATTGAAGAAATCTTGCGGGGTAGCAAAGCGGCGATGGAGGTTTTGACAAGGAAGTATTATAAACCGATTTACGCTTTTGTCTATCGAAAAGTAGGAAACAAGGAAATGGCGTACGATTTAACACAGGAAATTTTCATAAAAATGATGCAGCGGATCAAATCTTATTCAAATAAAGGTAGTTTTAAAAGCTGGCTCTACACAATTGCCGTCAATCATTGCCGCGATTATTGGAGAAGTGCTGACTATAAGCAGACATCTACGCAAACGGAGCTTCAGGAAACAATCAAAAGTGAAAACAGTAATGTCCCCTACATATTTGAACGGAAGGAAACAAGGGAGCAAGTAAAGGTTGCCATTAATAGTCTACCAGATATTCAACGAGAAGCCGTGATTCTGAAATACTATCATGGCATGAAAATTCAGGAGATAGCCGACATCACGAAAGCGAATGTGTCGACCGTTAAATCAAGATTGAAGCAAGGCCTTGGGAAACTTGCAACAGCATTAGAGAGAGGTGAGGGAAATGGGCAAAAACGACAGACAAAACAATAAATTTGAGATCGATGTTGAGATTTTAGAATTGGAACAGGAATTAGGAATGTCTTTGGACGAGTTTGATGTCGAATTTCCAAGTGAATCTGAAATCATGATGACAGTTGATGCACTTCGTCCTCACGTTCCTAAAAAAGAAAATAAATGGGAAACACTTGTTGCCAATGTATCAACCGTTCTGAGACATTCAACGAGGGAAGTCTTTTATTTTTCACCATTGTTTTGGGGTTTAAATCTATTGTTTTTACTAATCGGAGTAACTTCAACTCTTTTTTACGAGGTAGACCCATATCTCATTATGCTGTATGTGGCTCCACTCCCAACATTCATTGGATTAATCGAGGTGTTTAAGAGTGGAAATACCGAGATGGCTGAACTAGAGATGACATTTAAATTTAGCCTCCAAGAAATTATTTTATCGAGAATGGTTGTCGTCGGGGCCTTTAATATTACCCTTAATATCCTGTTAACGATTAGTTTTGCAGTCCTTATCCCAGAGGTGATGATTGGAAAATTAATTCTTTATTGGGCAACACCATTTACCATCATTGCAGCGATCATGTTAGTGGTAGCTTCAAAATCTCGTGGAGTATACACGTTAACAGGTGGACTAGTCGTTTGGACCGTAGTTGCTGTTTTTCTTGCACAACAAGATGTAATGGAAAGAATCGAAACGGTTTCAGCGGTGGTATATATTTTGGTAACTGTAGTTGCAACGATTTTTATCTTGATTAAAATGAGTAGAATTTACAAAAGGGGTATTTCATATGAATTTAACCATTGAAAATGTGTCCAAAGTCTTTGACGATCGAGAGGCTTTGGACTCCATAAATTTAGAATTCACAACAGGGGTGTACGGGATCTTAGGAGCAAACGGGTCAGGGAAGACGACATTGATGCGCATTCTTGCTAGTGTCATGAAGCCTAGCTCCGGGAGAGTTTTGTTAGATGGTCAAGATATTTCGGTTTTGGATTATCGGTATCGAGATGTCATCGGGTATTTGCCTCAGCATGTGGGGCTGTACAAAAATTTTACAGCTGAAAAGTTTTTGCTTTATATTGCAACATTAAAAGGTCTTTCAAAGGAAGATGCAAAAGCAAAGGTCGCGGAGACATTGGAATTAGTAGGATTAGTTGAGCATTCGAAGAAAAAAGTAGGGAAGTTTTCAGGCGGAATGAAGCGACGTGTCGGAATTGCGCAAGCTCTGTTAAATGACCCGAAAATTCTAATCGTAGACGAACCAACTGCAGGCCTTGATCCAAAAGAGAGAATCCGGTTCCGAAATTTATTATCGAAAATCTCAACAAACCGAATTGTATTGTTATCCACACATATTGTGTCAGATATCGAATTCATTGCGAAGGAAGTTTTGATTTTAAAGTCAGGAAAACTGATTCAAAAGCAGCCACCTCAATCGTTATTAAAAGGAATCGAAGAAAAGGTGTGGTCTGTCACAGTTGATACTGAATCTGAAATTACAAAGTTTCAATCTATATATAAGGTAGGCAACATTGCTCGTGTTGGGGATAAATTCGAGTTACGGATTTTAAGTGATATTAAACCTCATCTAAATGCTGTAAATGAACATCCGAATCTAGAGGATTTATATCTCTACTATTTCGATGAGGAGGTCGCATAAATGGAGCTATTGAAATTTGAGTTATATAAAATTTTCAAGCAAAGAATGGTGTACGTTGCGTTCCTTTTGTTGATTGTTTTTTCGACGGGATTTACGTATTATCCTGGTGCTGATCAAGAAAGAGCAATCTATAAGGATTGGGAAGGGAAAGTTACCGAGGAAAAACTTGAAGTTGTTGTCAAGGGCAATGAAGAGTTAATGAAAAAGCAAGACGAAATGATAGAAACCGATCAGTGGTTGTCTGAAGATGAATGGACATTGATGGGAGTTTACGAAAATATCGCCTACGGACATCAAGTGGAATTGAATGCTCAGGAAAAAATCAAAGAGCTTGCTGGGGAAAATAAATATAATACTGAACTTAAAGCATCCATGTTAAAGGAGATTGATACCTCTTATTTCGCTTATAACAAAGGACCGTCAGAAATCATCGATTATGCAAGTGTTTTTTCGGTATTCATCACTGGAGCCATGCTTTTGGTGGGGCTTTCTAGTATGTACACCCAGGAATATAGCTCTGGGGTGGACAACTATATTCTGAGTTCAAAAAAGGGTAGAGGATCATTACTAGGTGCTAAAATTGGAGCAGCCTTAATATATACCGCTATTGTTGTGGTAGGGTGGGAGATTTTTAACATTGGGTGGAACCTGATTCAATATGGGAATAGTGGCTGGGATACGTCCATCCAATATACCTTTAAATACTATTTTTCTCCCTATAGTTTTTCATTGCTAGAGTACCATTTACTGCAATTAGGGTTCCATTTGCTCGGGGCATGTAGTTTTGCCATTATGATTGTGCTGATCTCGTCACTATGTAAAAATGCTTTGGTTTCTCTTATCATCAATGGTGCAATCTTTGCGATACCATACTTTTTAGTAGAAACACTTCAACTCCCTAATTGGGTGGAGGATATCTTCCAATTTTCGTTTATATATTACTTGAACGTTGAGCCATTTTTTGATGATTTTAATACAATCAATCTGTTTGGATTCCCTGTCCTTTATTCAATTGTTGCGCTTGTTGTAATGATTGGGGTTTTCGTTGTGATTCCAATTTTAACATCACGCGTTGTGAAAAATAAGGAAGTTACTTCTTAGGTTATTTCACCTGTCCAGTGGGCGGGTGATTTTTTTATGAAGAGGAATTTATCAAGTTATGTCGAAGTATAGTGTTGTCATCGCTTATTCCCCTGATTTGTATATCCAATAAAGAAAGGACAGTATTAATGAACGAAATTAAACTTCTTGATCTGAAAGTAGACTATATGTTCAAACAATTATTTGGACAACCAAGTCGAAAACAAATTACAATTGCTTTTCTAAATGACTTATTAGGTAGACCGGAAATTGACCGCATTAATGATATATCCTTTGAAAATACAGATTTAATAAAGGATACTTCTGAAGGAAAATCCTCTAGACTTGATCTCCTTGTATCAACCTCAACAGGTGAAAAAATTAATGTAGAGATTCAACTTGCAAATCCAAATAATATGCCACAACGCATGTTGTTTTACTGGTGGAAAATGTACACCGCCTCTCTCCAAGAAAGAGAATCTTATGAAGAACTTCCTGTAACTATAGTAATCTCCATTTTAAATTTCTCTCTCTTCAAACATGAAACCGATATATTCCATTCAAAATTCCAAGTGCTTGAAACATCCAACTATTTTCCTTTTAGCGATAGACTGGAATTTCATACAATAGATTTGAAGCAATTCATGATACAATGGAAGAAATATCGCAGGGATTGGAAGACGGATACGAAAGCTGTTCCTTGGCTATTATTGTTAACAGCGGCAGACAATCAAAAAGACACAGTTGATTCTGAAATTCTTAATGAGTTGGAGGAATGGGCGATGAATTACGAAGAGGTAAAAACAGCCCTTAAAGAGTGGGAAAAATTAAGCATTAACAAAGAAAATCGAGCGGAGTATGAATGGCGTTTAAAGGAACTGCGGGACCAATTAAGTAGACTAAAGGGAGCTAGAGAAGAAGGCAGGGAATTAGAGCGACATGAAATCTTAAAAAGTATGATGTCGGAAGGCTTCGAAGCATCTGTTATTTCAAAGATAACAAAAATACCTGTAGAAGAAGTATTAGAAATTATGAAGAGAATGTAAAAGCAATGTTTCAATTTTAAAAGATTAAAGCTATAACCTAATTAATCTTAGAGGAATAAGCGATAAACTTGGGTAATTAAAACAGTTCTCTAAGAAATAAGGAGAATTTTATATGAGTAAAAAGGAAGCGAGAATACGGATTACAGACGAATATCCTACTCCAATTATTAGGGATTTTATTCAATTCTTAGACTACATAGCCAACAACAAAATAAAGTTAACAAAAGCAAATGAGTATCTCCCTCGAAAGGATTTAATTGCAATTTACGACTTAATGTCTGAGCCGAAATTTGATGTTCCATTAAAAAACAATCAACCAGGATATCCACTTTTGCATTTATTTTTTCTTGCGAGCATAGAGTTAGATCTACTTCGAAAAGAGCCTTTGCATTCACAAAAGACAGTTACATTACAATCAAAAAGATATGAAGAATTTTTGAAACTAACAACTTCTGAGCAATATATTGCATTGTTAGAAGCATTTTGGATGAAGGTTGAATGGGATTATTTATCAGGCGGTTATTTTCAAACAGAACCTCGTAAAATCGATATATTGTTTGAGAGACTTGATGAGTATCCTGTTAATAAAATCATTAACATAAATACGCATGACATATTAAGGCGACTACTATTCGATTTTGAGAACTTTCTATATTATTTTCATTATTTTGGGCTCTGGGAAGTTGTGTTTGATGAGGAAGAAACAAAAAAGGTCAGTCCGACTTATCGTGCAGCAAAATCGATAATGTTAACTCCATTGTTTAAACGTGTACAAGAATCATTACTAGATACTTGGGATTCTCAGTCAAATGATGAGATTGGTTCTCGGTCATTTATTGATATGTTGGGTCTTAATTCCTATTATCAAGAGCTTAGTAGTGAAGGACCAGAAAGGATTCTACAAGAATCTCTATTTCCCTTATTACAGCCATTATTTGTAGAAGGTGAGGTCACTAAGAACTTCCTTGAGAATGAAATAAAGAATAGTTCGGTATCCTATTTATTTAAAGTGTCTATAAACCAGTCATGCTGGCGGACGTTACAATTTTCAGATTCACATACTTTATTGGATGTACATCATTTAATCCAAGAAGCATTCGAATTTGAAGATGATCATCTTTACGCCTTTTTTATGGATGGGAAAAAATTTAGTAGGAAAAACTTTTATAACTCACCAGTGGATTTTGAGGGGCCCTATGCTAATGAGGTGAAATTGGTAGAACTCGAACTTCGCAAAGGAAAAAAATTTCTTTATCTATTTGATTTTGGCGATGAATGGGAATTTTATATAGATGTACTGAAAATCGAAGAAGGAAAACATAATGCTAAGTCATGTATAGTTGATTGGGGAGGTGAAGCCCCGGCTCAATATGGATGTGATGAGGTGTGATTTTCCCAATTTATTTTGGGATGTTGGATGAGGTCCCGAAGGAAGCGGAGATCGGTCATTTGACTCCTTCATAGTGTGGATGAAGTCCCGAATGAAGTGGTGTTAAGTTTGTAAAGTCCTTCATAGTGTGGATGAGGTCCCGAAGGCAGCGGAGTTAAGTTTGTAGAGTCCTTCATAGTGTGGATGAAGTCCCGAACGAAGTGGAGATCGGTCAGTTGAGTCCTTCATAAGTGGTATGAAGAGGAAAATCCTGAAGAAAAGCTGGCCGAATCCACTTCATAAACAGTATGAAGAGGAAAACCCCGCGGAAAAGCTCGCTGAATCCTCTTCATAATCGCTATAAAGAGGAAAACCTCGCGGAAAAGCTCGACGAGTCCTCTTCATAAGCGTAATGAAGAGGAAAACCTCGCGGAAAAGATCGACGGATCCTCTTCTTAAGCGATATGAAGAGGAAAACTTCGCAGAAAAACCCCGCGAAACCCCTTCATCAGCAACAAAACGATTTCAGGACTATCCCAATTTTGCTAAAACCCCCGTAATTTCATGACGCCCCATGCATGATACCCAAATTACTGGAAAACCTAAACCCAAACTTACTTATTTAGGAAATGAGGGTTTATTGTGGCAAATGAGAAAAAGCTTCCCGAAGCACCTGAGCCTTTATGGAGAGCCGATGTTGACATTCCGGAGTTTCCTCCACTCGAGGAGAATCTTGAGGTAGATGTTGTGATTGTAGGTGGGGGGATTGCAGGTATAACCTCCGCGTATGTCTTAGTAAACGAGGGGTTGAAAGTTGCCTTATTAGAGGCGGATCAATTACTCAATGGTACTTCCGGACACACGACTGCAAAAGTTACAGCACAGCATGACCTCATCTATGATGAGTTCATTGCAAATTTCGGAAAAAGCACAGCGAGGCTTTATTATGAAGCAAACACGGATGCATTAAATTTTGTCAAAAAAACAGTAGAAGAGCACCAAATTGAATGCGATTTTAAAGAACAGGATGCCTACCTTTACTCCACTACGGATGAGTATGCACAAAAAATTGAGAACGAAGCCCAAGCCTATGAAAAAATTGGAATTGATGGTGGTCTCGTAGACAGTATTCCTTTTGACATTGAGATAAAAAACGCAATTGTGATGAAAAATCAGGCACAATTCCATCCAGTCAAATATTTAGCTCAACTTGTCAAAATCATTAAAGAACAAGGTGGACTCATTTTTGAACATACGGTTGCGGTCGATGTTGAAACAGGGCAAAAAACGACCGTACTTACTCGAAATAATAAACGAGTAGGCGGTGATTTTGTCCTTGCGTGTTCTCATTTTCCATTTTACGAAGGGACAGGGCTTTATTCGGCAAGAATGAAAGCATCGCGTTCATACGCAGTTGCTGTTAAAGCACAGGAGAGTTACCCGGGTGGCATGTATTTAAGTGTCGATAAGCCAAGCCGTTCGATTCGATCTGTTTCAACGAATGGAGAAGAGTACATTATCCTTGGAGGCGGAGGTCATCAAACGGGTGAAAGAACGGACACAAAGGAAGATTACAATTCCTTACGTATTTTTAGTGAACAGGTTTTTGAATTAGAGGATATTCAATACCACTGGTCAGCACAAGATCTTGAGACACTGGACAAAATCCCATATATCGGGGAGTTAACAACCAGTGAACCAAACATTCTGGTCGCAACTGGTTTCCGTAAGTGGGGAATGACAAACAGTGCAGTAGCTGCCTTACTATTTAGAGATATTATTATAAAACGAGATAATCCATATCGTGACCTTTACTCACCAGCTCGATTCTATGCACATCCTTCTCTGAAAAATTTCTTTGTGAACAATGCGAAAGTGGTGAAGCATTTAGTACAAGGAAAAATGGAAATCCCTCAGAAAAATGTGAATGACATTCAGAATGGGGAAGGTGCCGTAATCTCCATGAATGGTCAGCGAAAAGGGGCTTACAAAGACGAAAGTGGGAAACTATACATTGTTGATACAACCTGTACCCATGTTGGCTGTGAATGTCATTGGAATAATAGTGAAAAATCGTGGGACTGCCCTTGTCATGGGTCGCGTTTCTCTTATACGGGTGAAGTTTTAGAAGGGCCGGCAGAAAAGCCATTACAGCAATACGATTACACAATGCTTGATAACTTAACATCAGAGGATTCAGGTTATTAAAAGAATCAGGTGCTTCCCTTGGGGGGGTACCTGATTTTTTCTATTACCGCACCAAAGCGGTGATTCTATGTGAAAGACTAGGTGGACCACAGGGACGGTTCCTGTGGTCCTGAAAAGTTGAGAACCATGAGAACCGTCCCCATGGTTCCCCAAAAGAATCAGGTGCTTCCTTCGGGAGGTTACCTGATTTTTTCTATTACCGCACCAAAGCGGTGATTCTATGTGAAAGACTAAAATACTAGTTAAATTAGATATTTTGGCTTGTACATGTTTGGTGTGAAAATTATTTTGTGGTAGTAAATAACTGAATATTGCAAAAGATATTGACGGTCACAACTGGAAGATTGTAGTGTAATGGAGGCAGAGGACATTTCAATTTTTACAAACGTCAAACGCAATTTACATTTTCTCAACAATTCCTTATCAACGATTCTTGGAAATACATAAGCTTGACAGTCAAAGGTAATAAGGTCAACAAGTCGACTTTATTTACTTTTTTTCTGTATATACACGATACATAGAAGGGAGCGTGCCACTGACTTATATCATACGAGTTGTTTTTCAAAACTAAAAGCGGAGGTATGTAAATGAAGAAATTAGTCAGTTTTGCGATTGTGCTTTTACTCGTTTTAACGATGTTTGTAGGTGTAACTTTTGCCGAACAGCCCGACAATGCGGGAAAAGGGAACCAAGACTTTGTTGAAGGCGAACTAATCGTTTCAGTGGAACCGAAACAAAAGGGCAATTCAGACTCCACAATCCAGAGCGCAGATAGTCTAACAGGCCAGGATGATGCGTTGAAAGCAAAAGGATTCTCAATCATAGACACTCTCCATGTAGAAGATACTTCAGTCAAACCACTCCTAAATAATAATTTTAACAAAAAAGTAGTCGAGAAAATGGGCTTAGTCTACTTAGTCAAATACTCTCCGGATCAGTTCAAATCTAGTAATATGGCCATAAAAGAATTACGTAAAGAGCTAATGAATCTCGGGTTCAAAGTTAGATATATTTCCGAAAACTATAAGATGATGGCCATTGAAGGGACAGCGACAATTCAAGCTGTTCATCAAAATCAAAAATGGCATTACGACATGATTAAGGCTCCGCAAGCATGGTCAGTTACGAATGGTTCAAGTGCTGTAAAAATTGCGGTGTTGGATACTGGAATCGACCATAACCACCCTAGTCTAGCAAATTTTGTGAACACGAGCTTAGGAAGAACCTTTGTCGGTGGAACAACGATGGATGTTCAAGGTCATGGAACTCACGTTGCAGGAACGATTGCAAGCTATGGATCTGTTTCTGGTGTTATGCAAAATGCAACCTTAATCCCAGTGAAGGTACTCGGTGATGATGGGTCAGGTTCTTTATATGGAATTACACAGGGAATTTTATATGCGGCGAATATTGATGCAGACGTTATCAATATGTCTCTTGGCGGCGGAGGCTATAATCAAAGTATGGATGAGGCGGTACAAACCGCAACTTCGCAAGGAACGATTGTTGTAGCAGCTTCTGGTAATGACGGGGCATCGAGTATTTCGTATCCAGCGGCTTATAGTAGTGTAATCGCGGTAGGATCGGTAACATCGAACAGAACACGCTCAAGCTTTTCAAACTACGGATCTGGCTTAGAGCTTATGGCACCAGGATCGAATATTTATAGCACCTATCCAAATAGTCGCTATACTACATTATCAGGTACATCAATGGCGACTCCACATGTGGCTGGGGTAGCGGGATTAATTAGAGCGGCGAATCCGAATATTTCAGTCTCACAAGCAAGACAAATCTTACGAGATACAGCACAAGAGGCTGGTAGCTCCACGCAATACGGATATGGAATTGTTGATGCACATGCAGCAGTTGTAGCGGCTTCTGGGGGCGGCGGAACTACACCTCCACCACCATCTTCAACTGATACAGTTACAACGGTATCTACTAACTATAGCTATTATTATCGTGGCGAAACCGTCTATGTTACAAGTACAGTCAAAGATTCAAATGGAGCTCCGCTTGCAAATGCCTCCGTGAATTTTAAAATCACACGACCAAATGGAACAACGGTAACATCAACTGCAACAACAAATTCATCGGGTGTAGCAACCTGGTCAATTGGCACAAACTATTACACAGCAACTGGAACATATCGACTTGACGCCACTGCTTCAAAGAGTGGATATTCAAGCAGTACTGGCTCTACAACGTTTAGAGTTTACTAATTAATTGCCTTAGCTAGTCTATGTTTAAGGAGTCTCATCATTAGAGACTCCTATTTTTATTATTTATATGTTAACTAAAAATAAAAATAGGTTGACAAATAAACCGTTTTCTCATTATTTTAATTATATAGATAAAAGAAGGAGGCTAAGGAATTGAAAAGGAAATTATCAACGATTGATATTAGTTTAGTAGGAATGTTTGTAGCGTTAATGGCAATCGGTGCCAATGTTACGTCGATTGCGCCATTTATGGTTGTTGGCGGTGTACCGATCACATTGCAAACCTTTTTCGCCATCTTGGCTGGTGCGATTTTAGGTAGTCGTCTTGGTGCGATTAGCATGTGTGTGTATGCATTTGTAGGCTTAGTAGGGGTTCCTGTATTTGCTAAGTTTAGCGGAGGATTTACTCATTTATTGAGTCCGACTTTTGGTTTTATTGTTTCATTTATTTTAACGGCATATATCACAGGAATAATCATCGAAAAAAATAAGGCGCTACATACATACATCATTGCATCACTCATTGGGATGTCCATTAATTATCTTTTCGGAACGAACTGGATGTATTTTTCCTATCAATTATGGGCGGCTGCCCCAGAAGGATTTACATATTCTATGGCATGGTTGTGGATGATTGTCCCGTTACCAAAAGATATCGTCCTCGCGATTGGTGCAGCGTTATTTGCACATCGCTTTGAACGGACACTTGTTAGTCGGGGCTATTTTGCAAATTTGAAGAAATCGGTTAATTAGAAAAATGGAGGAGAAAATAGATGAGTAAATGGAAGCAATTAGCGTTAAAGGTGATTGATGGCTATGAATTGAGGAATGATGAGGCGTTAGATATCTTAAATTCTCCAGATGAAGAAATATTAGAGTTGCTTCATGGTGCTTACATGATTCGTCATCATTACTATGGCAATAAGGTGAAGTTAAATATGATTATTAATACAAAGTCTGGGCTTTGTCCGGAAAATTGCGGGTACTGCTCACAATCTAGTATTTCAACTGCGCCGATTGAGAAATATCGAATGATGGATAAGGAAGAAATTTTGAAAGGGGCTGAAAAAGCTCATCAAATGCAAGTTGGTACCTATTGTATCGTAGCAAGTGGACGCGGACCAAGTAACAAGGAAGTGGATCACGTTGTATCTGCCGTAAAGGAAATCAAAGAAAAATATGATTTGAAAATTTGTGCTTGTCTAGGTATCTTAAAATCGGATCAAGCAAAAAAACTAAAAGACGCGGGTGTTGATCGGTATAATCACAACATTAATACATCTGAAAATCACCATGAATGTATTACAACCTCACATACCTATCAAGATCGGGTTGATACCGTGGAAACGATTAAAGAGCAGGGAATCTCACCTTGTTCTGGAGTCATCGTGGGGATGAAAGAATCTAAGCAAGATGTTGTCGATATGGCAAAAAGCTTACGTGTCCTAGATGCTGATTCCATACCGGTCAATTTCTTGCATGCGATTGAAGGAACACCTCTGGAGGGGACAAACGAGCTGAACCCACGTTATTGCCTGAAGGTACTTTGCCTCATGCGCTTTATCAATCCAACGAAAGAAATACGCATCTCAGGAGGAAGGGAAGTAAATCTGCGAAGCCTTCAACCGCTTGGCCTCTATGCAGCCAACTCAATCTTTGTTGGAGATTATCTCACAACTGTTGGCCAAGAAGGCTCAGCTGATCATAAAATGTTAGAAGACCTAGGATTTGAAATTGATGTTACAGGGGATATAAGTGCACTGTCTTATAATTAGGGCTGAAAGTATTTGGACTAAATTGGGTACTTCTTGTTCAGGAAGTACCTAATTTTTGGTTGATAATAATCGATTATAAAGACCTGTAAAAAAAACATTTCATAATAACATTTGCTATTTTCTTTTATATCTGTTATTCTAAGGAAGAATTATTTTTGTTCATATTCAGATTAAAGATTCATTTTGTTTTTCGTCTAAGGTATTCGAACAAGGATAGTAACAAATGTGTGGCAATCACACTAGGAGGCAATTTACATGGAACAAGGTAAAGTTAAATGGTTTAATTCAGAAAAAGGTTTTGGATTCATCGAGCGTGAAGGCGGAGAAGACGTATTCGTACATTTCTCAGCAATCCAAGGCGAAGGTTTCAAATCTTTAGACGAAGGTCAAAGTGTAACATTTGATGTTGAACAAGGACAACGTGGTCCACAAGCATCTAACGTTCGTAAAGCTTAATACTTGCGTTTAAAAAGATAAGGGATATACCGATTTCGGTATATCCCTTTTTTATGTTCCAGAGAACCACGGGGACGGTTCTTTTGGTCCCTAAATAATTGAGAACCAAGAGAACCGTCCCCGCGGTCCGCGCTTACAGACTCCTTGCTTAATCGATTTTCTTTAAAACCACAGTTTGCGCAGGCGCCATTCGGTTTGGTGCTAAAATAGTAAGCTCGTACCTTACCCCATCAACCATAAGCTCCGCAATTTTCGTACTCGTTACATAATTAACAATGGATAAAGTCTCTACGTTTCTACCTTGATGAGTTAAATAATCAACAACTGCATCATGGAACTTCTTTGGTTCTTCGTACCATTTATACCATTCATCTAATTCGATTCGAATCTCATTGCCTTTTTCAAAAAAGGATTTAACAAACTTTTTAAACATAGAAGATCTCCTATTCCAAATTCTGGTTTCTATTATCCTGTTAATTTTACTATAATAGAAGTTTAATAAAATGAAAAGGAAGTTAACGATGAAAAGAAAATTAGCAATAAGTGGATTCGTTATTATCATTATTTTTCTTGCTTTATTCGGCAGCTACAAGTTAATGAACTCAAGGTCATTCCAATTATTCGGCGGTCTTACGCAGCAAGTTGAGACGGATCAAAAAGTGGTTGCATTGACATTTGACGATGGTCCGACTGAAAATGTGAACGAAATCCTACCGCTTTTGGACAAATATGATGTGAAGGCAACATTCTTTTTAATTGGACAAGATATCGAGAACCATCAAGAGGAAGCAAAGAAAATCGCTGAAGTTGGGCATCAGCTTGGGAATCATACGTATTCCCATAACCGCATGATTTTCAAATCCCCATCCTTTATCAAAGAGGAAATTGAAAAAACAGATGAACTTATCCGTACAGCAGGGTATGAAGGGGAAATTGACTTCCGCCCACCAAACAGTAAAAAGCTCGTAGGATTACCTTACTATCTCTACAAGCAAAAGAAAGACACAATCACCATGAATATTGAACCGGATACCTTCTACACCGAAACGGATGATCGGATCCAGTTCGTCAAAGAACAAATAATTCCGGGTTCCATCATCTTGATGCACCCTATGTATGAAGATAGCGATAAAGTTTTAGCAGAAATTGAGGGAATCATCCAATCACTTAAGGATGAGGGTTATAGGTTTGTGACGGTTAATGAGTTGCAGGGGATGTAATTCGTCTTGAAATAAATTAAATCCTTAAGAAAAACCATTATTTATTTACAATGGTTCTTTTTGCAATAAAAGGAAAACGACAAACTTTGTAGAATTATATATAATAATAGGTATGAAAAATATGAGGAAACGTTTCCATGAGGATGTGTTGTGATGGTAACAATAAAGGATGTCGCTAAAGAAGCTAGAGTATCAATTTCTACTGTATCGAGAGTACTTAATAAGAGTGGGTATACAAGTGAAAAAACGAGAGAAAAGGTTCTTAATGCAGTTAAGAAACTTAATTATCAAGGGAGTCTGGTAGCTGCTGCAATGATTAAGAAACAAACATTAACTCTTGGTTTAATCATACCTGACATAAAAAATATTTTTTATTCAGATTTGACTAGAGCAATAGAAGATCGAGCAAATAGTCATGGGTTTAACATTTTTTTATGTAATACTGATAACAATTTACAAAAAGAAGCAGAGTATATACACCTATTGATTGCTAAGGGAGTCGATGGGATTATTTTTTCATCCCCAGAAGTAGATGATGAAAATATTAAAGAATTGAAGCAAAGGTATCCTGAACTTCCTATTGTTATATTAGGAGGCAAATTTCCGAACTTAATTCTTAATGAAATAGTAGTTGATAATGTCGATGGAGCACTTAAAGCGATGAGACATCTTCTAGAATTAGGACATAAGGATATTGCATTTATTGGTGGGGATTTTGAATCTTATGCGTCAATTGAAAGACACCAAGGGTACAAATTAGCATTGAATGAAAGTGGAGTTCCTATAAATGATGAATTTGTTATTTTTGACAAATTTTATATTGAAAGCGGGTACAATAATGCGTTGAAATTATTACAAAAAAATAATAGACCTACAGCAATATTTGCGGGAAGCGACAGTATTGCTGTAGGGATCTATAAAGCTGCAAGGAAACTTAATATTAATATTCCCGAACAATTATCTGTTGTTGGTTTTGACGATTCCCAATATGCAGAAATTTTGTCTCCTATGCTGACAACCATTCGTACACCTATTAGAGAAATGGGTCAAAGGGCAATAGAAATCATTGTTAAAACAATTAAGGAAAAGCAAATAAATAAAGAAACGATTCTTTTTTATCCAACTCTTATTGTAAGGGAATCAACTACGAAAATAGAGGTAAAGTGAGTGATCGAGTGAAAAAACAGAACAAAGATGATTCAGAATAATATTGATAGATTCGAAATTAATTTTTATATTAATATAATTTTATAAATTTTCAAAAAAGTCTTGAAAGTATTCTATCAAGTATGTATAATTTGATTTAAATAAGTGGAAACGTTTCCACCTATTTAAATCATTTTTTTTGTTACTGAGAAAAAATTTGCAATATTTACACAAATAAACAATCAATGAATATGTGCAATTAACCAACTGCAGAAGAAACCTCACATGTATAGACACCTTCATGAATCTATAACAAACAGTATTTCATTTCTCCTCAATTATGCAAATCGTAAGTTTCAATAATGAATTGGTTGGAGGTGGGTTTTTCTGGAAACGTTTCCAGAAATAGTCCTTTAGGACTATTTACTTGTTCATTTACTTACATAGTTCAATCCAGAAATTTTAGTATTAATCTTCATTAAAAGATAACATTTATTTTTCAATTAACATTTTTTGTTTCAATCTCTTGCTAGTTTTTCAAGGTATAAAACTTATTACTAAGAAGAAAGGGGATCGTAATGTTCGACTACAACATATTTATTCAAGGATTTCCCGGAAAGTCCTCAACCCATGGGGGGCTTGGATGGAGTACAGTTACCTTGTTATCCCATAATGACCAAAATATTATTATTGATGTCGGCAGTTTCGGAGTCAGGCCACTAATCTTAGATAAGTTACGAGACAAAGGTTTGTCTCCGAGTGATATTTCTATGGTTTTATTGACCCATACGCATTGGGATCATTGTGTAAATTGGACATTGTTTCCTAACGCAACCATTGTAGTGGGGCGAGTGGATATGAATTGGGCATTAAATGAACCACCTGGAGGATGGCATGTACCTGAATTGTATGTTAAGGAATTAAATTCTTCGACACAAATAAGGTTAGTCGACCATCTTGAAGAAATTGTTCCTGGAATTGTTGCGCATCAAACTAAAGGACATTCACCAGGTCATTTGGCATACAGCGTAAACAATGGTGATTATGATTTGATATTTAGTGGAGATGCCGCTAAAAATAGGGCTGAGCTTTTATCAAGGAATGTAGATATGACACTAAATCTCTCTGATAGCCAAAATTCAATTGATTATTTATGGAGTATGTGGAAAGAAAAGAAGAACAGCATTTTAGTACCTGGACACGATATACCTATGAAACTAGTTAATGGGGACCCTAATTATCTCCATAAAAGGGAAGCAGATTTACAATACTGGGTTTCCGATACATTAGAGGATTATACTACTATAGAATTGGCTGAGGAAACAATGTTAGCTAATCATACAAAATAAGATTACCCTAACTTCTAAAAATTTAAGGGGGTGATTAAGTAAATAAAATGAAAAGGTTTACATATTGGTGGCCTGTAAATTAGCAGTTTAGCGTTTTATTTAAATTCTGTAGAAATAAAGATGATCGTGTATCAAGTATGTCGTTTATCTTCAGAATTTTACCCAAACGTAATTAATAACTGAAATTAGATGGGGTGTGAAAACAATTGAGTGATAGAAAAAAGCAACGTGTTATAGTGACCGGTGGCTCTAAGGGTCTCGGCCGAGGAATAGCCCTAGCTTTCGCTGAGATTGGTGCGTCGGTAGTCATTGCTGATATTGACGCAGACGCAGGTGAGCGCTGTGTGCAGGAAATCATCGAATCAGGAGGCGAAGGTCTATTCGTATATACGGATGTAGCGTCAAGTGACGATGTAAAGAGACTCTTTGAGGAAGCCCACCAATTCCATGGCGGTATAGATGTGCTCGTTAACAATGCAGGTATTGGTCACGGGCCACTCTCAGAAAGACACTTTCTAAAAACTGACTACGCTATGTGGGAGAACCTAATGAATATCCACGTTAATGGTCTTTACCACTGTAGCCAAATGGCGGCAAAAGCCATGGTTCACCAAGGTGAGGGCGGGGTCATAATCAATATGAGTTCAGGGGGAGCTACACGCGCACATCGAAATCGTGTCGCATACGACGCAACAAAAGGTGCAATAGAGGCGGCTACACGAGCAATGGCTCTTGACCTAGCTCCATGGAAAATCCGAGTGAATGCAGTGATGCCAGGTGCCATTTGGGTTGAAAACCGCACGGCAGTTGGGGAAGAGTCCTCTCCTGACCTTCTCATTCCACTTGGTAGGCTCGGAATGCCTCATGACGTAGGTCAAGGAGTTCGTTTCTTGGCATCACCTGAGGCTTCTTACATTACAGGCCATGTCTTAGCCATTGATGGTGGACTTACATCTCAACTTCGAGCGCCAAGTATGGATGCCGATGTCGCACTCTCTATCGACGAAATCGAATTAGGAATTGCTTCAACAGGGGTCAAAGAATAAATGTATCCCCGTACGACATTCAACTTTAACTACTAGAAGATTCATAGAAATAAACAAATAAATGGATTTCAATGAATATGACCAGAAGTCAACCATGTTAAATTCATGATAAATATAAGAAAAAAATGAGGAGGAATTATTATGAAAACGTCATTTACAAATATTTTCGGAGTAGAAAAACCAGTATTGGGTATGGTTCATTTAGGACCACTACCTGGTTCACCCCTATACGATGGAAATATCGAGCGAGTATTAGAAGCTGCAATCCGTGATGCAAAAAGTTTGGAAAAGGGCGGAGCAAGTTCTGTTATGGTAGAAAACTTTAATGACTACCCATTTTACCCTGAAACAGAGGAACCTGAAACAGTGGCAGCGATGACATTGATTGCTCACGAAATTCGCCGTGAAGTAAAGCTACCAATGGGAATTAATATTCTAAGAAACTCTTGGAAATCTGCGTTAGCAGTTGCGGGAACAGTTGGGGCTGATTTTATAAGACTTAATGTCCTAACAGATGCTTACGTGACCGACCAAGGTCTAATCAATGGTACGGCGCACTTAGTAGCGAGATACCGAAAGTTTCTTGGTTTAGAGAACAAGGTCAAGATATTTGCTGACATTCAAACAAAACATGCGGCTCCATTAGCGGCTCGACCTATAGATGTCTTGGCTCGTGATACGGCCTATCGTGGAATGGCGGACGCTATCATTCTTGCAGGTGAGGAATCAGCTCAACCTCCTTCAATTGAGAATTTAGAGGCAGTTAGGGCTGCAGTTCCTGATGTTCCAATCATTATCGGCAGTGGAATGAAAGTTGAAACTGCTCATTTACTCAAATATGCGGATGGAGCTGTCTTTGGATATGGGGCAAAAATTGACGATATCATGACGAATCCAGTTGACGAGGACAAAACACGTCGATTCTGCGAAGGTGTAGAAAGAGAAAGGACATCTCTATTAGTTAAATAGTAAGAAATTGTTCGAAATTAACAAAGTGTCTATTGCTTCGGTTTAGAATAAAAAATTAAAAATAATGAGGAGGAATTTGTTATGAAATCGTCATTTACAAATATTTTCGGAGTAGAAAAACCAGTATTGGGTATGGTTCATTTAGGACCACTGCCTGGATCACCCCTATATAAAGGGAATATCGATGAAGTATTAGAAGCTGCAATTCGTGATGCGAAAAGTTTGGAAAAGGGCGGAGCAAGCTCTGTTATGGTAGAAAACTTTAATGACTACCCATTTTACCCTGAAACAGAGGAACCTGAAACAGTGGCAGCGATGACAATGATTGCACACGAAATTCGCCGCGAAGTAAAGCTACCAATGGGTATTAATATTTTAAGAAATTCTTGGAAATCTGCGTTAGCAGTGGCAGGAACAGTTGGGGCTGATTTTATTAGACTTAATGTCCTAACAGATGCTTACGTGACCGACCAAGGTCTAATCAATGGTACGGCGCACTTAGTAGCGAGATATCGAAAATTTCTTGGTTTAGAGAATAAAGTCAAGATTTTCGCTGACATTCAAACAAAACATGCGGCTCCATTAGCGGCTCGGCCTATAGATGTTTTGGCTCGTGATACGGCTTATCGTGGGATGGCAGACGCTATCATTCTTGCCGGAGAGGAATCAGCTCAACCTCCTTCAATTGAGAATTTAGAGGCAGTAAGGAATGCAGTCCCTGATGTTCCAATCATTATCGGCAGTGGAATGAAAGTTGAAACTGCTCACTTACTAAAATATGCGGATGGGGCAGTCTTTGGATATGGGGCAAAAATTGATGATATCATGACGAACCCAGTAGATGAGGACAAAACACGTCGCTTTTGCGAAGGTGTAGACAGAGAAAGAAACGCTCAATTGGTTTAGTAGTACGCAATTTTAATAGAAACAGAGTATCGAAGGTTCGGGGCCGATTAGGCCCCTGATACACACCAAAACCTCTTTCCAATGGTGGATTAGTGCTAATGTGTGTCCTCTCGGTATTCTTCTATAAAAAATAGAGAAGGAGGATTAAAAATTATGGTGGAACGAGTAATTATCGACACTGATCCGGGTGTTGACGACCTTGCCGCAATCTATCTTGCGCTCGCGTCTCCGGAGCTACGTGTTGAAGCTTTGACAACAGTGTATGGAAATATTGAGGTGGGAACCGCAACGCATAATGCACTTTCATTACTTGAATTAGCCGGAAGAACTGATATTCCCGTTTACCGCGGAGCTAGCAAACCTCTCATACGTCAACCATACTTCGCCAAGCACATTCACGGCAACAATGGATTTGGTGGCGTAGAGGCCCCGAGCCCTACTGTTTCCGAGGCGAGTGAGTTTGCAGCAATGGAGATTGTAAGGCGCTGTAATGAAGCACCAAATGAAATTACAATTTTAGCGTTGGGGCCAGTAACTAATGTTGCTCTTGCTCTGTCAATAGACCCTAGTCTTGCAGAGAAGGTGAAAAGAATCATTGTTATGGGTGGTGCAGTCCGTGTTGCCGGAAACTATTCCCCTGTAGCGTCCTTTAACCTAGCAAGTGATCCTGAGGCTGCAAGAGTAATGTATGAATCCGGTGCGCCAATCGTTCAGGTAGGTCTTGATGTATGTACAAAGGTGCGAATTTCACAAGAAAATCTTGATCGCATTAGAGTTACGAATACTCGTCCAGGAGCTTTCCTCCTAGAGGCGGCTGAATTCCGACGTAAGGCATACATTGCCGCCAAACAATCTTCAGAAACGGAGACAGGTGTTTATTTTAATGACGTACCAGCAGTTGCCTATGCGCTTTGGCCTGAACTCTTCGAAGTACAGTCGGCTTTTGTTTCGATTGAGACAGCGGGGGAACGTACAGCTGGTCAGACTGTTGTTGAGTTTACGGGACAGTGGGGTCATTCAGAACACAATACCTCGATCCTAATGGATGTTGACGGAGAGAGTGTGGCGAAACGTTTTGCCGAACGTATATCTACTTTAGAAACACAATATGTTGAGCCTTATAAGTAAATTGATCTTAAAATTTTCAAAAAGCAGTCACAAACCTAAATTTTCGTCTTTATTCATTTTATTAGATAAGTTCTTAAAAGGGGTGGCATAATGTCGACTCTCATTAAAAACGCCACAATTATTACGATGGACGATCATGCCAATATCATCCAGGGCAGCATTTTGGTGGAAGATGGCTTCATAAAAGAAGTTATCCCACACGACTTTGGGAGTGAACCAACAATCCAGGTCAATAAAACAATTGATGGGTCTGAAATGATTGTAATGCCTGGTATGACAAATGCACATTATCACTCCTATTCGAATCTATTGAGAGGGACAACTAGCGATTTTCCATTAGAAATATGGTCTCTATATACAACGGCATATGGCTATTCGCTTGATGATGAAGATATATACAATGCGGTGCTTTTAGGTTTAATAGACATGATCAAAAGTGGTGTTACTAGTTGTATTGACCATTTTCCACATATAAAAAGATCAGAAGCAGCACTTAAAGCATATGAGGCTTCATCAATCAGAGTTGGATTTGCACCAATGATGCATGATGTACCAGATCATCATTTTCTTCCAGTTGAGTTACCAATAGAAATGAAGAGGAAACTTGATGAAACGCCACCAATATCAGTCGAAGTAATGAGAGCGTTTTATATATCTCTAATTAACAAGTGGCAAGATAAGAATAATAGAATTCAAATTTTAATAGGTCCAAATGCACCGCAGCGATGTTCGGAGGAAATGCTTGCGTTAAGTAAAGAATTAAGTGATCAACATGGAGCATATGTTCATACTCATCTTTTGGAAACGAGAATTCAAAAGGAAATCGGGGATGCTAAGTTTTCGGGTGGAATAGTAGGCAGACTACAAGAGCAGCAATTGCTCTCAAAACGACTGTCCACTCCCCATTCTATCTGGCTTGAAGATGATGAGCTAAACATTTTAGCGAAGCATGGTGTTTCTCTTGTTCATAATCCGGTTAGTAATATGATGCTTGGAAGTGGGAGAGCAAAAGTCTCATCCTATCTACAAAAAGGGATTAATGTAGCCTTGGGAACAGATTCCTCCAATTGTGGGATCTCTCATAACCTTTTTGAAGCAATGAGGATAGCTGTTATGCATAGTCGACAAGAACAATCTAACTTCAACGAATGGCTAAAACCAATAGATGTGCTTAAAATGGCTACAACTGGCGGAGCATACTTACTAGGTGAAGAGAAAAAGCGAGGGAAAATTAAACAAGGTTATGAAGCGGATCTAGTGCTATTAACCAAACAATCACCTGCTTTGGCAATGAATGCAGATCTCATTTCTCAGCTTGTGTATTACGAGAATGGAAGTTCAATAGAATCGGTAATGGTCAAGGGAGAATGGGTCCTTAAGAATCGTAAAATTACTTCATTTGATGAAGAGGCGGTCCTGCAATCAGTAAAAGAAAAATATGAATCCCTTGTTGAAAAAAGTAGAGCAAGCCTTCAATTGGCGAATGAATATGAACCTTACTTCACTAAAATGTATGAAAAAATTCATCATAACTTGGGTGAGAAGAAAAAAGCTAGTAGTAGATTGGATTCTACTAATGAGCATGGAATTCTTGAAGAAAATAACTCTGTAAAACCCATATAAAAAGGAGGACGAAATATGAAAAGTATAAAAAAAGATTTTACACTTATTGCCATTTTGCTCATTCCCATTGGTGTTGCAGTCAATGTAGTTGCAGGGGAATTGGTTGAATTACTAAAAATTCCTCTCTTCTTAAATCAAATTGGCACGATGATTGTTGCGATGGTAGCTGGTCCTTGGGTTGGTGCAGTAACAGGTGGGGTCTCAAAACTAATATTTGGGATATTCAACCCTACTCAGTTGGCGTTTATGCCGGTTGCTATGGCTTCAGGAATTGTTGTGGGTCTCATGGCAAAAAAGGGGATGACAAAAAATGTTTGGAAGGTTGCTATTACAGGTTTCATTGTAGCAATTGTTGCAATTTTAATTGCGACTCCGACAACGGTTATTGTATTTGGTGGAGCATCTGGAACTGGATCAGATACGATCACTGCCGTACTTTTAGCTTCAGGCAAAGAAATATGGACAGCAGTTATTACTCAAAAGATATTTGTTGAAAGTATTGATAAAATACTTTCGATAATGGTTGCCTATATGATTGTTCGGAAGATGTCAGATCAATATCTATCTAAACAAAACTATGGTCACTTATACATTAATAACAACAATAATAATAAACTTGGAGCTTAAAAGAATTTCATAAGAGCATGGGGTGAAAATGTCTATAAATCTACGGTCATTGCACCACTCACCCCATTATGTCGTGTTTCTACTATCCTTATATATTTTAGGAATATAAGAGGGCTTGAGAGTATTAACCCAATTTTTTGCAATGAATCAGCGAAAAAATGAACATTAATATGAAAGGGGAGATACACATATGAAAAAACTAAGAAGCTTTATTCTAAATCTTTATCCAACTACTAAATTCTTTTTTGCCGTCTTTTTGATGATAACTCCATTACTTTTACCAGGTTATATATATTCATATTTGGCCCCCGTGTTGTGCTTAATTATTGCGATGGTAGCTGGAAAAACAAAACTATATGTAGACATCGTCTTTAAGGGATTGATATCGATTGTTGTTATGATTTTTCTTCTGCAATCATTTTTCTATCCAGGAGATACCATATTATGGTCATGGAGCATATTCTCCATTAAACAAGAAGGAATTGATTTCAGTTTACAACTAACATCCAAAATATTAGCGGTTGGATCAGCAATTGTTTTATTTTTTCAGATTACAAAAATTAATGATTTATCCCGTTCTTTAGAAATATTAGGAGTTTCGCCAAAAGCTACATATGTACTTTCATCCGCACTTAATATTATTCCAGAGATGAGGCTGCATTTATTACGAATTATGGATGCACAAAGAACTCGCGGTGTGGAAACGGAAGGGAATCTAAGTATACGAATGAAAGCATTTATCCCTGCATTAACCCCACTGATATTATCATCATTTTCAAGCACAGATGAGAAAGCTATTACTCTAGAATCTAGGGCTTTTACAGCCCGGACCAAAAAGACAAGTTTACACAAATTAGAAAAAACAAAGAGTGATAATTTAGTAAGGGCAATATTATTGATTGTATTTGTTTCCATTTTAATCTGGAGGTTTTTCTTATGAGTGGAATAGAGATCCGAAATCTATCTTACAAGTACCCTACTGGAAGTGAAAAGGTCTTGCATGATATTAATCTTTCAATAGAAAGCGGAAAGTTTTATGCCTTCATTGGTGTGAATGGCGGGGGAAAGACAACACTTTGTAATGTTATTCGAGGTTTTATTCCACATTTTTTTAAGGGAGATAGAAGCGGAGAAGTGCTGATTGACGGTAAGGATGTTAGTGATTGGGATACAAGTGATCTTGCGCAGAAGGTTGGTTTTGTCTTCCAAAATCCTTTTACCCAAATCTGTGGTGTGAAGGAAACTGTTTTTGATGAGATCGCTTTTGGACTGGAGAATCTAGGGGTTGAAGTTAGCGTTATTAAACAGAAAGTTCAAGACATCATTAGCTTGCTGGGTATTGAGTATATCCAACACAAAAACCCGAATGAGCTATCAGGTGGACAAAAACAGAGAGTGGCCCTTGCATCGATTATCGTTATGGAGCCAGATATTCTCATATTTGATGAACCGACATCACAATTGGATCCACAAGGTACAGAGGAAATATTTAAAACAATCGATATTATGAAGAAAAAAGGAAAAACAATTATATTAGTAGAGCACAAAATCGAATTAATTGCTGAGTATGCAGACTATGTAGTCGTTCTTCAGGATGGACATATTAAGAGACAAGGAAGAACGGAAGATGTGCTTTCTGAAGAAGATACACAGGACTATGGTGTAGGATTAACCCAGTATACACTATTAGATTTACAAATGAGAAAACATAATATGAATACAGAAAGAATTCCTATTACTGAAAGAGACTCCGTTCAAGTGATGAAACAATGGATGGAATTACAAGGGGTGAGATCATGAGCTTTTTAACTTTAAATGACGTTACCTATTGTTATCCAAATGGTTTTAAAGCTGTTGAAAATGTCAGCATGTCTTTTGAAAAAGGCGAATCGGTAGCCATAATTGGACAAAATGGGGCTGGGAAAACAACAACAGTGAAAATGATGAATGGATTAATTAAGCCCACACAAGGTGATGTCATCATAGATGGCTTGAATACAAAAGATTATACTACTGCTCAAATCTCTAAAAAGGTAGGATATGTTTTTCAAAACCCTGATGATCAAATTTTTCATGAAGATGTAAAAAGCGAGATCAGGTTCGGACCTAAAAACCTTGGGTTTTCGGAGCAGAAAATTGAAGAAAACGTAATGAAGGCTGCAGAATTGACAGGAATTGTGCCATTCTTAAATATACATCCGTATAACTTACCTTATTCTCTGAAGAAATTTGTCACGATTGCCTCGGTAATTGCGATGGATACAGACACCATTATCTTAGATGAGCCAACAGCTGGTCAAGACTCATTAGCCATTGAAAGATTAGGGTTCATTATTGATTCATTAGTTCGAGAAGGGAAAACAATTATTACCATTACACATGATATGGAATTTGTCGTTAATAACTTTGAACGTGTCATCGTGATGGCAAATAAAAGAGTAGTTGAGGATAATCATAAGCAAGAAATTTTCTGGAATCTTGGTGTTTTGGAAGAAGCGATGTTAAAACAGCCTCATATCAGTCGATTAAGTAATACATTAAATCTTAATGAAAAAGTATTAGATATAAATCAAATGATAGATGTACTAAAAAAACATCAGGTAAGGTAGAGGTTGCTCAATAGAGTAGACTTTATGAAACACTTTAACTACTAAAAATTGAGGTGAATAGAGATGAAAATTGGTATTATTCATGCAACGTGTAATGCTGTACCACCTTTAAATGCAGCATTCAAACAATTAGCACCAGAAGTAACGGTTTTAAACTTTGTTGATGAAAATATTCAGTACCATGCAAACCAAATTAATGGACTCGATGACAAATTATTTCGAGATTTTGTCAATATGGCAAATAAAGCACAAGAAGCGGGAGTAGATGCGATTATTGTAGCATGCACCGTACTGACCCCTGTAGTGGATACGGTTAAGCCATTCATATCTGTACCTATCTTTGCGGTGGATCGACCGATGTTAGAAAAGGCAGTTACTCATTACGAAAAAATAGGCGTTGTTGCAACGACTGCGCCATCGGGACCAGCAACAAAAGCACAATTAGAGAAGCTTGCCAACGAATTGGGTAAAGAAGTTGTAGTAGATACACAAATTAGTACGCAAGCTATGACAGAATTAAAAGCTGGTAATGAGGAAGAACATAATCATCTTAATCGTCTTGCGGCAGACGAATTGAAAAAAAGAGGATGCGAAGTGATTATTCTTGCTCAGATTACACAGGCATGTGCAGAGTCTGAAACTAGTACATTAGGACTTCCAGTGTTGACAAGTCCGAAAGAAGCAGTAAATGCAGTTATGGGTGCTTTAGAGCGAGAAGAAGTAAATAGTTAGTGAGTACGAACTTATGCAATACCATCCGAGTTTCATCATAGAACTGCAAAAACTTCAAGTAAAAGGAGAGATTTTCAATGAAAGTAAGTTTTATAGGATTAGGCGTAATGGGTACAGGAATGGCATTTAATCTTGCAAAAGGTGAAAAAGAAGGTGAGTATGATTATCTAGTGTGTGATGCAAATCCAAATGCATTAGAGCAATTCAAGGCTCAAGAGATTAAAACCACAACGAATGTGATGGATACAGCAGATAGTGATTATGTATTTCTCTGTCTACCAGACTTAGAGATTGTAAAAAGTGTTGTATTAGGCGAAAACGGCTTATTAAAATATATGGAACCAGGTCAGAAGATTGTTGACTTTAGCACGATTAGTTATTTAGGAGCCATCGAAATTGCAGAAACCTGTAAAGAGAACGGAATTGAATATATGGATTGTCCTATTTCTGGACATCCGAGAACAACTGTAGATGGAACGCTTAGTATCATGTGTGGTGGTAACGAAGAATTATTTAACAAAATAAAACCTATGCTTGATCGTATGGGAAAACAAATTCTCTATATGGGTGAAATCGGGGCAGGACAACTGACGAAAATGATTAATAACTGTGTATTAAATATTTGTTGTGCTAGCTTTAGTGAACTATTACCTGTTGGTGTAAAGCTTGGTTTAGACCCGGAAAAACTTGGTGACGTTTTAATGACGGCAACAGGATCAAGTTTTGCTTCAAAAACATTGATCCCTAAAATATTAGAAGGAAATTTTGAACATAGTTTTTCACTAGAGAGAGCATATAAGGATATGGAAAGTATGAACGAAGTATTAATGAAATACCAAATTCCACTACCAACCTTGAGTGGAACCATGCAAACATATCAACTTGCATTACAAAACGGACACGGTGATTACTACAAGCATGCAATGATTCGTTACTTTGAAGATATGTTGGGCGTGGAAGTACGTAAAAAGAATATTGAAGAGGCACAATTGGTTAAATAACAGTCATGATTAGAAAAATCATCTTGGAATAAATAAAAAGGGGTGAATCTAAATGCGGTTTGGAGTTATTGCAGATGATTTTACCGGAGGAAGTGATATCGCTTCCTTTTTTGTAAAAGGTGGACTGAGTACGGTTTTATACAATGGAGTACCAAAAGGGGAGGAGGCTCCCCAGGCAGAGGTCTGTGTCATAGCGTTAAAAACACGTACTCAAGAGCGTAATGAAGCTGTCAAAGATTCACTCGAGGCGATAGGCTGGTTAAAAGAGCAAGGTGCACAACAGTTTTATATAAAATATTGCTCCACATTTGATTCTACACCTGAGGGTAATATTGGACCTATTTGTGATTCTGTAATGGAAGAGCTAGGAGTTCCTTATACGATTCTTTGTCCTGCACTTCCCGTAAATGGACGTACTGTAAAAGAAGGATGTTTATATGTAAATGGAGTTCCATTGCATAAGAGTCCGATGAAGGATCATCCGCTTACACCAATGTGGGATTGTGATCTAGTTCGTTTAATGGATGCACAAAGCAGATTTCCAAGTGTGAAAATGTCAGATGCTTTATACAAGGAAGAAGTAGATGAACTAATTACAAGAATAACAACACAAAGTCCTCATTCACATTTTTATATCGTGCCAGATTACGAGATAGAAGAAGATGCGGAAAAGCTGGTTCAGTTATTTGGAGGACTCAAACTTATAACTGGTGGTAGTGGCCTTGCATACCCATTGGCGAAAATGTATAAGGAAAATGCGAAAGCGGATGGATTTGAACGATCTAATTCACCAGCGTTACTATTAGCGGGAAGTTGCAGTGAAGTGACTCGAAGCCAGATTGTTGAATATCAAAAATCAGGTGGTAAAACCTATTTTTTGGATCCACTTAAATTGATTTCAGGTGAAGAAACGGTCGAGAAGATTTGGAATGTGATTTCTAAAAACAAAGAAGAATCAATCTTAGTATATAGCAGCGATACACCTGAGAATGTGAAACGGATTCAGCAACAAGGCAAAGAAGATGTTGCTGGGAAATTAGAAAAGGCAACTGCAGATTTAGCAGAACTTGCTGTTCAAGCTGGGTTTCATAGAATCATTGTTGCAGGTGGAGAAACGAGTGGAGCTGTAGCAAAAAGGCTTGGGTATAATGGATACCATATTGGAGATAGTATCGCGCCTGGAGTACCCATCATGATACCAATAGAAGATAATCGAATTCGAATGGTGTTTAAAAGTGGAAACTTTGGAAAATCTGATTTTTTCCTTCAAGCCTTATTTTTAACATAAGAGAGAAGTGGTAAAAATGGATCAAACATTAGATAAGAAGATTGAAGATGCTATTTGGGTTGCCAAAAGTCTCTTTCAGCGGGGTAAAGCAAGTGGAAGTGTTGCGAATCTAAGCTTTCTACATGAAGATAAAATTTATGTGACTGCGACCGGAACATGCTTTGGAACTCTGAAACCAGAAGAGTTTGCTGTTATGGACTTGGATGGAATTCAATATGATGAAATAAAACCAAGCAAGGAATGGCCGTTACATTTGTCCGTATACAAAGCTAAACCAGATACTGGAGCAGTTCTTCATGTGCATAGCACTTATAGTGTGCTTTGGAGTTGTCTACCTGATCTAAATGAATCAGATTGTATGCCGGATCATACTCCATATTTGAAAATGAAATTGGGAACTGTGGGCTTAATTCCATATGAAAAACCCGGCAGTCAAGAATTGTTTAACGTATTTGAAAAACGCGTAAATGCTAGTGATGGCTGGCTGTTGAGCCATCACGGCCCGGTTGTACCAGGTAAAGATATCATGGAAGCATTTTTTGCATTAGAAGAATTAGAGGAAAGTGCGCACATTGCTTGGGAGCTTCAAAAACTTAATACAGAGTGACTAAAAAATTTTGTCACACTTTAGAAGAAGGTGAAGATAATGTTGCATATTATATTAGCTGTTTTTGCTGGTTTACTGATTGGTTTTTTATTTGGACTGACGAAACTTCCGATTCCAGCACCACCAACTTTATCTGGTATTGGAGGAATTCTAGGTATTTATTTAGGATATAAAATCTATTTATCTATCTTACCTGTAATAACAAAGTTATAAGCAAAAAGACCTTGTCGGATGTTCCGCAAGGTCTTTTTCCATTAAATTGCATGATGATGATTCCCCGAACAACTATTGTAAAGAAGAAAATTTGGATAATGACAGTCACCCATAATGACATTCTTTTAAATATTGGGACACACGGTTAATACTAAAGGTGTATACATTATTTAAAAGAAGAATAGAGGTGTCATTCTGGGTACTGTTGAGGTGTACGGGTTAAGTCAATATTCCAAGGGTGAACTAACATCAATGATCATGTCTCATATTGACGAGACACTTGCTGATTTTGATATTGAAGTGAAAAAGATTGCCATTATCGGGAGTCGTCTATACAGTAATGTTCATGAAGAAAGTGATTTAGATATTGTCATCGAATACAGTGGAACTGAACGAGAAGACGATGTTTTTCATAATCTTATGGAGGAGCCTTTTTATATCGACCATATCAAAGTTGATTTCTTACCGTATTGGGATTTGAATGGTGAGGGAATTGGGAATCGCAAGCATATTGTTCTTTTTGAAGATTCATTTCAATAGTATAATTGAAGGTTGAATACAAGGGGTCAGTAAGAACATTGAAACCTTTCTTGTTTTGTATCGTATATAAAGTATGCTTACAAAACAGGAGGGGATATAGTGAAGAAACGATTTTTAGTTTTTTCTTTAATTGGGTTACTATTTCTTGGGGCTTGTTCCGTCCTTGAGGATGTTAATAATACATTAACGTATGTGAATGAGGCAACGGATTATGTCAATGAAGTAAGTACATTTGTTAACGAGGCTCCCAGCCTAGCAGAACAGGCTGTTACCGATGAACAAGCAAGAGCGGATCTTGAAACGATGTTAACTGAAATGCAGGAAGACATGAATTCATTTAACGCGCTTCAACCACCAGGAGTCGCAGAGGACCTTCATCAGCAAATAGTTGATTATAACCAACAGGCAGAAGAAGGCGTTAATTTGTATCTTGATAATATCGAGAATGGACAATTTGACCCAGCTCTTCTTGAAAATAGTGAGTTATTCCAAACGTTGCAGAACGTAACAAAAACAATTGATCAGATCCAACAATTAGGTAATTAAACATAAACAGGCGCAGCTCTTTTAATAGAGGTAGCGCCTGTTTTTATTAGTCTTTTTAAACCACACGCTCTGCGTGTGTGCAAACGAAACTTATAGAGTCGTACCA
>NZ_JBHUEK010000010.1:0-381231 GCF_042680725.1 Ferdinandcohnia salidurans
GTTGGTAAAGTGCCCTTATAGGGCGAAATCAAAACCGCCCGTTCTACGGGCGGATACTTACTTTGTAATCCGATCGTATTCTGAATGTATTTTCCCCATTAAACCATCCTAATGATAAGGTGGTAACGGCATCGCCACAAAATTTTTGAAAAGGTGTTTTTGAATGATATTTTCAAACCATGGTAGCTACGAGACAGAGTATCATTTATGGATGGTTATTCTTTCGATTCTGATTGGTATTTTTACTTCATATGTTGCCCTTCATTTAATAAATCGAAATATGAAAAGCAAAAAAAGCGATATGTTTTGGTTGGTTGCAGCCTCGTTGGTAATGGGCGGAGGTGTGTGGGCGGTGCATTTTATCGGGATGCTTGCAGTCCATATTAACGTAACCGTTACCTACAATACTTGGATCGTCCTAGCGTCTTTATTTCTAATTGTGATGTTATCGCTGCTTGCCTTTTCACTTATCTCGAAAGGGCAACAAACGAGAACAGTGGTGATTAGTAGTTTATTGCTGAGTCTCGGTATTTTTGGGATGCATTTTTTAAGCATGCGTTCGATGCAAATGGCGGCCAATTTATCCTATGCAACTCTACTGTTACTGCTTTCTCTCTTAGCAGCGTTTATCGGATCATCGGTGACATTCTGGCTATTTTCGAAATATCGAAATGAAGCTTGGTTTGAATTTGCTGGATCCATCTTTCTAGGGACAGGAATCGCAGGCATGCATTACACCGGAATGAGTGCAACGACCTTCGAAAAAGTTGATTTTTATCATCAAGGTGGCCATTCAGGATATGTTTTATCTGGATACACAATCGCAGCGGCTATTACGATTTTCATTCTCATTCTGCTTGTATTGCTCCTTTTTCAAGCAAGCAGGGACGACAGACTGCGAAATCAATTATTAGTGAGCGAAGAACATTACAAGCGTTTAGTAGAATTGGCACCAGTTGGGATCACCATCCATAAGTTTGGCATTATTCATTATATCAATCCTACTGGTATCAGAATTTTGGGTGGCACATCTGTAAAGCAAATCGTAGGAAAGCATTTTCTCGACTTCATTCACCCCGATTATCATCAAATTATTAAAAATAGATGGAAGGCAATCCGAAATGATAAGGCGGTTGGAGCGATCGAAGAAAAAATGATTCGGCTAGATAAGCAGTCCATTTATGCCGAAGTCTCTGGTTTCCCATATGAAATGCATGGAGAGACATTTGTCCAAGTGTTTTTTACAGACATTACTGCAAGAAAAGAAGTGGAGGAGATGATGCACCAGCTCGCCTTCCATGACCCCTTATCAGGCCTGCCAAATCGGAGATACTTTGCTCAAAAATTGACTGAGGCAATTGAAATTGGGCAACCTCTTTCATTATTATTTTTAGATCTCGATGGGTTTAAAGCGATTAATGATACATATGGTCATGATGTGGGTGACATCTTCATTCAACGAATATCAATGCGCTTAAAAGAGCTTTTGCCGGAGAAGGGAATGTTGTCAAGGATGGCGGGGGATGAGTTTAATCTGTTTCTAACGAATACAAATGTAGAGGAGACAAAGCAATTTGCTGAAACAATCATCCAATCCATTCAGGAAGCAGTCATTATCGAAGACATTTCTGTTAGCGTGACCTCGAGTATAGGAATCGCCTTTTATCCAGAGGATGGCCATACAGCGCAGGTCCTTATGAAACATGCCGATATGGCCATGTTCGAAGCAAAACGGAAAGGGAAAAATCAGTATCATTTCTATTCAAGGTAAGGGAATTTATTTAAAAATAGGCAGTAAGTATGTGTTTTTAGTTGGATATAGTTAAAAGGTCTAGTCTTTTGAATTTAAGAAGAGGGATTTATTTCCTATTTTTAACCAATTCTGTTGTATGCCCAAAATTTGGATACTATAATTAGTTTTTGAGTGGGTTTATAGGAGGAATATGATGGAGAAAAAATGGGGAAGTATACTTTTTACATTGGTATTAGCAGTACTATTAACAGCTTGTGGTAGTTCGAATGAAGCATCGAAGAAAAGTGACGACCAGTCAAATACGTCTAAGTCGGATATAACAGAAACAGAGACAAATGCCCAGGAAGAAGACACTGAAACGAAAGAAACAGAAGAAGATAGTGAAGAAACAAATAGCAAGGAAGCAGAAGTTTTTAGAGCCTCCGGTGGCGATGAGAAAGAAGAAGTAAAACCTGCTGAAAACTTATTTGATTCCGACAAGGTATTTTATTATGATAATGACTCTGTAGAGATTAAGCTTACGAATGCGTCGTTTGTAAAAGAGTTTTCTGTTTCTAATCCGAAGCCCGATGATATTTGGGCAACACGCAGTACGAATGCAGATTCTCAAATCTATCTTCATATAACAGGTACCATTAATAACGATACAACGGATATTTTTAACTATGGACACAAACTTGCGCCTGTTAAATTCTTTTTACTATACGATGGCAAGCATGAGTTTGAAAGTTTAGCAGCAACAGAGGAAGAGGAAGGTACAAAATTCGGTGGGGCTAGTGTAAATCCCCTAACAAAAGGAAATGTTCATATCTATTTCCAAGTTCCAACACCTGTTTCAGAAACAGATAAACCATTGGTCCTTAAAGTTCTTTTTGATGATGAGACAATTGAAGTGCCTATAAGATAAGTAAAATAAAGGAGAAGCTGAGCGACGGTGTTTGCTCGGCTTTTTGTATGTAAAATTGAAGCTTTAGGTGACTTTGTGTAATTGGGTAATCCGAAAATGGTATATTTACTTTTAAAATTTTTTGAATTCTGGTAACATATTGGCAATACGTCCATCGGGGGAAACGCTAATGAACAAAAAGACGGCGGGGCTTTCTATTGCAGCAGGTGCAGCGTTATGGGGCATTATCGGTTTATTTGTAAGCAATCTGTACGCAATTGGCTTTACACCACTACAGGTTGTAGCTGTGAGAGCAATCGCAGCCTCTATTTTTCTCATTACATATGCTTTATTGAGAAATCCGAGTGCCTTTAAAATGAAGCTAACTGACAGCAAATATTTTATTGGTACAGGAATTATAAGTATTGTCTTTTTTAACTGGTGCATGTTTGTAGCGATTGAGGAAACTTCGATTTCTGTTGCTGCGATTCTCCTTTATACCGCACCAGCCTTTGTCACGATATTTGCTAGAATATTATTTAAAGAGAAACTCACCACCCGAAAAGTCCTGGCTCTTGTGGTAACCATTGTGGGCTGTGCCTTTGTTGTAGGAGTCTTTCCAAGCTTTTCAGGTACAATTTCTCTCTTCGGTCTAGTGGTGGGAATCGGATCCGGGTTCTTTTATGCGCTTTATAGTATCTTTGGCAAGTTTGCGCTTAAAAAATATGATTCACTTACTGTCACGGTGTATACGTTTATTTTTGCAGCGGTTGCAGTAACACCGTTCAGTGGAATATGGAACGTAGCGAATCTGTTTACGGATATTAAAGCTTGGATTTACATCATAGGATTAGGATTTCTATCAACGATGATGGCATTTATCCTATATACAAAAGGCTTACAGTATATTGAGTCAAGCCGGGCTTCAATTATTGCAACGATAGAACCGGTTGTTGCAGCAATCATTGGCTTTTTTATCTTTCAAGAAACCTTGCAAATGTGGCAATATGTTGGGATTATCATGGTGATTGCAGCTGTGATCATCGTTCAAGAAACAAGCGAAAAGCTCCCGAAAAAGGCTATGATCGAAAATGAGACATCTTTATAATCGAGGTGAAACAGTAAAGTGAATACGGCGTTTACTATCGTCATTATCCTTGGAATCGCTGCATTAATTGGAACCATGTTAATAGCAGGAAAAGGGGACGCAAACTACCGCGAAAAAACGAAGAGAAACAGTATCACCCTGACCCTCATCTATACAATCGTGATACTGCTCTCATTGATTGCGGTTGGCGTGTATATTTGGAGATATGTATAAATCTATTAAAGTGTCCTTGCGGGCGCTTTTTTAGTTTGGGAGATATTATTTTGTAATCGTACCGATTGTAGCGCGCTTTTTTTGTGAGGGTAAGAAAAGACTTAATCGTACCCTCAGCACTAGAAATATGCTTAGTTGAAGGTAAGTTACATCATATTACAACAACAAGAAAAAACACGAATCTATCAAGACGAAAGACTCGTGTTTTTCTTTTCAATCGCCTCATTGACATTGTTTCTATTCATCCATTGAGACAGCGGTATTTGGAAATGCTTCATGAACCAGCCTAAAATTTTACCGATGAAGTATGCAGCAACTACTGTACCAATCCCGACTGCACCTAATGATTGAATCGTGACAACACAGACAACTCCTGCTACACAAACATTAAGTAAGTCACTTGAAATTTTAGCTTTACCTACTTTTAATTTATACTTTTCGCTTATCACAAAAGTTAATTGATCGAAAGGCATTAAGGGGAATTTCGCAGTGAAATAACCAAGTAAACCTACTGCAACTACGAATAAACTAATGATTAAAAAAGCCCATCGCATGAATATTGACTCTGGCATTGGCGCGAGCTGCACAAGGAACAAGGTTAAATCCATAAAGAAGCCAAATAAAAATGCAATTACTAATTGAACGATCGATTCTTTGAAATTGAATTGTTTACTTAGTATCACTTGGATAATAATAAATAAAACATTTGCAACTATGGTCATCATTCCGACCGAAAACCCTGAAGCAAGCGCAAATGCATAAGCTAAAGACGAGACTGGTGAAACACCAAGGTCTGCCTGTATGGAAAAGCTGACACCAAGTGAAAGGAAAAACAAGCCAATAATGTACAAACTAAGCCGTTTTATAGTCACGTTACTATGATTCATATAATCCTCCTCTAAAAAATAGTCCAATTTCAATATTATCATGGGAAATGGTATATTAATAATATATATTTAGTACACAAATCATATATAAAAACATATAATGGAGCTTTTAATAATGGATATACGTCAGTTACAGTATTATAGGGAAATTGTTCTACAAGGGAATATTTCGAAGGCAGCTGAAGTACTGAACATCGCACAACCGCCGTTAAGTCAGCTATTAAAAAAATTAGAAACAGAATTGGGTACTACATTAATTAACCGGTATCGACAAAAATGGGAATTAACCGAATCTGGCCAACTGTTATATCAATATGCTGAACAATTAGTAAGTCAAATGGAAGAAGTCAAACGACGGATTCATGAAATAGAAGAGGGTACCGCGGGAACAGTACGTATAGGGGTCTCATCAGCATGTTCGAATATGTTGATTGATTACATTGAGGACTTTAGAGAACAGTTTTCTCAAATCAAAATTAACATTTTTTCTGGGGACTCGGAAAGTTTATTAGCGAAGTTAAAACAAAAGGAGATTGATCTTGCGTTACTTTTTAGACCGAGTCATACGGAGCAATTTGATATGAAGCCGCTGAAGAAAGAACCTGCCATCCTCATTGTTCCTAAAAGCTTAACAAGTGAGCTCTCAGCACAGCCTACTTTTAATGAAATTGCTCTCCTTCCTTTTATCATGCTAGGTGCGATGGAAGGTCACCTTTCATGAAAATATATTAAAAGCGTTTCAAGACCATGAAGTACAACCCAATATTGTTGTTGAATGCAAAGATATTCCCATGGTTGTCGCACTTGTCAATCGTGGGTTAGGAATCTCCATCATTCCAAGAATGAATTATAAATCATTATTTTACCAGCATTTACAGATTTACGAGTTCGGGAATTTTGATATTCGTCTAGAACCCGTAATGATGAAATTAAAAGATGTGCCAACCTCAAAAGCAGCAACGCATTTTTGGGAAATGATAAAATAGACCGGGACACAGGGACAGGTTCCTCGTCCCAAATGGGACAAGGAACCGATGACCAAACCAAATTTAAGAAATGAAGGGTGTTCTCTGATGACAAATAGTAGAATGAATCCTAAGGTTGATGAATTTTTACAAAAGGAAAAGAAGTGGCAGGAAGAGTTTGAGAAATTGAGAATGATCAATCTTGACTGCGGTTTGACTGAAGAATTAAAGTGGAGATTGCCTTGTTATACGTCTCAAGGAAGGAACATCGCGATCATACAAAATTTTAAGGAATACTGTGCACTGATGTTTTTTAAGGGTGCACTGTTAAAGGATCCCAATAGTGTTTTAGTTAAACCTGGTGAGAATTCACAGGCACAGCGCCAAATACGGTTTACCAAGGTTGGGGAAATCGTTGAAATGGAAAGTATTTTGAAGGACTATATTCAGGAAGCCATAAAGGTGGAAAAAGAAGGTTTGGAAGTCAAACTTAAAAAGACAACAGATTTTACAATCCCTGAGGAACTTCAAACGAAATTTGATGAAGTGTCCGGCTTGAAAACGGCTTTTGAAGCATTAACTCCGGGACGCCAAAGGGCATATATCCTTCATTTTTCTGGAGCTAAGCAATCAAAAACTCGAGAGTCAAGGGTTGAGAAATATATCGAGCAAATTCTTAATGGAAAGGGATTGAATGATTAACTCCTGATCATCCTTACTACATAGAGCCGAAGATTTAAAGCATTTCACTCATCAGAAATGCTTTTTATTGTGTCTAATAAATATGAAAAGGATAATCCTATAAACAACAAAAACAAAATAAAATTCAATAATATTTTATTGTAAAACGATAAAATATATGGTAAATTAAATTGACATTAATTAAATGAGGTGTAGGTTATGAAACTAAGTTCAACGCGTTTTTTAAGGTTGGCCGTTATTATAGTAGGAATTCCCGTTTTAGCTCTCTGTATTTTGGGGCTACCAAGGGTCGCGAGTATCGCATTTGAAGAAGCCGCAAATGGAGCAACGTTGGGGTATATGGTACTTGGTATATTAACTCTCATGTATGTTTCAGCGATTCCGTTTTACGTTGCCTTATACCAAGCGTTCAGGCTTTTAAATTATATCGACAAAAACATTGCTTTCTCGGATCTTTCAGTAATAGCTCTAAAGAAAATTAGAACCTGTGCCATCACGATTTGTGGTTTATATGTATTAGCCTTACCATTCGTGTTTATCGTAGCGCAGTGGGATGATGCACCAGGTCTCGTATTAATCGGATTGGTCATTGTTGGTGCTTCGATGGTGGTTGCAGTCTTTGCGGCTCTACTCAAAAAACTTTTACAAGAAGCGATCAAGATTAAAACAGAAAATGATTTAACGGTCTGAGGTGATAACAATGGCGATTATAATAAACATTGACGTAATGCTGGCTAAAAGAAAAATGAGTGTAACAGAACTATCGGAAAGAGTTGGAATCACAATGGCTAACCTCTCCATATTGAAAAATGGAAAGGCAAAAGCGGTTCGGTTTTCAACATTAGAAGCGATTTGTAAAGCCTTGGATTGTCAACCAGGGGATCTATTAGAGTACCGAAGTGACGAATAATGGGACAGGGGGACAGGTCCCTTGTCCCACTCGAAAATCTAATTTTTAAGGAGTTATAAATATGGCAATGAGAATTCCTTTTTTTAATCAGAAACAAGCGAAAGAATCATTCGATTATCGTGAAGATCAAACTCCGGAACATATCGCGATTATTATGGATGGGAATGGCCGTTGGGCTCAGAAGCGTGGCCTGCCTAGAGTTGCTGGCCATAAGGAAGGGATTTCTGCCGTCCTAAAAACCGTAAAGGCTGCAGTCAAATTTGATGTGAAGGTTTTGACATTATATACGTTTTCCACGGAAAACTGGAAGCGTCCAAAGCCTGAGGTAGAATTTATTTTGAGGCTGCCTAAGGAATTTCTTCATCTTTATCTACCAGAACTTATTTCCAACAATGTACGGATTGAGGCGATTGGGGACATGGAGAATCTTCCGTCCCATACTCGCGAAGCGATTCAGTATGCAATCGAACGGACGAAAGACAATGACGGACTTCTGCTGAATTTTGCCCTCAACTATGGAAGCAGGCATGAGCTTCTCGATGCCATGAAAACAATGCTTAAAGACATTAACAATGATAAATTGAGTCTTGATGATCTTGATGAACAGCAGTTTAATCAATACCTATATACAGCAGATCTGCCAGAGCCGGACTTACTGATTCGCACCGGTGGTGAAAAACGCCTGAGCAACTTCCTCCTTTGGCAATTGGCATATACTGAATTCTGGTTTACCGATGTATTGTGGCCCGATTTCGATGAGGAAGAATTCATGAAGGCATTACAAGAATACCGACAACGCAAAAGAAGATATGGCGGAGTATAAAGTGGTACACGAAGGACAGGTCCCTCGTCCCAGTTGGGGCATGGGACCTGTCCTTTATGTACCTTTTTTGTTGTTGAAGTTTGATGAAAACACCCTTTCCTACACTCGCCCATAAACTAAAACCAGGGTGATGAATATGCGAAATCGGAATCAAATGGACATAAACACTTATCATCAAAAGTATTTTCGGCCATCTTGCTTAAAAGCTTTAAATCTAAGATTTAACAGTTGGAAGTTCTTCGATCCATACTATGATAAAACACATGATCAAATCCAGTTACCACAAGAATTAACGAGAACCCCTGAAGATACACTTATCAACTATTTTAGTATTTTACGAGAGGCAGCAAGTTTAGGAAAAAGGAGTTGCGGTTCCATCGGTAATGGTCAGATACCATTTCCAATTGCCTATAATTTTTTGTCCGAAGCCTATCAAAATAAACTAAGCTATGAAAAATATGTAGATTCGTTTGCTGGGATCGGGCATACGAGTTTGCTAAAGCTTTGCCGAGTGCCAGATGGAAAACAGAAAATCAGATTCTTTTATGAAATTGAAACGATTGAGTTGCGAGAAGACCTGATGGTTGAGTATTTTGGCTATTCGTATGGATTTATCCAGTTGGAACACGAAAAAGAAGGCTTTCGTATTTCGGATATGAGTAAGACTGGAGAAGATTTTTTATGTGCCCCATATCATGGCTGGGACCACGATGCAGAATCCGTAGTAGGAATAAAATATGGCGAATGGTGTAAAATGATTCAACACCTGTACCCAACGAAGAAAAACGGATACATGAAAACGATTTGCTTCTATGGTAAGGATGGAGCGGATTATTGTATTTTATTTTTCACATTAACGAATGGAACTGATGTTGAAATTGCCCAGTTTCGAAAAGCAGGAATCGAGCCTTGGAAACAGGTTCACATAAAGCCTGAGGAAGATTGTTTACCTAAACCTAAAAAGACTTAATTACTTTTGCGATTGCAACAAAATGAATGCAATCGCTTTTTTTATAGTTTACATGAGATACTTTTTAAAGTACTATTATGTCATACGATATATCGTGATACATAATATCGAGACGCATAATACTGGTGTGGGACGTGGGTACAGATTCCTCATCCCAATTTGGGACAAGGGACCTGTCCCTGTGTCCCACGAAAGAAGAGGTGGAAGGAATGGCATATAATGGGGGACCGATGACGGAAGCGATGTACTATGTGTTACTTGCGTTAATGCATCCTAATCATGGGTATCAGTTGATGCAAGCCATTACGGATGTTTCGAATGGCAGGGTAAAAATGGGCCCAGGAACTCTATACGGAGTGCTCTCACGAATGCAGAAGGATGGCCTGATTTCATTAGCAGAAGATGATGGGCGACGAAAAACCTATGAAATAACGCCAGAAGGGGAGCAAGCATTACGAATGGAGTACAGTCGATTAAAATCCCAGATTCAGGATGGAAAGATTTTAGAGGGGGGTGACGAACATGAATAAGATCGTCCGTAAACTTCGTCCTAGTGATTATTGGCGAATTGGTGAGCATGAAAGTTGGTTTGCTGACATGGCGGCGAAGGGATACCATTTTAAAAAGATGGGAATTCATCTTGCTCATTTTGTTAAAGGTGAACCTAAACAAATGAGATATAGAATCGATGTTCCAATGAAAAGAAAAATAAAACCTGAACAAATTGAGATGTATGCGGAAAGCGGATGGGATTATGTGACGGGCTATCAAGGCTTCCATGTGTTCTCATCACCAGTGGAGCGTGAGGCACCAGAGCTACATACAGACCCTGCCGAGCAATCGTATACATTAAAGACACTTGATAAAAAATTAGCCGTAACTGCTCGTTTTGTTGTTATTGCAGTGCTTTTAATCATTGGAATGGCATCTTCAATTTGGTTTCTTGGTGGTGCACCAATCTACCATTTGGTTGAGGGAACGGTTCTTGTACAAACCATTTTATCCATCATAATTGGATATCAGGCCTATAACTCCCTACTAGCAGCTATCTCCATTCGTGCTTTACGAAAAAAATTGATAGAAGGAAAACCGATTGACCATCATGCCCCATGGAAGAAGCACCATCGAATAAATACGGTGATCGCTTTTCTTTTTATGATCGTTTCATGCCTCACTGCTATCGTTCCTTTCACACAACTGGTTAAATCGGATGTGAAAACATTGCCGGTAGAGAGTCCGAACTTACCGATTGTGAGATTAGCAGATGTCGAGCAGAACCCTGCTTTAGCTCGTGGAGAATCTGAATATATGAGCGATAATGTGGATTGGTCGAATCGGATTTCATATAACTGGAGTCCTTTTGCACCCGTTCAATATGAAACAGACGAAAACGGAGTAATTCCAGGGGAGAATTGGAAGGACGGGAGCGGTGAATATTCACCAAGTATTTCTACAAACTTTTATCAACTCAGTATTCCAGCGATAGCGGATAATCTAGTATATGATTTGATAGATTGGTATAGACATGAAAATGCCGTTGAAGAGTATGTTGAAAAGCAGCATCCCGATTTTGACCTTTTGATTGTTCACGAAGATGAAGAAATGAAAGAAGTATTCGCGTCAAAAGATAAAAATGTCATATATGTTCGTTATCATGGCTATGCAGATATTAATTCCGTAATAGAAAACATTATAAAGAAGATTAACTGAGGTGGGTCGCGGGGACAGGTCCCTCGTCCCAAGTGGGTGGGTCAAGGGACCTGTCCCTGTGGCCCATATTTAATTCCTTTTCAGTACATGCTATAATTAGAGGCTAAGTCGAACGGATGCTTAGAAAAGATTTCGCCTAGCGATCAAATATTTGAGGTGTATAAGAATGAATAAACGATGGACAATCGGCAAAATTAACGAATTTGTTGAGAAAAATTCGGAGAGCAAGTTGCTCTCGACAGAATATCACGGTTTTTCTCAAAAATTATTATTTAAATGTGCATGTGGGAACAATTTTGAAAAGACATTTACCAAATTTAAAAATAATCATCAACGTAAATGTGACGTGTGCCAACCTCCAAAAGCGTCACGCTAACGTACCCGATAAAAGTAGTGCCTGGTATTTATTAAATTGAACCAGGCGCTATTTTTTGGGTTATGGGTGACTATGTTTTATTAGGATCTGATATCCACACTACTCTTGTATATTTTCATTTGAGTGTGTTAATCCTAATTAGGAATATTTTCCTTGAGGTGATTTGTGAATGTTTCAGGGTTTAGTAAGTGGTTTTGATTTTGAGATGCCGATCCTGTTTTCCTGGGATGGAGTGATGGCGATTGTCTTTTTCTTTACCATTTATTCATTTTTCGGTTGGCTTTTGGAAAATAGCTATAGCTATGCAAGGAAGCGAGTGTTCTTTAAGGATAACTTTTTCTTTGGGCCATTTAAGCCCATGTACGGGTTCGCACCATTGTTGCTTGTTTTTTTAATCGGAAAAGATATGCATTGGACATTCGTGTTGGCTCTCTGTTTTCTAATCCCAACATTAGTGGAATATTGCAGCGGATTCCTACTTGAGTGGTTTTTCGGAAAGAAATGGTGGGACTACTCTGGCCATAAGTTCCAACTGCAAGGCCATATTTGCTTCTCCTATTCCATTTGCTGGATTGCGCTCTCTCTCTTGTGCCTAGCTTATGTTCATCCAAGGCTTGTCACTTTGTATGGCGCTGTAGGAAGTTTCTGGGCTTTAATCTGGCCAACAGTTGCCTTGTACTTTCTTGGTGAACTGATATTTGCGATTAGAAGACATATTCCAGAAAAAATACGTGCAGGCAACCCGATTCGATAAATAGCATTTGGGATCAAATCAAATTCGATTTGATCTTTTTTATTCTTTTGTATGTAATATATATATTGCATAATGTAATGTATATGTTACAATAAATAAAAGGAGGGATTACAGCATTTGGAAAATAACGTGAAGATCGCTCGAATACAAGCAGATTTAACCCAGCAGCAATTAGCTGAAAAAATTGGAGTTACCCGCCAAACGATTAGTTTAATAGAAAAAGGAAAATACAACCCAACCTTAAAGTTGTGTCTAGATATATGTTATGCCGTTCATAAAACATTGGATGAATTATTTTGGGTCGAAAAAGGGAGTGGCACGAAATGAAAAAGATTAAAGATGAGCGTTTAGTTTTAAAAAACTTACAAAATGTCCGAACCGCGTATATCATTCAAACCATTGGGATTATCGCGATATTGGGATATGATTTAATCACAAAAGGGATGGATGGGATGAGACAAAATCCTTTATGGATTGTATTCATGATCACGACTATTGTTTCTTTATATCTTTCAATGAACATAAGTGTAGACCATGAAAGTAGTGAAAAATCTCCTAAAAAAGGTACCGTTCTCTCTCTACTAATATTAACAACCATTTCGGTCATTATAGGTATTGCTGTTAACTTTACGGATGGGTTTGGGATACTGGACGGATTGATTATGGGGGGAATTATTTTTGTTTGCGGCCTCATCCCAATCCTATATATCCACCATTTGAGAACAAAACGACAAGAAGAAAACCTAGATGAATAAGAAATAAGTAAAAGTCGCTTATCATGTAATAGGCGCTTTTATTTTTTATTATGAAAAAGTACAAATTATTTAAAAGTCTTTTGGTTGACAAGAAAATTGTTTTGTTATAAGATTTATCTTGAAGTTAAGATATTTACTTCGGAGATAAATAAATTAAAGGTATTTTACAAAAATATCCTTTAATATATAAAAAGGAGAGTACATCATGGGTTTATTAGATAAACTTTTTGGTAATCAACAAAAGGAGGAACAAGTAATGTCAAACGAAAAATTAAACATTGGTATTATTTTAGGTAGTACTCGTCAAGGACGCGTTAGTCCTCAAGTAGGAGCATGGGTAAAAGAAATCGCTGATAAGCGTGGAGATGCAAACTACGAAATCGTAGATATCGCAGACTTCAAATTACCATTCCTAGGTGAAGCTGATGCACCTGGAATCGCTGCTTGGAATGAAAAATTAGCTAATCTTGATGGATTCGTATTCATCGTTCAAGAATATAACCACTCTATCACTGGTGCATTGAAAAATGCGTTAGACCTAGCTCGTGAAGCTTGGAACAACAAAGCTGCTGGTATCGTAAGCTACGGTTCAACTGGTGGTGCACGTGCTGCTGAACACCTACGTGGAATCATGGGTGAATTAATGATCGCGGACGTTCGTACACATCCAACACTTTCATTATTCACAGATTTCGAAAATGGTTCAGAGTTCAAACCACAAGATCTACACCTAGACAACGTAAACCTAATGTTAGACCAAGTTGTATCTTGGAGCGGAGCTTTAAAAACAGTTCGCTAATAACGAAAAAACAGGATGAGCCTTTAGTGGGCCATCCTGTTTTTTGTGGGACAAACTGAAAAAGGGGGCCAGTTGGACCCCTTTCGGAAAGTGATATCCTATAATTATCCAATTGTAAATCGGCCAACTGTTTTTACAGGTTCTCTATCTCCTAGGAATATCCAAATGGCGAACCGGGTAACTGGATTAACTAGCACGCGATCTCCTAAAGTTATCCATATACGAACCAGATAACTGCCTTAACAGGCTCGTAATCTCCTAGTAATATCCATTTCTGAACTAGGTAACTGGATTAAATAGTATGCAATCTCCTAAAGTTATCCATATACGAACCAGATAACTGCCTTAACAGGTTCGCAATCTCCTAGTAATATCCAACTGCAAACCAGGTAACTGGATTAACTAACGCGCAAACTCCTAAGATTATCCAAATACGAACCAGATAATTGCCTTAACAGGTTCGCAATCTCCTAGTATTATCCATATGCGAACCAGCAAACCACATTGAGAACTTCACAACCGCCTTGATTCACACTACTTAGCCCCAGGTAAAAACCCCACCTACAACCTACAAATGTGTTCGCCGTGCAAAATCGACAAACCGGAATTTGTCTGGGCGATGGCGGGATTCTGTGTATTGGAATAAGCTCGCATTATCTAAATACACATAGTTTTTGATAACTACGACATTATGAAAACCATCTAGATCGAGTCGCTCGCGGTCTTCATCTGTTGGCTCCACGACCGTAATTTCCTTTTTTGCAAAACTGATGGTAATCTTCAGTTCATTTTCCAAATAGGCATAGATCGATTCCTCACAAATCTCCTTCGTAAGCTCCGGGACATACTTTCGCGAAATAAAATCCTTGTCCAAGATAATTTTTTCGCCGCCCATTTCCCTTGTACGGATGACCTTCCACACTTGATCCTTACTAGAGAGCTGGAGCTGTTGTTTAATGAATGTATCTGGCTTACCAACCGTCAACTCATGCACATTCGTTATCGGCTTTTCTCCCATCTTTTCCGATAGCTCTCTGAAGCTCACAAGCCCTGAGACTGGAAAATCAAACTTATTCACGTCAATCACGATAGAGCCTTTGCCCTTCATTTTTTGAATATAGCCATTTTGTGAAAGCAGGTTCAATGCCTTTCGAATCGTTTCGCGAGAGGTATTGTATTCTTCCTTTAATTCATTTTCAGAAGGTAGAAGACTATTCGCTTTGATGTTTCCATTTTTAATTTCTTCTACTAAATCGCTATAGATTGTTAGATACTTATTATTCATGAAAGAATCCCCAATCGATGTAAATATTTAATTATTCTCATTTTACCGCGTTAATGCGAAAAAAGGGAGGGGAATTTTCCCCTCCCACCATTATTATTTTTTACCGAATGAAATTTTACCAACGTTAGCTTTTGCGAAGATGACAGTTAAAATAAATGGTACGACAATCGCTACAAGCATCGCAATCGCAAACATTAGCCAGTCACCAGCCTGGATGGATAAAATTCCAGGGATTCCACCAACTCCGATTGAGTTCGCCATAACCCCACTACCTACTGAGATGATGGCTGCAATCATTGAGCCGAGCATCGCGGCAAGGAACGGGAAGCCGTATTTTAAGTTAATACCAAACATCGCAGGCTCTGTTACACCGAGATAACAAGAGATACATGCTGGGATGGAAACTTGTTTTTCTTCTTCATTTTTACGATTAATATAAATCATTGCAAGAACGGCAGAACCTTGAGCAATATTAGATAAGGCAATCATTGGCCATAGGTTTGTTCCATTAAACTCACTCATCAATTGAAGGTCAATCGCATTTGTCATATGGTGTAAACCAGTGATAACAAGTGGTGCATAGGCAAATCCAAAGATTGCTGCGAATAACCAACCAAAGGCTGAAGTTAAGCTTGTGTAGACAACATCAGAAATCCAAGATCCAATTGTCCAACCGATTGGTCCAAGAACAGTATGAGCGATTAAGACAGTCGGGACGAGTGCAAAAAACGGAACAATAATCATTGAGATTGCATTTGGTGAAATCTTACGTAACCAACGCTCTAAGAAAACAAGTACAAATGCTGCTAAAATAGCTGGAATAACCTGTGCTTGATATCCGATCATTTCAATGGTTGTGAATCCAAAATCCCAAACTGGAATTTCTTCTGCATTTGGAACTGCGTATGCATTCAGTAATTGAGGAGATACAAGCGTAATTCCTAGCACAATTCCAAGGATTTGTGAGGTTCCCATTTTACGCGTAATCGACCAAGTGATTCCTACTGGTAAGAAGTGGAAGATAGCTTCGCCTATTAACCAAAGGAATGCGTGAACACCAGCCCAAAATTGAGATGTTTCCACGATTGTTTTTGTACCGTTATCAACTAGATCAATTTCACCAATGACATTTCGGAAACCTAAAATCAGACCCCCAACGACAAGGGCTGGAATAAGCGGTGTAAAAATGTCCGCTAAATGTCCCATCATGCGTTGAAGCCAGTTCATGTTTTGCTTAGCGGCAACTTTTGCTTCTTCCTTACTCGTTCCTTCAACACCAGCGTGTTTGACGAACTCATTATAAAACGTAGAAACCTCATTTCCAATAATGACCTGGAATTGTCCTGCTTGTGTAAAAGTACCCTTTACTAGCCCGATACCTTCAATTTTTTCTATATCTGCATTTTTCGGATCGTTTAAAACGAAGCGCATTCTTGTTGCACAATGTGTGACAGCGGCAACGTTCTCTTTCCCACCAATATGGTCAAGCAGTTCCTTCGCAGGATCTGTGTACTTACTCATGTTTTTTCCCCCTTAAACTAAAGGATATTTTCTTTAACCAACCTGTATATACAAGCTGTGATTACGTTTTCAGTTTAACCTGTATATACAAGTATGTCAATTATTTTATCTCGCCATTTTTTAGCTTTTACGAACGCAGGATTTTTATGCCAAAACGCTTATAGCATAACTTCCCTCATGACGTAAAAAATAACCTGTAAACGATTAAGAATGGAGTGTGAACATGAAGGCTGTTACGTATCAAAATCCATATAAAGTAAAGGTCAAGGAAGTAGAGGCTCCAAAAATTATAAAAAGCGATGACGTGATAGTCCGCATCACCTCAACCGCCATTTGCGGATCCGACCTCCATCTTTATCAAGGTAATTTCCCTTTGCCAGATGGCTATGTGATTGGACATGAGCCAATGGGAATTGTCGAAGAGGTAGGTCCTGACGTCACTCATGTAAAGAAAGGCGACCGCGTTGTTATTCCTTTTACAGTTGCATGTGGAAAGTGTTATTACTGTGAACACGAATTAGAAAGTCAATGTGATAATGCGAATCCTCATTACGATTCAGGTGGCTATTTTGGCTACTCCGAAAAATTTGGCGACCACCCAGGTGGCCAGGCGGAATACTTAAGAGTTCCATTTGGCAATTTTACTCCTTTTAAAATTCCAGAAGACTGTGAATTAGAAGATGAGGCTTTACTCTTTTTAAGTGATGTTCTACCAACCGCCTATTGGAGTGTGGTGAATGCAGGAGTAAAGAAGGGGGATACGGTCATCATTCTGGGCTGTGGGCCGATTGGCTTAATGGCACAAAAGTTTGCCTGGATGAAGGGTGCAAAACGTGTTATCGCGGTTGATTATCTCGGTTACCGAATGGAACATGCCAAAGCCACGAATAAAGTTGAGATATTTGATTTTACAAAGCATGACGATATGGGAGAACATTTAAAGGAAATCACGAGTGGTGGGGCTGATGTCGTGATTGATTGTGTTGGAATGGACGGGAAAAAGTCACCTCTTGAATTTATCGAGCAAAAGCTAAAGCTACAAGGTGGAACTCTTGGCCCCATACAAATTTCAACAAAGGCTGTTCGAAAAGGCGGTACAGTCCAACTGACTGGAGTATACGGTGCGAATTATAATATGTTCCCATTAGGTGCTTTTTTCTCTCGCAACATCACTTTAAAAATGGGACAAGCTCCGGTCGTTCATTTCATGCCAGAGCTCTATAAAAAAATCGTCAACAAGGAATTCGATCCTACGGATATCATCACGCACAAGGTATCTCTAGATGAAGCAAGCCATGCCTATAAAATTTTCAACGATAGGGAAGATAATTGTATCAAGGTTGTCTTAAAACCATAAAGAATGTGATCGACAAGTGTCTTACTTGTCGATTTTTTATTTATACAATAGATGATTTCCAGTAGAATGGAATTAACGGTAATCAGCATGGAGAGTCAGGGGAGTGGAAGAACGAATGTGGTATTATTGGTTCACGCTTATTTTTTGTTTGGCTGTTGTTCTGATGGCTATTATTATCATACCTTGGATCATTACGGCATTAGGAATTGAGGCAGTTCGCGAACGAAAGACAAAACCTAAGAAAAATAAAAAGAGTAAACCGTCTGAGGATGTTAAGAGTTTTATGAAGTTAACGGGGGCGCTATTGGCGTTTGCAATCGTTGCCGTATTTTTAGGATATGTAAGCGTTCCGTATATAAAAGATTTCCCACATGTCATGCAAAGAGATTATTCTTCAGAAGAAGGATATATTGAGTATGTCGATGATGTAGGAAAAGACTGGGACAATGAGGTCGAGGTTAACGGCGAATGGTTTGAATCAACAAAAATTAAAAACAAACATGTTGGACGTTATATGACCTTTGAGTATTTACCACATACAAAATTGATTGTTTCATATAAATTTAAGGAGTAATCAAGCTGGGCTGTGATTAAGGGGAATAATAGGGGGAATTTCCAGTGGATAAGAAAAATCTAGAGTTGGCGATTCAGTTACGTCGTGAATTACATATGAATCCCGAATTGTCCTATCAGGAGGTTTGGACGAAACAGCATTTGATCGACTTTCTTCAAAAACATACAACAAACATCGAAATTATCGACAAGGGGAAATACTTCTATGCGAAATATACATTTGGTGAGGATCGACCCACGATTGCATTTAGAGCGGATTTTGATGCTCTCCCTATTCCCGAAACAATTGACCTTCCATGGAAATCAAACAATCCAGGTGTTTCCCATAAATGTGGACATGACGGTCATTCCGCCACTCTTGCTGGATTTGCTCTTGAGGTAGATCAAAAAGGGGCGGATCAAAATATCATTTTCCTTTTTCAGCATGCAGAAGAAACAGGGCAAGGTGGCATTGAATGCGCTGAAATCATGATTGAAGAAAAAGTCGATGAAATTTACGGCTACCACAATATGTCGGGCATCGAATTCAAGGCCGTGCATGTGATCGATGGGACAGCCCACTGTGCTTCTAAAGGAATGTCCATTGAAATGGTTGGTTCACCTGCCCACGCTAGCCAACCTGAAGATGGAGTCAATCCTTCTTTTGCAATCGCTAAAATCATTGAGACTCTACCCGAGTTAACGGCACCTGAAAAATATGACGGTCTCGTTCTATGCACGATCATTCAAGTAGATATTGGCTCGGAGAATTACGGGATTGCAGCCCATAGGGGTGTTCTACGGTTAACCATTCGTGCGGAAAAAGAGGCGGAACTAAATGCGCTTCAGCAAAATATCGAGAATCTTACGACTCAACTTGGAAAAGAGCATGGCATTAACGTTAGCTTTGAGTATCGGGATGAATTTCCGGAAACCGTTAATCATGAGGAATCGGTAAATAAAGTGCGCCAAGTTGCAGCAGTAAAAGGATATCCCTTACGTGAGCTAACCTCACCATACCGTGCATCAGAAGACTATGGCCATTATCTAAAACTTGTAAAAGGTGCTTATTTTTATATAGGAAATGGTGAGAATCATCCATCCATCCACACCTACGAATATGATTTCCGCGATGAAATTATTGAAACCGGGGTAGAAATGTTTAAAGGACTTGTGGGAATCGAGGAGTAATTTTACGTTCTACAAGCACCTCTTTTAATAATAGAATCCTAGAAGGGAAATGTGTCAAACTTGTAGAACTTCTAGTGTAAAGGGGTGCTTTTTTATGAGAAAAATATTACTCGCCATATATGATTCGTTTTCTGAATTTGAGATAACCGTGGCAACGGCAATGCTAAGAGGGACGCACCAGATTATAACCGTTGCGGACTCTCTTAAAACGATAACCGGGGAATCAGGTTTGCAATTTGTGCCGCACTTAATGTACCAGCAGGTGGACCCGACGGACTATGACGGGATAATTATCCCTGGCGGAGACTTGATCAATGTCAAAGACACGATGGAACTATATGATATAACAAAAACACTACATGAACAGAATAAATTAACTGCAGCCATTTGCAGTGGTACGTATGTGTTAGCAAGAGCAGGAGTACTTGAAGGGAAGCCATATACAGTCACTCTCCATCAAGAGCAACGTAATTTTCTGGGTTGCTTTGAAGAGGAGAATTTCCGATACGAGCCGGTTGTAAAATCAGGTAATGTCATTACCGCACAGGGCCATGCCTATGTTGACTTTGCACTTGCTATTTCAGAAAAACTGGGGGCATTACATCACTCTGAGTTTACAAAAGAATTTTACAAGGGGCAACGGAATCGGCTGATGGAGGAAGGGGTAAAGTGACCATTCACTGAGAATATGATAAAACGATCAAAAATACACTTGTTCCTTTTTTTGTTCCCATTACTTTATCTTATTCACGACATCGAAGAAATTTTAACGGTAGAGAAATTTCTACTAAAGCATTCAGATCTATTCCCGTTTCGTATTACGGCGCTAGAGTTTGCAGTTGCTTTTTCATTACTTTGGATTTTGGCTTTAGTCGGGTGTTTTCAGACCTATCGAAATAAAAGATTTCTTGGTATGAAACCAGCTACCTACCTTGCATTTCTAGTCCCAGGAATCATACTGGCAAATGCGATTGGCCATGTTCTACAATTCATTTATTTAAAAGATTATATACCAGGGCTTATCACGTCAATCATAATTTTAATCCCATATTCATTTTTCACAGCACGGTTTTTAATTATTAGGGGAGAAATAACGGTAAAAAAACTAGTAACCTATTTTGTAATCGGTTTTCTGGCCCAAGGTCCTCTAGCATTACTTGCTCATATAGTATCTTCAACTATAGTAAAATGGTAATTAGAAAGGGGGAGTAGCCGTGACAATCGAAATTAAGAATTTTTCAATTGGGCTGCCCGAAAAAATGAAATACGGAGAAAACGAAGAAGTTATAACGGCAATCCGAAAAAAGAAAGTGGAAGAAGCTTTCTTAACCAAAGACGGATTCAGTGGAGATGGAGTAGCCGATTTAAAGCATCATGGAGGTCCTGACCGTGCTGTATGTTTTTACCCGTATGAACATTACGCACTATGGGGAAGTGAATTTTTAGTTCAGTTTCCACTTCCAACTTTTGGGGAGAATTTAACCCTTACCAATATGGAAGAAAAAGATGTCTGTATCGGGGACATTTATCAAATTGGTGACGCAGTTATTCAAATCACCCAAGGAAGAATACCGTGTAGCACCATTACAAAAAGGACGAACAATCCTTATCTTTTAAAGATGATGGTCCAAACGGGCTTTACTGGTTACTTGGCGAGAGTATTAAAAGAAGGTACCGTACGAAAGGATTCTAAGATTTCGTTAGAAGAACGTAATCCAAATCAAGTCTCTATCCTTGAAGCAAATGAGATTTATTATAAGAGGCCAAGAGATATAGAAGGTATCAACAAGATTTTGGCGGTCGAAGAACTGGCGGATGAGTGGAAAGAGATGCTAGATGAGCGATTAACTAGACTAGGCCACCCACTTTAAATATAATGAAACCTTTTTATGGAAATAGTCGTAAACAAGGTAACCTATTTATCGGGGAGATGATACGGTGAAAAACATTTATTGTGAAAAATGTGCGGCAGAAATCACAGATAAAAACAATCTTGTAATTGCAACGTATTTCTTCTATATCACGACTTTCCATGAACAGTGTTATTCAAGAACATTAAAAGGCAGGAAAACACTTTTTGTTGGAAATGAACCGATCAATGGGTTCTCTGGTAATCTTAAAGCGATTCTAGCCTTTGTCTTAGCTATGATTCTATTTTTAGATGGTGGAGCATTTCTGTTTGTCGGAATAGTTGCCCTTTTGGTTCCCATAGTTCGCTTGTATGCCTGGTTCACAATTGAACGACATTTAGAGTAGTTTCGGGTGTTAATCCTTGCAGGATTAATGCCCTTTTTTGTGGAAGTATGTGTGGAGGTGAAAGTTTGATGAAGTACAAAAAGACAATCGTCCTTCTAGGAATCATAGTAATTCTCTTAGTTTTATTTAAAAAGGACTTGTGGGAGAGGAATGAAGATTTACTTCAACAAGAAGTCGAATCCATCCAACAATCGGTTGAAACAATAAATTTAGAAGAGATTACACCATTCGAATGGGACAAGGTCTATTCCTTCAGCCCATACACACCGAAGGATACAATCTATGAAACAGTAGGCTACAAATGGGACCGCATCCAGGAAACCGTAAACGAAGGTATGAACCAAATCGTGTTTCTGAAGGACGGAAAAGTAGTGTGCTATGTATATGGATATCCGTCTAATGTCGGTTATGGAATTTCTTTTTCAGGAGAAACCCTCTCCGAGTATGCAACAGTCTTACAAGCAGAAGATGATCTAACATTCAAAGTGGAGCGAGAAGAGGAAGTTGTTTATTTAATAAAAGAATAAGAGTTTACAAGTGTAGTTCAAAACTAAGTGCTTGTTATGAAGAGGAAAACGGTGAGTCCCAGGAGAGTGAATCCCCTTCATGACCGTGATGAAGAGGAAAACGGTGAGTCCTAGGAGAGTGAATCCCCTTCATGACTGTGATGAAGAGGAAAACGGTGAGTCCCAGGAGAGTGAATCCCCTTCATGACCGTGAATAAGAGGAAAACAGTGAGTCCCAGGAGAGTGAATCCTCTTCAATACCGCGATGAAGAGGAAAACGGTAAGTCCTAGGAGGGTGAATCCCCTTCATAACCGTGATGAAGAGGAAACGGAGGGGAATCTTGTGTGGAAATCCCCTTCATAAACCCAATGAAGACCAAAATGAGCTGTTCAATCCCAATAATAGTCCTTCATCCCAACAACACTAAACGAAAAAGGTGCCCAAATGCGAAAAATGCTAAAATCACTTTTGTTTTTCCCTTCAAACCTAAATAAGGAGAAGCTCCAAGCCCACCTAACTGGAAAAACAATCGTCATCACCGGTGCGAGTTCAGGTATCGGCAAAGAGGTAGCTTGCCAATTAGCGTACATCCAATGCCATCTCATCCTAGTCGCTAGAAGAGGCGCCCTGCTCGAAAATATCAAAAATGATATCGAAACGCAAAAAGCCAAAGTGAGCATTTTTCAGGCTGACCTTAGAAATGAGGACGAGCTCGCCAACTTTCTAACCTTTTTACACAATCAGCAAACCTTAGATATCATCGTCAACAACGCAGGTCTTTCCATCAGACGTTCCATTTATGAATCTCTTGATCGGTTTCATGATTTTACACGAACAATGGCGATTAACTATTTTGCGCCAGTTAAAATAGTGTTATCAACAATTCCAATGCTCCAAAAAAGTAAGGGGCAGATTATTAATGTATCAACCATCAACGCCAAGTTAGCACCCGTTCCGTTTTTCGCAGCCTATCAGGCATCCAAATCAGCATTTGATGTATGGCTTCGATCTGTTTTGCCAGAGTTGCATGCAAACCAAATCGCAACTACTACCATCTATTTACCGCTTGTTCGAACACCGATGATTGAGCCCACACCAGGTTATCGAAACGTACCGGCAATGTCGCAGCAGCATGCAGCAAAAATAATCTGTAAGTCGATGTATACGCGTCGGAAAAAATACCAACCATGGTGGTTAGTTTTTGGACAACTAGCCTCTGTTTTTCTAACGAATCTAGGAGATTTTTCAAAGAAGGGGAAGCAAAATGAAACTGATTAGACTTTTTTATGTTTTATATAAAATAAAGCTGCTTTCCCCAACAGGGCTGTATTATTTAATCGGTTCTATCTTTACTTGCGGAATCAATTTGATGACACTTTTACATTTTGCGGAAAAGAAATTTGCCAACCAATTTGCGCTTGTCGACGATAGGGAAAAACTAACCTACAAACAGCTTCTAGAACAATCAACGAAACTTGCCCATACTATAGTTGAAATCGCTCAACTTCAACCCGGAATGAAAGTAGGGATTTTATGTAGAAACCATGCTTCACTCGTAAAAACAATTTTTGCTGTATCACGCGTTGGGGCGGATATCTACTTATTAAATACGGAAATCAGCAAGCAGCAGTTTGATGCTTTCGCCGAGCGACACAATTTTAATCTAGTCATCTATGATCATGAATTGAGCACAATCATTCAAAACTATTCTAACCTAAAGATTCTAAGCTATCATTCCGACTTACCAGCAATCAGTAATTTCCTGAAAACGAAAGCAAGCCAAGCTAACTTACCAAGAACCTCAAAGAGCAAACTTGTCCTACAAACGAGTGGCACCACTGGATTGTCAAAGGATGCAGCACACAAACCATCCCTTTTTCATTATTTAAATCCGTTTTTTGCTTTTATCAAGCGACTACGGATTTTAGACTATCGTAATGCGTACATTGCAACCCCGATTTATCACGGATATGGTATTGCCGTGTTGTTATTATTTATCCCATTAGGGAAAAATGTAGTGATTACAAGCGGGTTTAACGCGAAACAAGCCTGTGAACTCATTCAACAACATCAAATCGAGGTCGTCACGGTTGTCCCATTAATGCTTCAAAAAATGCTACTAACAAACCCAGCACAATTAAAATCTCTCAAGTGTATCGCATCAGGTGGAGCAAAGCTTCCAACAAAGCTCGTAGGTGAAAAGTTCCAAAGACTAGGTCCTGTTCTATACAATTTATACGGAACCTCAGAAACTGGCTTGAACTTCATCGCCACCCCACAGGACTTAATGTATTCGGCAACAACCATTGGCAAGAAGATAAGTGGACTAAAAATAAGTATTTTAGATGGAAACGAAAAGGATGTCTCAACGGGCACGATCGGTCAGCTTTGTATGAAGAGTGACTGGTCGATTCGAAAGCATACCTGGATTGAAACAGGTGATGCTGGTTATCGAGACGAAAACGGATATTATTTTTTATGTGGAAGGATAGACGATATGGTCGTTTCCGGTGGGGAAAATGTCTATCCAATTGAAATTGAGCAGGTACTAATCAAGCACCCGCAAATTCACGATGTGGCTGTAATCGGAATATTTGACGTCCAATTTGGCCAGCGTTTAAAAGCATTTGTGGTACCAGAAAAAAACGAAGTTCTGACAGAGGAAGAATTATTGGAGTGGCTCCGCCAAAGAGTAGCTAGATTCCAACTTCCAAAAGAGGTTACCATTGTTAAACAATTGCCCTACACACCTCTTGGTAAACTCGATAAAAAACAGCTGGAGTGAGAGCGGAATCCCCATGAATTATGCTAATAGGGTGAGGAATCTTTTATAAAAGTAAAATACGTAAGAAATTCATTTTCACTTAGTGATATATGATTCGTTAAATCCTTCGTTCTCAAAACAAACTCTTTAACTCCGATAAATTCTGATTCGGCAACGAGGTAAAACTGTGTTCCTTTTTTGTATCCTTTAAACTTCTTTTTTAATTGATATACTTTCATTGAATTACCCTACCTGATCTCTATTTCAATTAGATAAATTTCATTATATACGATTATGATGATATTCTGCTTTTAAACTGAATGTTTTTGATAAAATGAATGACACTGAGTTTAATTAACATGGACCTATCTTGTATAGTAGGTTTATAATCTGATAAAAAAGTAAAAGAAAAGAGGGGTAACTTATGTGTAGAAACATTAAAACTTTATTTAATTTCGAACCACCAGCTACAGATGAAGAGATTCATGCGGCATCTGTGCAGTACGTTAAAAAGATAACAGGGTTTAACAAGCCATCAAAGATTAACGAAGAGGCATTTCATCAAGCCATCAATGAAATAGCTTTAATTACTAGTAATTTGTTGAACTCATTAGAGACCAGTGCGGAGCCTCGTAACCGTGAAGTAGAAGCTGAGCGTGCGCGCATTCGATCAGCCAAAAGATTTGGATAAAATTAAAATCTAAACAAATAAACCCTCCTACTTTTAAGGAGGGAAAAACGTCAAAACATATCCGGATACAGCAGCACCATAGCGTCAGAAATCATGTCTGCCATTTTGCGGGCTTGCTTTTCAATCTTATCATATACTTCAATATCTTTTTGATATTCCTTATTAATCATAAAGACGGCTTCTTGTTTCGTTAAGTCTAGGTGTTCATAAAACATCTTACGTACTGCTTCTTCAGTTAAATATGGATTCCCACTACTTAAGAACTTTGCAATGTCATCTGCGTTTTGATACCACTTTTTTTCTGCTGTACTGGCAGCTTGTTGGTCACCGGCAATGGCTGCTTTCACTAGGTCAGCTGCAATCAGAAGATGTTCCTTAATTAAATTTCCATAAGTGGTTGCAGCCGCGTCACCATATAATCGGCGAATCATATTCCCCATATCTGTTGCATTTTGTAAGAGTCGAGTAAGGACAAATTGTAAATCGGGTAAATTGAAGGTTAGGCTAATAATCGCCATCCTTGTCCATGCAACATGCTCCTCCCACAAACTGCGCATATCGTTACGGTAATCAAGCTCAGCCTGGCTAATGCAACGATCTTTTTTCAGTGGGTTATAGGGGACCTTAATATGTTCCCCAACCCGCAAATAATTTGGATTAATCCCAGGATTTACTGAGAAAATCTCTTCTACAGTAGACTTGTATGCTCTCGCCAACTGCCAAAGATTATCCCCAGGTTGAACGGAATGTGTGTAAAAACGATTCAAATGTTAACACTCCTTTTAAATGTAGATGTTTACTAGGATATTCATGCTGAATTTGCTGGGTGAATGTCCAATTTAAATAGATAGATTTTAATAGTAAAAAGGGGAATGGGTAAATTTGGAGAATTAATATAAAAAGACATTCTAGGAGGAAAAGCTGATATGAGGCAGATTATTGCCATGGGCGGCGGGGGCTTTTCGATGGAGCCGGATAATCTTTTGTTAGATCAATATATTTTGGCTCAAGTAAACAAAGATTTCCCCAAGGTGTGTTTTGTTCCGACTGCGAGTGGAGACCAAACGAGCTATATCGAGCGGTATTATAAGGCGTTTAATACGCTTCCCTGCCAACCAACCCATTTATCTTTATTTGAACCAAATTTTAAGGATCTAGAAAAATATATTCTGGAGCAGGATGTTCTATATGTGGGCGGGGGAAATACCAGAAATATGCTTCTATTATGGAAGGATTGGGGATTAGATGCTATCCTGAAACAAGCATATGAGAATGGAATTCTTCTTGCTGGCCTAAGTGCGGGTGGGATCTGTTGGTTCGAAGAAGGATTAACCGATCCCTTAAATGCACCTTTATATAAACTGGGTTGTCTAGGCCTATTAAAAGGAAGTAATTGCCCTCATTATGATGGTGAAAGTAAAAGAAGGCCATCTTATCACCAATTAATCCTAGAAGGAAAATTAAAAGAAGGTTATGGTGTCGATGATGGTGTGGCCCTACACTTCGTAAATGAAACACTCTCTAAATCGGTTAGTTCCCGACCAAATGCAAAGTCATATTTTGTTAGAAGGACACATAATCAAATTGTAGAAGAAGAAATAAAGACTCTATACTTAGGTACTTGATAATAAATGTAGAGTGTAGACACCGGCCACCATGTAACGAGAGTTTAGATCTATTTAAACTAGGGTAGATTTAGTTTGTAGAGGTTAATACAAAGGAGTGAAAACCAAATGTTTAGTCAATTGGGTCAGGTTATGTTATATGTCAATAATCAGGATGAGGCAGTGAGTTTTTGGACAGAAAAACTAGGCTTTACCATTGTTGCTGAAGAAAATAATGGTCAAATGAGATGGATTGAAATCGCTCCTAAAAAAGGTGCACAAACAAGCATTATACTGCATGATAAGGAATTCGTTGCAAAAATGTCACCGGGTTTAAATCTTGGCACACCATCTTTAATGTTTTTCACGGAGAATCTCGATCAATTACATACCGACTTATCAAACAAAAATATAACCGTCGGCGAAATTGTCACGATGCCTTCTGGTAAGGTATTTAATTTTGCTGATAACGAAGAAAACTACTTTGCCGTAATGGAGAAAAAATAACTCCTTCATCCATTCTCTGTCCTTTCAAACGACTATCTTTCATTGGATAGTCGTTTTTGTTATGGAGCTGACATTCTTCAAAATGTAAAAAACTTGTAAAAATAATCCGGTTTAAGCACGACATTCCCAAATTTTAGTGTAAAATGTTTGATAAAGGAAAAAGAATGAATGTAGAGTGGAGAGGGATTTATCAAATGTTTCGCAAAGTTGAATCAATAAATACAACAAGTATAAAGCTTACTTTGCTCGTAACGTGTATTCTCTGGTTAAAGACAGTGATTGTTTGTTTTGTCGGGTTTAATCTTAGCATCCAATCCTATTTTGATATTTTATTAATACTGACAAGTTCCATTGGTTCCCTATTATTAATAATGGGTTTAAGTTTTTATTTTCGTGAAAAGGTAAATCGATTTGTATTGTTTGCACTATTAGTTTTGGGGACTGCGATCCTTTATGCTGATCTTCTTTATTATCGTTTTTATAATGATTTTGTGACGGTGCCAATCCTGTTTCAGTTCAATAATGTTGGTGGATTGAGTGCAAGTACGGTTGAATTGATGAGTCCCTGGGATCTCTTTTTGTTTCCAGATTTATTTTTAATAGGGTGGCTGTTCTTTAAGACAAAGTCCAGTCTTATCGTTACAAAACAACAAAAGAAGAAATATATAGCAGCTAGTTCAGCGTTGGCAGTTTTAGCAATTTGTTTTGGTTTGCTAAAATCAGTTCATCTTTTTTCGGAAGCTTACGACAGAGAGCAAATGGTGAAATCATTAGGCCCATTAAATTATCATGTGTATGATATTGCTTTAGGACTCAAAGCTCCTCTAGAGCGATTACTTGTAACAGAGGCAGATGCCGTGGCGTTAGAGGAACATTTGCAGCGTAAAGATTCCGAGCGAACGGACTTATTCGGAATGGCAAAAGGAAAAAATGTCGTCATAATCACGTTGGAATCGACCCAAGACTTTGTGATTAACCAAAAGATAAACGGAGAAGAAGTGACACCATTCCTAAATGAGTTGATTAAAGATAGTTTTTATTTTAATCAAATCTATGATCAAACAGCTCAGGGAAAAACATCCGATGCGGAATTTATGATCGATACAAGTCTATATCCATTGTCAAGCGGATCTGTTTTTGTAAGAAGACCAAATAACACGTATTATAGTCTTCCTCATATTTTAAAAGAGAAACGTAATTATTATGTTGCAGCTCTTCACGGGAATGTAAATACGTTCTGGAATCGGGATGTTATGTACAATTCCCTAGGCTACGATCGGTACTTTTCAATGGAAAATTATACGGTAACTGAAGAAAACTCGGTTAACTATGGATTAAAAGATATTCCGTTTTTTAAACAATCAGTCGAGCATATGAAGAACTTACCTGAACCGTATTATGCAAAATTCCTTACCTTGACCAATCATTTTCCCTATTTATTAGACGAGGAAGATCTGTATATTGACCCAGCGAATACCGAGGAAGAAGTAGTGAATCGCTATGTGACAACTGTTCGTTATTTGGATAAAGCAATTGAACTATTTTTCGAAGAGTTAAAAGCAGAGGGGCTGTACGAAGATACAGTGTTTGTGCTTGTAGGTGACCACTATGGTATTTCTGAGAAATATGAGAGAGGCCTCAATGAGTTACTCGATGAAGAGGATTCGATTGTCAATCAAGTAAAACATAAACAAATACCACTGATTATTCATGTACCTGGCCAAGAGGGGGAAACAATTACCACACAAGGTGGAGAAATAGATATACGTCCAACTTTACTCCATCTTCTTGGTATAAACATTGATAATCGTTATTCATTTGGCCATAACCTTTTCACAAGGGATAGTGACCATCCTGTTATTTTTCGAGATGGTGGTTTTTTATCAAAACATTACTTATATAAGGATAACGTTTGTTACAGCAATCAAGATGGTGGCCAAGTCGACTTACAGAAATGTGACCCTTATTTGGACGTGGTAAGAGAGGAACTAACACTTTCGGACAGTATCATCTTCGGTGATGTATTGCGATTTGTAGGTGAAGAATAAGTAAAATATGAAAAAGGTGAAGTATGTTAGGACTAGCGAGTATCATAATCGGATATCTATTTGGTTGCATCCATGGTTCAAACATCATTGGTAAGCTTAAAAAGGTTAATATTAAGGAAAGTGGCGTAAAAAATGCAGGGGCTTCAAACACCACAATTGTTTTAGGGTGGAAGTACGGAATTGTCGTAGCGTTGATTGACATAGGAAAAGGTATAGTTCCTATATTAGTTATGAATAGTTGGTTACGTCATTATTCTCTGGATGAGAGCACCTTTTACCTACTCCTATTTTTGAATGGAGCTTTTGTCATTATAGGTCACATCTTTCCTCTAACGATGAATTTTAATGGAGGAAAAGGGACGGCTTCAATGATAGGAGTTATGTTCGCACTTGATTGGAGGGTCGGTCTAATCGGTTTTGTTGTTCTCATTATCATCACACTAATCAGCGATTACCTTCCAATTGGTGTCCTTGTCATGTATGTAACGTGGGTATTTCTTACTTACTTATTTGGTTACCCTTTATATGCTATATTAATTACAATCGGCTTAACATTACTATGTATCTATAAACATATCGAAAACTGGAAACGAATCCAGAATCAAACAGAAACAAGGGTTTCGAGCATGCTTAAAAAGAAGTGATGCTTGTGATATATTACTTAATCAGGTAAATGATGTGTCAAACATGTTTGACACATCGTTTGCCTTTTTTATAATAAAGGTGTAAAAAAGTTTTTACACCTTACAAAACTAAGGGTGGCATTGTGAATGGAAAATAGAATTAAAGAACACAGAGAAAAAAGTGGGTTTTCTCAAGGGAAGTTAGCAGAAATGTGTAATGTCAGTAGGCAAACAATAAATGCGATTGAAAACAATAAATATGATCCTAGTTTGCAGTTAGCATTTGATATCGCACGGACTTTAGGAGTTACCATGGAAGAAATATTTATGCCAGAGAATGGGGGAAAAGGAATGGATAAGACAAAATAGTTGCGCTACTGTTTCATCTGATAGATGTAGGAGAGGGGAGATAAAGGTGAAGAAGAAAGACGTCATTTGGTTAATTGTATTAACAGGAATCACTTTATATATTGGACTCACATTATTAAGCTATTTTTATATTGGGGATTCGTTTGGGATTCCTGAATATTTAGTCATCATCGGACTCGTTATTGCCTGGGGGGAATTTATCACTTGGGGATCACGCAGAGAAGTACAAAAAGATGAAATGGGTAAAGAGATTATTAAGAAGAGTAATAACATAAGTTATAACATTCTATTTATATCACTATTAATTATTTGGATCGTAGACTATTTATTCGTTGGAAATGAACATAACTATCCGCTTTTTATTGCTTTGTGCTTAGCATATATCATTAATCCAGTCGTCCAATATATTCTAGTGAAAAGACAGATAGGTTAACGTTTAGGAAAGGCGACTAGTCATATAGTCGTTTTTTTCTTAACTTTTAGTAATGAATTCGCGGTTAAGAATTGGGGGGACGAATATGAAAATGAATTATTCGATTGTTGATGTATTTTCAACAGGAAAATACACAGGGAATCCACTTGCGGTTTTTAAAAACGCTAGTGCTATTTCTGATCAAGAAATGCAGCAGATAGCAAAAGAAGTTAATTACTCTGAAACTACTTTTATTACATCTGATTTAAAAAGTGACGGGGGCTATGATGTTCGAATCTTTACACCAAATGAAGAGATTCCTTTTGCTGGTCATCCTACTTTAGGTACTGCTTTTATCATTCAAAACGAAATAGTAGAGAAACCATTGGAAACACTGATTCTAAATTATACGGCTGGTCAGATTCCAGTTTCATTTAAAAACCAAGAAGAAGTTCTATGGATGAAACAAAATGAGCCTACCTTTGGTCAGGTTTTAGATAGAAAAATAGTATCGGATGTTTTAAACATAGATAGTGAATACATAGACGAACAGTTTCCAATTCAAGAAGTTTCGACTGGGCTGCCTTCGATAATTGTCCCTTTAAAGTCGTTAGAGGCAGTAAAGAAAGTAAATATAAATAGAGAAAAGTATTATAAGCTAATTGAGCATTTGGAAGCTAAAGCAATTCTGGTTTTTACACCAGAATCTTATAACGCCGAAAATGATTTTAATGTTCGAGACTTTGCGGATTACTATGGCATTCCTGAAGATGCGGCTACGGGCAGTTCTAATGGCTGTTTAGCTGCATACCTAGTGAAATATAAGTACTTCCGTAAAAATGAAATTAACATTCGTGTAGAACAAGGATACGAAATTGGAAGACCTTCTTTATTATTTCTAAAGGCAGATGAGCACAACGAGAAAATTAATGTTCATGTAGGTGGGAAAGTTATAAAAATAGCTCAGGGTGAATGGTTCTTATAATGAACGGAAGCTACTTTAATAATTGTATAAGAATAATATAATTGGCCAAATGGGAATACTTAACTTAAGTTTTTAAAAGACTTAAGGAGTGGGTTTAAAGTGATGCAGACGGTAAAGGAGATTCTGTTAGTTTACGGAAGAATCATAACCATACTCCCACTATTATTATTTGTGACGCTATTTATGGGCAAAAGATCGATTGGAGAATTGCCGGTTTTTGATTTTTTGGTCGTCATCACTCTAGGATCTGTAGTCGGTGCAGATATTGCTGATCCGAAAGTTGAACATATACATACAGCTTTTGCTGTAGTTGGCGTAGCACTTTTACAAAGACTCATAACCAATCTCATTCTTAGAAACAGAAAGATTGGTAAAGCCTTAACCTTTGAACCAACCATTGTCATTATGGATGGAATTTTCAAAGTGGAGAATTTGCGTAAAATTCATTATTCCTTAGACAATGTATTACAGATGCTTCGAGAAAAAGAAGTTTTTGATGTATCGGATGTTCAGATAGGGATTGTAGAAGCGAATGGCAGGATATCGGTCTATAAAAAATCAAATAAAGCATCAGTGTTACGTGAAGATCTAGGGGTACAAAGTAAACAAGATAATTTACCTTACCCAGTTGTTATCGAAGGGAAAGTTGACCATCATACTTTACATGAACTTGGTACGAATGAAACCTGGCTAAAGGAACAACTTCAAGGGAGAGGTATCAACAACATTGACGAGGTTTTCTTTGCATCCCTAACCTCGGATTTAAAGCTACACCTTTCACCTGTTAATACTGATACACCCAATCATATTAAGCACTAAAGGCATATGTGTGTAGGATATCCAAGATTGGTAGTCTATCTTGAGGGAGTTGTCGTTATACGACAGCTCCTTTTCTTTAAAAAAGCTGGCAAAATTACAGCAAAAATACCAAAATTAGTATAAAGTTATCTCAAGAAATAATGTTGAAGAGGTGGGAAACTATGAAAATAGTTCAGGCAACAATTGAAGACTTAGATGGAGTATCAAATTTGTTTAATTCATATCGGAAGTTTTATCAACAAGAATCTGATTTAGAAGGTGCTAAAGCTTACATAAAGGAACGTATGGAGGGTAAGGAGTCCGTCATTTTTGTCGTGAAAGACAAAGAAAACTATCTCGGCTTTACTCAACTTTATCCTACATTTTCATCCATATCTATGAAAAGAGCTTGGATCTTAAATGACTTGTATGTGGATTCAAATGCTAGAAAACAGGGCGTTGAAGAAATGCTTTTACATAAAGCCAAAGAATATGCAATTGAAACGGGTGCTAAAAGCATTAGTCTCAGTACAGCCCCAGACAATGATTCAGCTCAGAGATTATATGAGAAAAATGGCTACAAAAGGGATACACAATTTTATCATTATGAATTAGAGCTGGTGGGATCATGATGATTAACTACAATGGAAAAAGATTTGTTTCAATTGCGAACACTGAAAATGGAGAGGTTTCTTCAAAGACATTTTTCGATTACACACAAGAAGGGAATATCCTTTCAGCTTCTTATAGTGGTGGCGAAATTATAAAAGGTTTTCTAATCGGTATAGTTGAGGAAAATGGATGTTTGAATTTTAGATATAACCATGTAAATACCAGTAATGAGATAAGGGGAGGACAATGTTATTCAACTCCCGAATTACTTCCAGACGGTAGAATTAGACTGCATGAGAGTTGGAAATGGCTTGATAATGAACAAACAGAAGGAAAATCTACAATCGAAGAAGTAATCTAATCCTTTAATAGTTAATATTCAATTGACGGCTACAGGGGTTACTTTGTTTGAACCCAACTATTTTTCCAACTATAATAAAGAAAACCAAATAAGGAAGGTTATTTCATGACTAAACATCGGATTTATACAATGAGTTTCGCAGGAGTCTATCCTCATTATGTTACGAAGGCTGAGAAAAAAGGACGAACGAAAGAAGAAGTCGATGAAATCATTCTCTGGTTAACAGGGTATAGCCAGGAAGAGTTAGAAGTGCATCTAGAAAAAAAGACAAACTTTGAAGACTTCTTTGCGGAGGCTCCCAAACTGAATCCTTCGCGGGCTTTGATCAAAGGTGTCATCTGCGGAGTCCGAATAGAAGAAATTGAAGACCCACTGATGAAGGAAATTCGCTATATGGATAAGCTAATCGATGAGTTAGCAAAAGGAAAAGCGATGGAGAAGATTTTGAGGAAATAAAAGTGAAAATGAAGAACACTGATTCCATATAATCGTAAAAGGAATAGTGTTTCTTTTTTTTGTTCACCCACGCTTTTAACATCGGCGGGGGAACATACTTAAAAAAGTCTGTCCGATAGGGTACATAATTTGTAATGATGAAGGAATAAAAGCTGAATGAGCCGAATAAATCATAGTGTTTAGGGTTTTGTTGTATTTTCAAAATCAGGAGTCGCCTCTTAGGCTCCAATAAACTAGGTTTGCATTTTATTATAAAAAAAGCAGCAATCTTTTAGAAAAGAGCCTTTACCTTTGAAAGAATACACTAAACAGTAAGGAGATTGGTTGTATGAAAGTTGTAACCAAAATGTTCTTAGAACAACTCGAGATGCATTGCCATGAGAATGAATGGTTTGCATCTATGGATCAGGCGCTGAATGGAGTCACCGCAGCCGAGGCAGCCTGGACAAGTTCAGGAAAAAGCAATTCAATTTGGCAAATTGTTAACCATTTGATCTTTTGGAATGAGGATGTAATCCATCGAATTAAGGGCACAGAGAATCCACACAAGGCAGAAGACAATGAAGAAACCTTTGGAAACCCGGGGGATCCAGAAGACGAAAATGGGTGGGCTCAGACAGTGCAGCGCCTTAATGATGTTTTCAATAATTTAAAAACGGTTATTGCGGACCTTGACGAGGAAAAGTTAAAAGCTCCTTATGCAGCTAACAGGCACTCTATTGAGCGTTTACTGAGCAATATCATGATGCATGATACGTATCATCTTGGCCAAATTGTTCTGTTACGGAAGTTGCAATCCTCTTGGGGTGGCGTTGATTGGTCCTAAAACACAATAATGCAGTGACATTCATAAATAGCTAAAACGGTTTTACAAATGGTGTTTAGAGTCAAGAATTAAACTCCAATCAAAGATAGATAGAGCAAGATTAAAAGGAGATCATTTTATTGATCACCTATTTTTTAATCTGTAAATACAACTCATCATATTTTTCTGCTAATGTAAAATCCAAAGTCGTTAGTCCCCTCGCATTCCACGATGTAATCTTAACCGATATAAGTTTATGAGGAGTTCGAGTACACTTGTGTCTTTAGACATGAGATGAATCGAACTGTTTTTTTGTTTTCAAATCGGTACATATGTTCTATAATAGAGGTATATCTTTCCATGGGAGGTGCACTATCTTGAATCATCATAAAGCCTATCGATTTCGCATCTATCCAACCAAAGAGCAAGCTACGTTAATTAATAAAACGATTGGGTGTACCCGTTTTGTCTTTAACCATTTTTTAGGAAAGCAAAAGGACAAAGACAACTACTGGTATATCGTTGAGGAGATGGTTCAAAACGGACAGTTCCCTCATAATAAGTGGAAAGGTGAATTCTTTAATAAAAAAGAATCGATTAAAGCTGTAAAGCAACTAAAACAATATTACCCCTTCTTGAAAGAAGTGGACAGTATTGCTTTACAAAAAGCTGTTGAAAATCTTAGCGATGCCTATACCCGCTATTATAAAAAGCAAAACAAGGTTCCACGCTTTAAAAGTAAAAAGAACCCTGTCCAATCGTATACAACGAAATACACCAATGGAAATATTGAAATCAAAGGAAATAAATTGAAATTACCTAAGTTGGGTTGGGTTTCATTCGCAAAAAGTCGTGAGGTGGAGGGGCGTATTATCAATGCCACCATTAGAAGAAGTCCTTCAGGAAAATACTTCATCTCCATTGTGGCAAAGGTAGATATTCAGTCCCTCCCTAAAACCTATCAGGAAGTGGGTGTGGATCTTGGATTAAAGGACTTTGCGGTTTGCTCCGATGGGAAAATTTACGAGAATCCACATTTCTTACGAAAAATGGAAAGGAAACTCCATAAGGAACAACGCACCCTATCGAGAAGAATTGAGGGTTCTGCCAAGTGGAATAAGCAACGCATCAAAGTGGCTGGCATTCATGAGCGAATAGCCAATGCCAGAAAGGATTTCTTGCAAAAAGTCTCAACGGAATTAGTCAAAAACCACGACTTGATTTGTTTAGAAGATTTGCAAGTTTCCAATATGCTCAAAAATCATCATTTAGCAAAAGGGATCAGTGAGGTATCATGGGCAGAATTCCGCACGATGTTGGAGTACAAATGCAAATGGTACGGCAAGCAACTAGTTACGGTTGCGAAGAATTTCCCCAGTAGCCAACTATGTTCTTGTTGCGGATATCAACATAAAGAGGTCAAAAGCCTCAACTTGCGTGAATGGATATGTCCATCGTGTTCCGCACATCATCAAAGGGACTTAAATGCGAGCTACAATCTTCTTACCGAAGGCAAAAGACTCTTATCAGCATAACAACGCTAAACCGTAGGAACATACGGGGATAGCCTACTAATCCTTTCTCCGATAGGAGGAATAGCGTAGGAATCCTGCGACTTTAGTCGTGGGAGGTTCAAAGTCAATGGAGATAAAGGGATGGTGATTCATTTTTTCTGACAGGTGGGCGACATTTTCAACAAATTCTATACCGTTTAGATATTCCTTAAAGCGATATTTCCGTTGAATCCATTTTCCATTGACTAACTTCCAGTTTGGATGATCTGTTAGTTTTTCTTGGATGGCTGCCTCGCTAAGTTTTTCCATGTTCATTTCCCCTTTGCATTTATGGGGACAGGTCCCCTGTCCCAGCTGGGACAATGGACCTGTCCCTGTGTCCCACTTATTGAACAATTTCAAAGACTGTTCCTTGGTTGTAATCAGTCACTTTCGTAGAGCCATGAGCGCCTAGGTATAATTGGGTTTGGTTTAGGTTCGTCCCTAGGCTAACGTAATAAGCTGATTGAGTGCCAAAGTTATAATTGGTTTCAATGATACTATATTCGTTAGGCTTACCATCCATCTGTACCCTCGTATAAGCTAAGGCCCCCTTGACCGAAGGCTGTGATTCTTCTCCATTTCGTGCAAAATCAGTAAATACGACACTTCCTGTTAATGCGGGAATTCCATTCCCCATATAGGCTTGCACGCCTGTGAGCGCAATTCCGCTAAACTTATCAGGACGAGAGTCTTGGTGGTAATAACTAGTTAAGGGATGAATCCGTCTCACTGAAGTTTCAATCGCATCGTTGTAAAATGCAATTATTTTCTCATTCAAGGTCTGATTAGATGTACAGTTATTTATAATCGAAGTAGGCAAATTACCTTCCCACCCTCGCCAACCAAAATTAATAAATCCTTCTTGGTCAGTGAGACTAGGGGACTCCTTGTGTCCCGCAAGTTGAGTAACTGGTATGGGTTTGTAATGAACGAATGAAAAGATGGACTCGACTAATTCCTGTCCGACATTTCCCACATATTTAATAAATTGATTATTAATCCTTTGATAGGAAATTCCCGGTATATTGCGGACCCCCTTAGCAATTACCGTAAGAGTTTCCTGAATAGGTACTGGTAGTTCATTAAAACGAGTGACGACAGGTGGATTATGGATTGTTGTATTTTTACTAACATCGATTTCAATGATTTTCCCCGCGATTTCCATATCATCCTGGCTTAAATTAAACGGATCATACCCTGATCCGCCATCGCCGGTAGTTAGAACAAGTTTCCCTGTTTCTGGTGAAAAGTTTAAGCTGTTGACTCCATTATGATTTAAAAATGGCCTTCTTAAATTAAGTAAAGTCCGCCTTTTTTGGGGCTGGCCATTTGGTTGTAACATCCACTCTTCAACTGTATCAATATGGTCAAAAAGCGCATCTCGATTTGTCCATCTAAGGTTTAATGTATTGGGATCACACGGGTTCGGAGTATAAGATTCAGGAAGAGCCCCTGGGCCTTGGCTTCCGGCCACTGAATAGTGAAGATAAAACAAGCCGTTATAATAAAATCCGGGATGAAACGCTAGTCCTAGCAATCCTCTCTCATCATATCCACCAGATGCCCCAAGTTTGATGATTCGTGGTCGAATATCTAAAAAAGTCCGAATATCACCATTTCCTATGTAAAAGATTTCTCCGACTTGGGTTGCAATAAATAATCGTTCGATTGAGTCACCCGGAAGAAAAGCTGTTTTTAAAACAGTAGGTAAATTAATCCGTTGTAGAATGGGACGTAACCGAACCTTCACTTTTCTTAACAAACTTTACACCCCTTCTCATTGTTTTCTTTTACAAGAATATGAATTGAAGATTTCTAATAGTACCTATTTAAAAAGACTGCTGGTCTAGAACAACAATTTCTAGCATAATCTTCATTCTTACTGCATTTACCTAATATGGGGGTGTCACATGCGGTCATTTATTAAAAAAGTAACATCTGGTTTCTGGGGAGATGAAACAAACCTGTCAATTGATAGGTATTCAAAGACAACGCGGCTTATAGTAGGAGCCTTATTAGGTTCGTCTGCCGTCATTTTTCAGTCTGCTGGGGTTTTTACGGGGATTGGTTTTATCCTGAGCATGATGAGTACGGGTCCACTTGTACTTGCTAGCCTCATGTCACTTAAAATAGGTGTGATGACTTATTTCGTATCTGCATTCCTATTGGCAATGCTCCAGCCAAGTGAACTATTGGTTTTTCTCTTTACTACAGGATTATTAGGGCTCAGTTTAGGCATCGGCATTAAGTATTTTAAGAGGAGCATATTAACGATCGTTTTTGCAGCATTAAGTTTGGCGTTCGGTATAAGTCTTTTATTATATGTATTTAAATTTCCGATACTAGGGCCATCCGTATCATCTCATTTTAATAGTGTGGTTCTATTGGGAACATTTGCGTTCTGCTTATTGTATAGCTGGATTTGGAAGAAAGTAAGTATTTCTGCTTTTAAAGTTCTCCAAAAAATGATTTCACGATGATAGTGGGACACGGGACCTGTGTCCCATGTAAATGTTTTGTGAAGTTTGGTTTTAGCTTGTTGGTCCAAGAAGGATTTTGAGTTGTTTTGTGGAATATAATCAATTAAATAGATTTCCAAAGTATTCTTAATACCAGGAATAAAGGCGAAATACGATGGAGAGTATGTAGGAAGGTGAAAATGTGATAGATACTAGAAGTGAGTTTTGGGAATGGATTAAAGCCCTTTTTATTGCACTCTTAATAGCTTTTATTATTCGTGTGTTTTTCTTTACCCCAGCGATTGTTGAAGGCGCCTCGATGCAGCCTACTTTGCACGACCAAAATCGAATGATTGTTACAAAAATAGGTGAACCGAAAAGATTTGATGTTGTCGTATTTCACGCAACTGAGGAAAAAGACTATATTAAAAGAGTGATTGGTTTGCCAGGAGATCGCATCGAGTATAAAGATGATACATTGTACATTAATGGAATACCGTACGATGAGCCTTATTTAGAAAATAGTAAAGAAGAGCTAATCGATGGTCCATTAACAAATTCGTTCACATTACGGGAAACTCCAGTGGGGAGTGATGTAGTTCCAGAAGGACATTTGTTTGTTATGGGAGATAACCGCCGAAATAGTATGGACAGTCGTCACATTGGGGCGATTCCAATAGATAGTGTAGTTGGAACTACAAACCTTGTAGTCTGGCCAATCAAAGAAATCAAAATACTTGATTAAGTTTCTATAAAGGTGCGCTCATTAGCACCTTTTTTATATGGAGTTCCAGTATTTTGAAACCTTCTCATTTTAATTCCGTATACACATGTAGAATGAATTAAAGGGGAAGTCTTGATGGAAGCGATTTATACAATTCTTGAGAATATATTTGGTGCAATTGCTCATGTATTGGATAAAAGGAAAAAAGGTAAAGAAAGAGCGTAATTTAACGAAAACGGGGTGAAATAAATGATAGCTAAGATTAAAGCACTACCCGAGAAAAAAGCATTCATGATCGGAATGTCTATTATCGTAATCAGTCCATTATTATTATTTCTATTATCACTTTTAACCCCTATAGGTAATGTGATAACTATTATTATCCAAGGTATTATCTGGGGTATTGCTACTTTATTTGTATTAAGTGCTGCCGATAAAAGGCATTCACGGGTGAAGTAAGCCTGAAAGGATTTGGACTAGCCTCACTTTTCGCGGTAAACTTCATGTTATCTGTACACAACGTTTACTTGGCTTTAATATTCAGATGATATGATTGGTTTATCAACGAATGAGGAGGCATTATAAATGAATGTGCGTGCATTATTTATTGATATGGATGGTACATTACTAACCGCTTCAAACACCATTTCCCAACGAAATTTAGAAGCTATTTATAGGTTGATTAATCAGGGAGTAAAGGTATTTCTAGCGACTGGTCGACACTATGAAGTAACGGCGCCCTACCATAAAGAAATCGGATTACGAACACCCATGATCTGTTTGAATGGCGCTTCTATTCATGATGCATTGACGGGAAGAGCGTTACAAAAGAGAACCGTCAGCATAAATGAAGAGCGATTTCACCATCTGACTGCTGATAGACCTTGTAATGTTATCGTTCATACAGCAAATGGGCTTTATTGTAAGGAAATAAATGATGAAATCGATTATTGGACAAAAGTTGGGCAAACTCCGCCAACATATATTGGAGATTTAAGACAGGCTCAATATCAAGATGTACTTAAATATAGTGTTCGAACAGGTACAGCAAGTCCAGAGTTATCTTCTATTTTTAAAAAGGAAGCAGAAGTCATTGATTGGAATGATGGATTTGAGTTAGTTGCTCCTAAAGTTTCGAAATGGTCTGCTATAAAAAGCTTAATTCATGCATATCGAATTAACCCAAAAGAAGTCGTAGCCATTGGTGATGGACCAAATGATATCGAAATGCTTCGTCATGTCGGTACTGGTGTGGCAATGGGGAATGCAGATTATGATGTAAAAGCAGCAGCTGATTTTGTTACAGGGCACCACCAAAATGATGGATTAGCTCAGTTCATTGAACGCTATCTATGTATACCATATGAGCCGTATGCCTTGTAACGTAAACTAAATGGTAAGTGATTTTTTTCTTAGATGAATGAAAACTTAATACACGATACATTCGACCATATAAGTGAATTCATTATATGGCTTTTTCATCTCTATTAAACTCAAATTAGTACTCACACCAGACCCATTAAAAGATAAATAGCTGTCCCCCAAATAAAGATGGCAGAGCATTTGTTAAACATCTTCATTAATACTCCAGTTCCATCTAATTTTTTCATAACCGCACCTGCCAACATTAACCCAAAGAACCAGATCCAAGATACGAGAATACAAGAAACGGTAAATAGTATTTGTTCAGTTCCAACATATTTTAATGCACTTGTCCCAATCACCCCGACGATATCTAAAATGGCATGCGGATTTAACAATGAAACGGATAAAGCAAAGATGATTTGTTGCCGGATGGGCAATGCTTTATTCGTTTCATTTGCTATCGGTGCAGACCGCCAAATCGCATATCCCATATAAAGTAAAAACAAAATCCCAGCACTCATCAGACTAATCCGCAACCATTCGAATTGTAGAACGATAGCCGATAAACCAAACACAGCTAATAGGATTAACAGAGTATCGCACAAACCAGCTGTAATGGTTGCAGGAAACGCCCGCAGTAGTTTTGGCTGTGTTGCTCCTTGTGAAAAAACAAATACATTTTGTACACCTAAAGGTAAAATTAGACCGAATGCTAAGATGATCCCATGTAAAATGGCTTCCATATACTCAACTCCACTGTTTGAACAAAAAGGGTTGGTCCAAACTTATTTTTTATTTTTATTCACCTGTACCATAATCTTGGTTACATATTCTTCTTTTTGATTCGTTACAACCGTATCGTAAACATACTCCTCAAAAACATGATTTCCTAAGGTTAGATTTAATCGTTCCATTTCTGAAAGAAGTCGCTTATATGTTTTATGTATTGTTTTATCATCACCGATATGATACCCAATAAGGAAATCACCTTTTACAGCTTGAAAATATGGATATCCTTCCTTGGGATTAGGTTGTTCCATATATAAGTAGCTATATTTAGAGAATTCTCCCTTTAATACTTGCTCCCGTTTGGTTATTCCACCTATAGGGTAGCCTGTGTCAAGTTGCGATTCATTTAATTCATCAATAAATTCAGAGATGACTTCTACAAATTCTTCATCCGATATATTTTCAATGTTTCTACTTAGATAAAGTGTGGCTTCGGGTAAGTGTTCAAGCGTAATTTGGTCAAAGTTAATTTGGGTGGCATCTTCCATTAAGGCTATTTTTGCCTCAATCAGTTTTTCCTTCATTTCAATCTCTTGTCGCTTTTTCACGATCTCTTCCTTTTTTTGATACATTAAACGTAAAAAGCTTTCAGGGGATTTATTTTGTGTATATTGTTGAATGTCGTGTAGCGACATATCTAGATCTTTTAATAAATCAATTACATAAAATAACTCCATTTGGTTAATGGAATAAAATCGGTATCCTTTTTCATTTTTATATACTGGAGACAATAAACCAATCTGATCGTAGTAAAAAAGAGTCTGTTTGTTAACCTTGCAAAGCTTTGCGAATTCACCAGTCGTTAAATACTTTACATTTTTTTCATTCATTTTTTACATCACCATCCTTGACTATATAGTAACTATATACACTACGATATATTCTGTAAACAAATGAAGGTCTTATGGTATTTGTTTTGTTAAGGAGTGTGAAATTGATGAAAACATATAAAGTTACCTTATGGTTGTTATTAATGAATTTATTCATTGCCTTTTTGGGAATTGGCCTTGTCATTCCTGTATTACCAACGTTAATGAATGAATTAGGTTTAACCGGTACAACAGTCGGCTATTTAACCGCTGTGTTCGCGATTGCTCAATTGATTGCCTCACCATTTGCAGGTAAGGCTGTTGATAAATTTGGAAGAAAAATCATGATTGTCATTGGCTTATTTATTTTTGGTTTCTCAGAATTCTTATTTGGGATTGGGAAAGAAATCGAGATTTTATTCATTTCGCGTATTTTTGGTGGAATTAGTGCTGCATTCATCATGCCAGCCGTTACAGCCTTTATTGCGGATATTACGACTTTGGAGACTCGGCCGAAAGCACTCGGTTATATGTCTGCGGCCATAAGCACAGGATTTATTATCGGTCCAGGTATAGGTGGTTTTCTTGCAGAATTGGGAACGCGAATTCCTTTCTTTTTTGCAGGGGGACTTGGTACGATAGCGGCGATTCTTTCGATCATTTTATTATCTGAACCCGAACGTCAAACAGAAAATCATGAACAACCATCGGAAGAACAAGTTGGGTTTAAACGGATGTTTGCTCCAAAATATTTCATAGCGTTTATTTTAATTTTTATTGCTTCGTTTGGTTTAGCAGCTTTTGAGTCGTTCTTTAGTTTATTTGTGGACCACAAATTTCAATTTACACCAGCTGATATCGCCATTGTGATTACCGGTGGTGCCATATTTGGTGCAGTGTCTCAAGTTCTTTTATTTGATCGGTTAACACGGATTTGGGGTGAAATTAAACTCATTCGTTATAGTTTAATCTTGTCAGGCTTACTTGTCTTCCTAATGACCGTCGTTCATTCCTATTTCGCAATATTGCTCGTTACATTTATACTGTTTGTTGGGTTTGATTTATTCCGACCAGCTGTTACTTCCTATCTTTCAAATAACGCAGGGAATGAACAGGGATGGGCTGGTGGAATGAACTCGATGTTCACAAGTTTAGCAAACGTTAGTGGGCCTATTCTAGGCGGTATGCTATTCGATATCGACATCAATTATCCTTACTACTTTGCAACAGTGATACTTGCCTTCGGGATTATTTTAACCTTATTCTGGAGGAAACAAGCAAAACCTGTAAACCAAGTAAAACCTAGTGTAGCTAATTAAGTAAGACATATGGAAGTAGATATACGGGCACAAAGGGTTTTCCTCTTTGTGCTTTTTTGCAGGAATAAAGTATCATCTTTTCATCTTCTCCACATATCATTTGACAATGAGAATCATTTTCATTTATAGTGTTATTTGAGATACATTCTCATTTGAATTCGGAGGAACGACGTGAAATCCCCTTTTTAATTATCTCCCCATAATTAAACCATAATGAAGCGCTAGTTCCTCCACCTAAATGAAAATGGGTTTAGGGAAGGTGAATGTCTTGAAGCATCGCTTTGTATTATTAAAAACCAGTGTTATCGAAGTGGAATGTCCTTGCACAAATTGTGAAGGATTGAAAAAAATAGAAGTTAAAAAAGGAACGATATTAACCATTACTCCAGATCGAAAATTTGTTGACAGCCTTGGTTGGTACGTACTCATTGATTTTGATGACAAATTCCAAGTATACATAAACATTCATGACTTTGAAAAATATTATTTTGAAAATATTTTCTGCTCGTTTATAGACCTTGATTTAAAATTAAACTATCTAGAATATAAGCTTGATGTATCTCTTGATGAAAAAAATGAAGAGGCTTTTCACATCCTGTCCAACGAACTCAGCGATTTGAACAAATTGAGAGAGAAAATCATTCGAAACATGAATATTTATAATGAAGTGTAAATAGATTCTCATAACACGGGAGGAAATAATTTGAGTATAGTAGAGGTAATTAATACACGTCGTAATATAAAGAGTTTTAAACAGGATCAAATTGAAATGGAGAAAATCCATAATTGGTTACAAGCGGGTTCAATGGCTCCGAACCATCGAATGACCGAGCCTTGGGAAGTGTATGTGATTGGTCCAGAGACAAGGGAGAAGCTAAATCATAAGACGAATTTCTTTAATGCACCAGTTGTTCTCATTGTTTTATCAAGACATGGTGCATCAGAAGTTGAGACGTACGAAAATGCGATTGCAACTTCGTGTTTTGTGCAGAATTTCCTTTTAGCCGCTTGGGCAGAAGGCGTAGGTACATTCTGGTCATCAATGGCAAATGTTCAAAGAAACCGTGATATTTTAGGAGTTCCAGAGGGGTATGATGTCATTGGAGCATTTGGTGTCGGATATCCTGATGAGATTAAAGATGCAAAAGAAAGAACATCTATTCAAGAAAAGATAAGGTACCTTCCGTAAGATCCCTCACAGTTCCCATTGAATTACTGGTGCGTTGACCTAAGCAGGGTTACCGCACTTTTTTGTTTCTTTTTGAAGGTTTGTCTTTTTGGAATAAACTTAGTAACACTGATGGCCAACAGTGATTTGGATTCAAATGTGTTTATAATCACAAGAGTAATCGGAATCCTAAACCCATTCGGACAGGAAGCCTCTTGAAATCCTGAAAGCTGTCGGAATGCGGCTTTGATTTGGACACGAAAGCCCATGGAAACCTGAAAGTTGTCGGAATACGGCCATGATTTGGACACGAAAGCCCATGGAAACCTGAAAGCTGTCGGAATGCGGCTTTGATTTGGACACGAAAGCCCAATGGAATCCTGAAAACTGTCAGAATGCGGCTTTGATTTGGACACGAAAGCCCATGAAACCTGAAAGTTGTCGGAATGCGGCACAGATTCTGACACAAACCCTATGGAATTCTGAGGGTTGTCAGAATCCAGCACTGATTGGGACACGTCTGACCAAGGAATCCTTAAAGCTGTCGGAATGCGGCACAGATTCGGACACAAACGCCTATGGAATTCCGAAAGATGTCAGAATCCGGCACAGATTCGGACACGCACCGCTTGTCGGAATCCCCTCTTAGTAAGAAAGTTCCCGCATGAAATCATATATGCCTACTGATTAAATCCCACCTAGGTAAAAACCTCAAACCATTAGGAAAATTTTAAGCTAATTGTTAATTGGGCGAAATCAAATACTATAATTGGAGCAAATTTTCTTGAGTAAGACTTCATCAACAGATACTATAGAGTTTGGGACATCAATAGGAAGGAAGACAACATGGATAAACGTATTTATTTTTTAATGATCATATCCTTTATCATTGGGTTAGTTGAGCTAATCATCAGCGGCATTTTGGATTTAATTGCAGAGGATTTAGATGTAAGTATCGGCCAAGTTGGTTTGCTGATTACAGTGTTTGCTGTCATTTTTGCAGTGGCCTCACCTATTTTACTTGTCATGACAGCTAAAGTAGAAAGAAAACGGCTTACCTTAGTATGCTTATATATCTTTTTCATCGGTTGTATCGTTACCGTACTTGCACCGACTTTTTCAATTCTGTTTATAGGAAGAATTATTCTAGCGCTGAGTGGAGCCTTACTAATTATTTTGTGTTTGGTTATGGCGCCTAGCTTAGTAGGAGAACAGTATAAAGGCAGAGCCATTGGAATTGTCTCCATGGGAGTAAGTGCTTCTTTAGTTTTAGGGGTACCGATCGGCCTTATTATGGGTAATAGTTTTGGCTGGAGAGCACCCTTCGTTCTCATTACGGTTTTGACGGGATTATCCATCATTGGCGTTCATCTATTAATGAGCAGAGTGCAACCGAAACCTCAAATACCATTAAGAAAACAGCTTGCAACATTGAAAAATCACAAAATTACATTAGGACTGACAACGACTTTTCTGTACATGACAGGTCATACGATCATGTATGCCTATTTTAAACCTTATTTAGAAGCAACCACTGATTTTAACGCGACTTGGATTAGTGTCATCTATTTCATTTTCGGTTTTGCAGCAGTAAGTGGTGGAGGTCTTGGCGGTGTCTTGGCAGATTTATTGGGCTCACGAAAAACAATGGTTATTTCACTAGTCATTTTTAGTGCTTTATTCTTTGTATTTCCATATTCAGCAGACTTCTATCTCGTGTTTTTCATCCTCTTAATTGTTTGGGGAATTCTCAGTTGGGCGATATCACCGGCCATGCAATCCTATCTGATCGAAATAGCCCCTGAATCATCGGAAATTCAGCAAAGCTTGAATAACTCAGCCCTTCACTTAGGTGTGGCTGTCGGTTCCGTGATTGGAGCAGGAATTGTTGATACACTTTCAGTTACAGTAAACCCGTTTGCAGGCGGAATCTTCATTATCTTATCACTCATTACAGTCGTCATTTCTGTTAGAAGCAAGGAAAAAGATACGTATAAAACAAGGAGCGCAATTTGATTTTATTCAAGTTGTGCTCTTTTTTATTTTATGGAAAAAAATGCTAGGAACCAGAAGGATTCTCTAAACGAATCGGAGAATAGGTAATAAAAGCAAAAAACAGGGGGAACTATGAAAAAGTTTTATGTTGCATCAAGTTTTAAGAACATAGAAACAGTTCGTTATGTTTCACAACAATTAGTAAAAAGAGGGTTTATACATACATATGATTGGACTAAAAATGAAAGGGCTTCGACCTTCGATGATTTAAAAGCTATTGGGATCCAAGAGAAAAATGCAGTAATAGAATCGGATTTTCTTATCGTCCTATTTCCAGCAGGAAAAGGCAGCCACATTGAACTTGGAATAGCACTTGGACAAGGTAAGAAAATCTATCTTTATTCACCGGATGATCAAATAAATCATTTTGAAACAACAAGTACGTTTTATCATTTACCAGAAGTGGAAAAGTGTATTGGGACTATTGAAGATTTAATAGAAAGAGTTGTTGAAAGGAACCCGAATGCGAACAATTGATTATATTTTTAAAGAAGGCTTTTTATACAGGAGTGAATATGAAAATGAATAATTTGTGGTATAGCTTTTACTTTATAGTTTTAGGAGTGGTATCCTTTTTTACTGGTGAAATAGTAACTTTTATCATGTTAGGGTTTATATTACTAGCTTTAAATAATATTAACTCCACACTTAAAAAAATATACAAACAAAATAGTGGTGAAAAGCAGAATTAGCAATAGAAACGGAGCTATTTATGAAATTAAAAAATTGTAACATTCTAGAGCTTATGGAACATTATCATGTACCGGGTTTGAGCATTGCGTTAATTGAAAAAGGTCAAATCAGTACAATAGAGAACCATGGTGTCTTACAAGCAGGGACCACTAAAAATGTAGCCGAAAATTCGATCTTTAACTCTTGTTCAATTAGTAAGTTTCTAACAGGAATGCTAGTTATAAATCTTACCGAACAGGGACTCCTTGATTTAGATGAAGATGTTAACAGAAAGCTAGAATCTTGGAAAGTACCTGAAAATGAATATACGAAAAATAAAAAGGTTACATTACGAAACTTACTAAGCCATCAATCGGGAATTGTCGACCCTAAACATAGTTTTACTGAACTGAAAATGGTCATAGGTATACCTTCAATGGTTGACCTGTTAGAGGGAAGAACACCCTATTGCAACGAACCAATTGAAGTAAAATATGAACCTGAGAGTGAATTTCATTATTCGGATGCAGGCTTTTGTATTATTCAGCAGCTAATAGAAGACGTTACTAAAATGCCATTTGACGAGGTTGTGAACGAACTTTTATTTGAACCATTAAATATGGAAAATAGCTTATTTGTTTCGAAAGTCACAGATCTAGTAAGTGAAAACATTTCTAGTGGACATAACAAAAATGGTGAAATTGTGGATGAAACATATCCGATATATCCCTACTTTGCCGCTTCAGGATTATGGACAACCACTACAGACTTAACTCGTTTACTTCTTGAATTAATAAATGCTTTAAAAGGTGATAGTAAAATTGGTATTTCCGAAAGTAAAGCAAAGGAAATGATAATCCCTCAAAGAGATAAGAAGTGGTGCGGATTGGGAGTGTCTTTAAACGGGCAAGAAACAGAACTTGAAATTTCCTCACTTGGTTGGGGAGTAGGGTTTCAATGTATGATGGTGGCATTTCCGCAAAGAGAGTCAGGTGCGGTGATCATGACAAACGCTGAATTAGGTGTTCACCAAATGGAGGGGATTATTGGTGAAATATATAAATCCCTTGAAATATAACAAATTTAGTTATTCTATAACTGGAGGATGCGGAAAATGAAAATAATCTCCATTAAAGAAAATCCAGAACATATGAAAAGTGCCATAACCTATATTCAAAGCAAATGGGCTAGTGAACAAAGCATGAAGGTATATGAAGATTGTATTGAACACTGTGTTACGAGTCCTAACCCCTTGCCACAATGGTATCTTTTGATGAATGGAGAAAAAATAATTGGCTGTGCAGGCCTTATTACAAATGATTTTATAAGCCGAATGGACCTTTATCCTTGGGTGTGTGCAGTATACATCGAAGAAGAGTATAGAGGTAATAATTATGGGTCACTTCTATTAGAACGAGCTAAACATGATGCGAAAGCTGGAGGCTTTTCAAACTTATATCTTTGCACAGACCACATTGGTTTATATGAAAAATACGGGTTCAACCATATTGGTACAGGCTATCATCCATGGGGAGCGAGTTCGCGTATTTACGAAATAGCTTTGTAAGTGATAAAAGGAGGTAAAGTACTATATGACAAAACCAATTATAAAAGGGATGGAAGGCGTATTTATCCCAGTCAAAGACCCTGGTGTATCCGCAAAATGGTATGAAGAAATACTTGGCTTTAAATTGTTATACATTGAGGAAGAAGCTGCGGTTATGAAGATTTCTGAACAGGCGCAGACTGTCGTATGTCTAGTTCGAACCTTCAATCATCAACCAATGGCGTTTCCGGAAAATAACTTCGGAGTCGGAAAATATTATAACTTCATCCCCGAAGACATTGAAGAAACTCACAAATTCTTACTTGAAAAGAATGTGAAAGTAAACCCAATCGGAGGAGAAGGAACAACAAGATTCTTTACCTTCTACGACCCAGACAACAACCCATTAGGAGTTTGCCAATAAAGTGGGACAGTACCTGTCCCTGTGTCCCATCACCAATAATAGATATAGTGTTTGACATCATTTTCTACTGCCATCCCAACTTTTTCATATAGAGCTTGCGCTTTTTTATTTGACACGCCTGTTTCTAATGCAATAAATCTAGCATCGTGTTGTTTTGCAAAATCAAATGCTCGTTCTATTAATTTTTCTGCTATTCCATGTCTACGATAGTTTTCAGTAACGTATAAATCATTTAAAATAAATGCTCGTTTCATCGCAACCGACGAAAATGTTGGATACAATTGCGTAAAACCCACACACTGGCCGTCAATTTTTGCGACAAATATAATCGACTCTTCTTTTAAAAGACGTGCTTTTAAAAATTGTTTTGCAGCCTGAATATTGCTTTGTTGATTATAAAATGATCGATAATCATCGAATAACTTTGCCACTAAATCTAAATCTTCTGCTACTAACGGTTCGATTATCATAACCATTCCTCATTTCCTTAACTTTATGTACTTATAAATAATCGGGCCTTCGATTGCATTATTGGGACTATCCTTTCTGCCTCTCCGCTTTATATAATTTGACAAAAAGTCCTCATGGTCGTATGCACTTGCTCCTCGAAGTTCCATCCACTCATAACCCCTTTCTCACTAGGATTTACTCGTTGCTAATGGTTATTTTAACATGTATTGTAAAATTATGGGGTAACACTTATCGTTTTATTATCACAATCTATTTTTTGAAGCTAATTTTGTGTTGGATGGTATGGAAGAACCAAGCTTCCAAAAAGAGACTGATAAATTTGATTGGCTTGAGATTCCACCTGTACTTATCTTGCGGTTTCGAAAAAGATGATTCGGAGGCAAAAACGTCCCAATAGGGTTGGGTCTAATAAAGATAAGGTTTATAATGAATGTATGGATGGATAGGAGGAGAAAAGATGTACATAACAGACGAGGCGAAGCAATTATTAGAAAAATCAGGTGCTGTGGGAATTCGTCTTTACACAGTTCCAAGCGACGAACATGGACCGCAAATCGCTTTAGCGGTAGATGAGCAACATGAGTTTGACCGTGTTCAAACGATTAAAGGAATCAAAGTAGCCTTTGATCCAAGTGTAACTGGAACGGAAGTCTTAACGTTAGACAAAGAGGAAACTGAAAATGGAGTTGGATTGGTTTTAACTGGACCAGGAAGTTATTCGTAAAAGGAGGAATGAAAATGCCCCTTAAAAAGATTACACCTGAGGAATTATTTCAGAAAATGAATACTCAGGGTAAGGTTGTCCTTTTAGACGTAAGAGCAGAGGACAAGTACAATGACTTTCATATTGAAGGCCCAAATATTGAGAGTCAAAACATTCATAAAGAGGAAATTTTTAAATCAGAAGAAAACAAGAATGATGCGGTTAAGTCCTTACCAAAGAATCAAGAGATAGTCGTAACGTGCACAACAGGAAATTCTGCTACTAAATGTGCAAACATCCTTTCAAATCAAGAATACAATGTTGCTGTTTTAGAGGGTGGAATTACGGCGTGGAAGGAATTTTTACAAGCCAAAGAAGAATAGTGAACAACGAAATCGATCGCTAATGGTAGGCGGTCGATTTTTGTAACTAAATTTTAATGTCTGGATTTCATTTATTGTTCGCCCTTCATGATTGTATAATAGAAACATATATTGAGGTATGTAGTCCTCCTGTTTCTAAGTCATGTATCTGAGGGGAGATGGCAAAATGAGTTACGAGATGAGAATCGCGACGATGCTGGCTGAACAAATTGATGGTTTTATTCACTTCGTTCAAGAAAACTATGAAAATAAACATAAAACCTACATCGAAAATCCGGATAAATGGTACCAAGTGAAGCTACTAATTGAAGAATTTAAGTTTCAACTAAACGCATCCGAACTTAGAAGAATCAACCGATTTTCGTGGAATGAAAAGTACACAATCTTATTAGTTGATGATGTTCAAAAGGGCTTGGATGTGATTGAGGAATACATCGAGAGAAACTACAATGAGTTATTTATGTTAACGGGCAGACTTCACACATTAAGGAGTTTTTGTACGTCACTTAAAAAGGATGAAGGTTGATTATGTTTGGGATAAAAAATTATGAACCAATTTTCTATTCGAATTATAATGAGTTTATAAAAGAGCATGGAGAAGGGTTACGGAGATTAAAAGGCTCGCCACTTGAGGCAATTATAACTGTACATAATGCAAATGATGGTGAGTTTTGGTCTGACTGTCCGGTTATTTTAGTTATCGGAGGAATACAACTAGAGTTTTGTACTTTTAAAGATTGTGTTTCTGTTACCTGGGATGAAATAGATATGAACGAACGTTTAGACTGGTACGGAAGTCAGAATTTACAGCTAGAGTGGCAAAAAAACATAGTTGAAAATGTGACCTCAATGATTGGAAAGAAAATTGAAGAAGTCGAGATCATTGAGGCATCGCCAGGCATATTGCACGGCATTGGGTTTCAAATAGGCGCAAACTATGTTTCTATTTTCAACGCATTGGACGAGACAGGTTTTGCATATGTGAAAGATGAGGGATTTGCATACACAAAACTATAGGGAAGATGGATAGGACATATCTGGAATGAGTGCTGAATCAAGAAAGCTAGTTCTGGACGCACTTCTAATATGAAAATAGAAACCAAGTAATAACGGGTTCTTGTTCGAGGTAAAAAAATAATAGATAGAATTAGCAGGAGAAATCTCACACAATATACCACCGAAATTAAGAATTAATTAGAAAAGAATTGTTTAACGGAGGAATTGAAATGTTTTCATATACAATTTGTTTTATTAAGCAAGGGAATAAAATCCTACTTCTTAATCGCGAATCCCCTGAGTGGATGGGAATTTGGAATGGTGTTGGCGGCAAATTAGAGGAAGGCGAGAACCCCTTTGAATGTATCATTCGAGAGATACGAGAGGAAACGGGAATTGAGATGGATCCTCGAAACGTTCAGCATAAAGGAAACATCACATGGACGGATCCAACTCATTCTTATTTTGACGGAATGTACGTATATGTTGCAGAGCTGTCTGAGTCCTATCACTATCCTACACCACTTAAAACCGATGAAGGCATTTTGGATTGGAAAGACATATCCTGGATCATGCATCCGAAAAACGTAGGCTTAGCAAATTTAAAATATTATTTGCGAGAAGTTTTACAAGATGAGACGAACTACGAACATCGATTCATTTATGACGGGGACGATGTCGTGGATTTCAGCAGAATCCCCTTGGTTGAACCAGTTCTAAAATAATAGTAGAAGGTGACTTGTTTTTTTTCATCTTATCTGTTCGACTTCGGACACGGCCAAGTCGAAAAAGCAAGGTAGTGTCTGAAGCACTGCGAACTTCAGACAAGGCCGAGCTCAAAAAGCCGTCTTGTGTCTGAAGCAGTTCCAGCTTCGGACAAGGAGCGGGAATCATCATACTAATAGCCGTATTTACGAGTAAATTATTTTAGTGCATCCAAAATGAAATAATAAGTTTAGTAACATACTAATTCGCCTCCATTAGTGCAAGTACAACCGTTATTTTTATAATAAGTCTTTAATTTATGGGTGACTTTTGATATAATTATTCTGAAAATTGACAATTTTAAAATATAAAAAAGGGGGTTATAAAATGAAAAAATTTAGTCTTTGGTCGGTACTACTGGTATTGGTATTGTTCGTCAGCGCTTGTGGTGGGGGTGGAAGTTCTGAAACAGGAGGTGACGGAATCAGCGAAGATGGTATTCTATCAATTGGTGAAACCGGTCTTTACACAACCAAAGGTGGAGATTTTGAAGTAACGATAAATAGTGTGAAGAAAGAAGCAGGTGGAGATGGAGAGACGGCTTTAAGGGGTACATATGTCGTTGCAAATGTGACGATAACGAGTAGAGCATCAGAGACCACAAATCTAGAAAAAGTATTGCCATTTAAAATCTTTGTAGATGATATTGTCAACTGGAACACAGTAACAGCTGGCAAAGAGTTCAGTTTTGGAAAACAAATTGCAGGGGATTTGGCTGGAGGTGATTCCATAACTGGTGAACTTATATTTGATGCTCGGGAATCAGAAACATATAAAATTCTGCTGGGTGGAAAAGCAGAACCTAATAAACTTGAATGGAGCCTGGCTTCAGAAGATTTCCAATAAGAACATTTATATTTAGTCTCTCTTCATGAGGTGGTACTGGAATATGATTCCGGTACCACCTTATTCTATCTTGTTTTAAGAAGTCAATGGTTATTTTACAGATTACATCCTTTATACGAAGAGTATCTTACAAGAAGAATAGTTTATGAACCTATGGATAAAAGCATTTCTTATGAGGAATGTTTTTTATATTTTTGCAGAAAAAAACATAGATATTTTATAAAACAATAAAATAAATAACTAAAACAATAACTTTTTATTGAAAAACAATAAATTATATTTTATAATCAACTAGAAAATAATTCAAGTCGGGTGGGACACAGGGACAGGTCCCTTGTCCCAAAATGGAGGTTAGGATCATGAGAGCGTTGGAACAGCTTTTTCGTTTTGGTTGGGAGCAGGCCCTTTCTTGTTTGTTTCCTGTGGTTATTTTTGCCTCTTTGGCTCTTACGAAAATCATACCTCTTCCATTTCTGCCACGGTATGATTGGCTTCTAATCATCTGTCTTGTGATGCAGTGGTGGATGGTACGGTCGGGCCTTGAAACACGGGATGAACTAAAGGTGATCACATTGTTTCACTTAATCGGGCTTGCTCTTGAACTCTTCAAGACACATATGGGCTCATGGTCCTATCCAGAGGAAGGGTATTTCAAAATTTTCGGCGTGCCATTATATAGCGGGTTCATGTATGCAAGTGTGGCGAGTTATCTTTGCCAGGCGTGGCGAAGGCTTAATGTGGACCTCGTAAAGTGGCCACCATTTTGGCTAGTTGTCGCCCTTGCATCTGCGATTTATTTGAACTTTTTCACTCATCATTTTTGGATTGACGTTCGTTGGTATCTAGCGGGGCTTGTCATAATTGTTTTTTGGAAATCATGGGTCACATACGAGATTAATGGAACGCTTTACCGGATGCCGATCGCCCTTTCTTTTATGTTAATCGGATTTTTTATCTGGATAGCTGAAAATATCGCAACCTTTTTTGGAGCTTGGGAATATCCCAACCAAACCAAAGCCTGGAGTCTTGTTCATTTAGGTAAGGTGAGTTCATGGGTTCTATTAGTGATTGTGAGCTTTCTTATCGTGGCGACATTGAAGCAGGTTAAAGGGAGAAACTCCACTAGGATTAATACTAGTCATACTTTATAAAAAGGAGATGGTAACATGAAAAAACGAGTACCATTATTGCTATTTCTTCTTCTATTTTTATCAGCATGTACAGAAAATTCTGGAACCCCGATTGTGCCAAATGAAAATAATATGATCATTAGAGTAAAAAACAATGCAGATTTTGAAATTTATGGTCTGGAATTAGACATAAGTAATCATACACAAGGTACGATAAATGCGGACGGATCTAAATTAGAAAAAGGAGATGAACTTTTGTTTGAATTCCTCGAGGGTAACTTCCATTTAGAGGGGGAAGGTGTAATGACGGTTTTTATTTTAACGGATAACCACATAGAAGATAATGGTGATCGAATTCCGTTAAATCAAAAAGAAACCTTTGATTTAGGCAGCAATAAGGAAATAGTATTTGAACTTACTGGAGAAACAATAAGCAAAGCTGAATTTAAAAGGTTAAAATAAGTGTAAGGTTAATTAATGAGGGTGAGGATTATGGCGACCATAATTACGAGAATCGATAAAGAACAAGCTTGGGAAGTAAGGCATAAAGTTATGTGGCCTGATAAAGACTTTGACTATATAAAATTAGAAGATGATGATGTAGGAATTCATTTTGGACTTTTTAAAGATAACATGCTGACTTCAGTTGTCTCTCTTTTTATTAAGAATGAAGAAGCCCAATTTCGAAAGTTTGCGACTCTCCAAGAAGAGCAAGGCAATGGGTGTGGGAGCTCTTTGTTGGACTACGTATTAAAGGAAGCAAAGAATCGCGGATTGAAAAGAATATGGTGTAATGCCAGAAAGAATAAGGTGGATTTTTATAAAAAATTTGGTTTGCAAGAAACCAATTTTAGCTTTGTAAAAGGTGGAAAAGTCTATGTGATCATGGAAAAGCATTATGAATCAATGTAGATATGGGAGGGAAGTAGTTTGCTAGTTAGAGAAATCACACTTTCAGATGCGGAAAATTTTGGGTATCTTACACAACAAGTTGAAATGACTTCTGAATTCATGCTTTGGGAGGCAGGGGAAAGGAAGTCAAATCCCGACCAGCAACGAAAAATGATAGAAAGATTCGGTTCGGATGATAACTCTGCGATTTTCGTTGCCGAAGAAAAAAGCCAATTAATCGGATTCTTAATGGCGATCGGTGGCAATGCCCGGAGAAACAAGCATTCTGTGTATATTGTTGTCGGTATCTTGAAGGATTCTAGAGGCAAAGGTGTAGGCACAAAATTGTTTGATGAACTGGAGAAGTGGGCGTTAATGCACAAAATCCATCGTCTGGAATTAACCGTTGTGACTCGAAACGTGGCGGGGTTAGCTTTGTATCAAAAAATGGGTTTTGAAATCGAAGGAACGAAGAGAGATTCCCTCTTAATTGATGGTGAGTTTGTGGATGAGTATTATATGTCCAAGATTTTATAAATGGAAGCTAAGGTGTGATTATCCAAGCAGGATTCACACCTTTTTTGTGGAATTTAACATAAAAAGGAAAATCCCTAAAAAGAGGAGTGAATGAGTTGACAATAGAAAATCGCTTAGCCGAATTTACCAAGATGCATGATGAATATATCGTAGATTGGAACAAAGCAATGAAAACGGGGGATACTTCTGCACTTGAACGAATGCATGAAGACTATTACGTTACGTTTTTTAATGGTTCTCATGAAAAACCAATGCTATTTAGCAGGGAAGAAGCGATAAAGGGGATGCGGGAATCGGTTAATCAACTGCTTGGAGCTCAAAAGAAATTTAATAACCGTATCATTCGGTTGAAGAATCCTGAGAATGCAGCCGTTTTTTATGAACTGTTAATTGAAAAAGATGAAAAGGTAATAGCAAGCTTTTTCACGATTGAAACTTGGCAACTAACAGATGGTAAGTGGATGCTCGTTAGAGAAGTAGAAGAACCGATTTCGTAATAAGGAGGACTATATGAAAAACATATTTATGATCAGGCATTGTGAGGCTGAAGGGCAGGAACCTGAAGCGCCTCTAACAGATAAAGGCATAAAACAAGCAATAGATTTAGCTGCCTTTTTTGAAAAACGAAAAGTAGATCGAATCATTTCAAGTCCGTTCAAACGGGCCATCCAAACAATTCAACCACTAGCAAGTAAACGTGAAATTGTTATCGAAATGAACCATCAACTATCAGAACGTGTTTTAAGCACAAGGAATATGCCAGATTGGTATGATAAATTAAGAGAAACATATATGAACTATGATCTGAAATATGAAGGTGGAGAATCCAGTCGAGAAGCAGTAAACCGAATCATTGAGGTAGTCGATGAAGTTCTGAAAAGTGATGCTGAGAATACAATCATAGTGACACATGGAGGTCTATTGTCATTGCTTTTAAATCATTTCGATAAGAATTTCGGATTCGAGCAATGGGCAACCCTTAGCAATCCGGATGTATATCTCTTAAATTCAGTAAATCAAATCACCTTCGAGCGACTTTGGAATTATTGATTAAGTTCGAAATTCATATATATAGATAAACCACTTTGAGGTGAAAGGAGAATTTCCATGAAAACACTTGGAGTTTCACTTTTTGCAACGTTCGCCCTATTTGTTATTAGTGTATTCATTGTAGCTCCAATCATGTCCAATATTGGCTATTCATCCGTTGAATCGTCCTACCATCTACAAACTCACGCACTATTAGTAACTCTGATTTTTACCGTTATTCTTTGTACGATTTTGGGAGCAAGGTATATCGTAGAAGAAATGAAAAAAGAGAAAGAGTAGGTAATAAAAAGTGGGACAAGGGACCTGTGAATCATTTCTAGATAAAGGCATTTCTACTATATAAATCTCCCAATTTGGTCTAATACCTTAAGTTATTCGTCCAAGCCATTAGACTTTTATACACATATGATAAAGAAAACGTGTTTGGAAGAGGTGTGTAGAAAATTGTCTAAGAAAAAGAAAAGTAAAAATAAGAAAAACGAAGTTAGAGAAAATGAAAAAGAAAATGGAAATATATGTGGAAACATACAGTTGAACAACCAAGTTACAAATTTAGATATTTGGGAAGTATACCATAAAAAAAACGCAACGGTATCTCTGTCACTATACAATAGCCCAACAAGTACCGACACAATTAGAGTCCGTGCGTACAGAAAAGATGGTTCTTTTCTCTTTTTCAATGTTCCTCCTGGAAATACAAGTTCAGGTACGATTGATCATGCGGATCGAATAAACGTATCTCGTATCAACCAAGGCTCCATTGAAGGAAGATTTTGTTTAGATGTTAAGTTTCATTCTTCTAAGGATAAGTGAGTATCTTGCAAGCGTTGACCCCTGCCATGGGTCAGCGTTTATTTATGCTGAAAATAAACTGAAACTTCTGTAAACGTTATGCGTACATATATAAAGAAGGGAGTGAGTTCCTTGAAAAAATATATGATTTTTGTGTTAGTAGTGGTGGTACTAGAATTAGGCTTGCTTTTCGGTATATCGCTGTTTTTTGATACAAACCTCGTGAACACGATGTTTCTTGGTTCATGCATTTTCATGATTTTTGCATTTTTAATGAGTTCGACTGGTGATGTGTTCTCGAAAAATAGTCAAAAAGCCATTTTTGATATGTTCTTGGGAAGCTACAAACCACAGCACGAGAAAATGACTTTAAAAATTAGTCCATTTCTAGTGGGCTCAATCTTGTGTTTTGGAATGTATTTTGTTTTGTATTATTTAGGGGTTTTGACTTGAGGGAGAAAATAGATGAAAAAAACTCTTTGTATGACAATCTTATTTTTATTGATTCATTCAATCTCTGCTAACGCTCTTAGTTGGGCGTATTTCTTTGTCGTTCATGATGGAAAAGTATACGAGGTAAAGGAAGAAGTGCTACTCAATCAAACGAAGTTAGGAAAAGCGATAGGTAAGGTGGAAACCAACGCGGATGAGTATAGTGGGGACTATTATGGAAATGCATCAAACTATTATGAGATCGGTACACGATATTATAAGATACAAGGTGTCCCCATCATCGAGGCAATTGCTGTAGAAACAGAAGAGGCACTGTACGTAAAAGCGGTTTACGTCCACGACGCTCCATCTCATATCAAGAATGTCCTCACAAGCTCCTATTTTTGGGTCATCTTTGGAATAGGTATTGTTCTATTAGTGGGGATTACTGTGTTAAAATCAAAACAAAGCTGATTTTACTAGGGGTGTAATAACTTTGACATTTATCAAACATGTATTACCTAGAAAGCTGCTAACCGCATCAATCTCCGGCTCCCTTTTTGCCATCTTGCTTAGCTTACTTTTTCCAGGTTCATTTGGGAGTGAAATCAACTCTATAAAAGAATATATTTGGGGTTTTACAAAAACCGTGCCATTCTACCTCATGTACAGCTTTCCAGTCATCTTCGTATACGGAACGGTAACATCCATCATTAGCGACTTCCTCTCAGGACTCATTACGAAAAAAAGTATACGAATGGAACCATATTTGTCAGCCGTCTTTCATCTTTTATTTGGTTTCGTGCTCCAATGGGTTAGTCTTGGTGCAGCCATCCTGTTTTTTGTAACAGACCGTATTTTAGGAAAAAAGAAGGGCAGATACAAATGGAGCCAAGCTTTTAAAAGCCTAATCATTCCATTTCTAATCTGGATCCTATTCATGGGAATCATCTGGATTGTGGATTTCTTTAGTGAAGGTGCGCATTATATTGTTTATTAATAAGATATAAGTAATTGGAGGCTATCTAAGTGAATCCTTTTATTGCCATTTTTATTTTCGTATTAGCCATCTTGGTAGACTACTTTTGGTTTGGTGTAGATAAGAAGCGATGGGGTTGGATGAAAGATTGGTCAAAACTCAGTAAAGTGTTATTTTTTTCAGGATTTGCGGTCTTTTCGTTATTGATCTACTTAGGTTTAAGTTTCAAATATTTACACTAGTTGGCGCTTGTAAAGTAAGATGAGGTGCCATTTTTTCTGAGAGGGGGAGTTTGCTTGAACCAAAAACTAAGAAAATCTGCAAAAGACCGGTCAATAACGGGTGTTTGTGGAGGTATTGCTGAATTTTTCGGCATATCTTCTTTTGCTGTTAGACTAATCTTCATTCTATTACCACCTGCGAACATACTGGTATATATCATTCTTGCAAATACGATGTCTGAAAGTCCACGTTCTCTTTATTAATAAAGAATACGTTAGATTTGATTTAATAGGGAGTGTGAATCAAGTGGTGGAAGTATACGATCGGGAAAATGTTACTTGTGTTGAATTAGAGGTTCCGAATATGCCCAACCTCTTTTTATTTGTAACCGATGGAATGCTGGTTGATACAGGAGCTAAAAGCTATGAGACTCAAATTATTCCTTTTATAAAAGAGGCTTCATTTGATGTTGTTGCATTAACGCATAGTCATGAAGACCATACTGGTACAGCACCGTGGATCCAAGAAAACCTAAACATACCTATTTATATTTCGCCTCTTGGTATCGACATATGTTCACAATTCGCACCTTACCCGAAATATCGCCACGAAATTTGGGGCAAACGAGAGCCATTCAAACCACTACCTATCTCAGACACCATACAATCTAGGAAAAAAGAATGGAAAGTGTTACAGACACCAGGCCATGCAGAGGACCATATTGCTTTATTGAATAAAGAAACAGGCACCCTGTTCACAGGTGATTTGTTTGTAGCTCCAAAAACAAAAGTAATCATGAGGTCTGAATCAATTCCTCAAATCATGGCTTCAATTCGGAAGGTTCTTACCCATGACTTCGGTCCCATGTTTTGCTGTCATGCTGGCTACATACCAGATGGAAAACGAAAGATGCAACAAAAGGTAGACTACCTTGAAAATCTTTGCGGCGAAGTTACATATCTATATGAAAATGGCCTAGACCTTGTAGAAATTGACCAAAAGATTTTCCGAAGAAAATACCCAATCACATTTGTATCAGAGGGTGAGTGGGACTCTTTGCATATAATTACTTCAATAATCAATGGCCATAAACACTTTCCAAGCAGTTAAACAGTCGATATTCCTGCAATCTATCTACATGAAATAAATTATTTGTTCAGGGAATATTTATTCCTATTGACAATTAAATCCATTTAGTTATAATTTAAGTAGTTAAGTAATTACTTAAATATTGATGATGGAGGTAGTATAAGTGGCCATCAATGATTTGTTTAAAGCATTATCTGATGAGCATAGAAGAAAAATCTTAGACCTTTTGAAAAATGGGGATTTGACGGCCGGAGAAATTGCTCAACATTTTGAAATGAGTAAAGCGGGTATTTCTCAGCACTTATCTGTCTTGAAAAATGCTGAATTAGTATTTGCGATAAAAAGGGGGCAGTATGTTTACTATTCTTTAAATTCAACGGTATTTCAAGAAGTCCTGAAATGGATCATTCAGTTCCATTCAAATAAAAAGGAGGAGAATATATGATAAATAAAATTTTTATTGTTGTTTTGACTCTATTTTCATTTGGGATCAGTATATTTATATTTTCTACCAATCCTGTAGAAAATACAATATACGGCCCACCTGAAGTCATTTTATTTAGCATTCCGATAACCATGATCATTGTTAATAGCAACCTGCTCATACTGCCTAAGTTGATTAAATCCCAAGGATCCTATTTTCGATTTAAAAAAGGGTTTGAAAATATATTCTTGGCATTATCACTACTATTGACCATCCTTCATGTAGGATTGGTATTATCGGTGACAGGTTTGGAAATTAATCTAATCCTATTAGTCCCATTAATAATAGGTATTGTCCTTATCACTACAGCGAATACACTTCCGAGATTTCAACTAGAACTGCCAACATCCTCAGAACTAACTAAATCCACTCACCAAGTTTGGAACATTGTCATACGCCCTTTTTCTTTTCCTTTGATTATTGGAGGATTAGTTATGTTATTTTGTGTGTTACTTCCTGAGCATCTCATTCTGAGTGGGTTCTTAACGGTCCTTTTTTGTACATTGTTGATTTCCATCTTTCTCTCATTCAGAGCCTATAAAATACATTTGAATAAATATTAATCTATATAAGAAAAAAAGCTAGGTAGACCTATTCAGGTCTTACCCTAGCTTCACAGAACTCTTTTAAACTGTTAAGAACTAATTCACCAGTTTGTTTGGCTGAACTTTTAAATAACTTATCAATCACATTCATAACAGGTCGGTAATACCTTGTTTCAAACTCTTGCTCAATCACTGTATGATTGGCCTGCTGCTGCAAACGATAAGAGAAAGTCATCCTATAGGTTTGTGATTCAAGTTCAAACGCGAAGAACGATGGGAGAGTAATTTCCTTATTTCTACCCTGTAATGTAACCTGTACTTTTTCTTCCACGGCTGTAAGTTGAAAGCTCGCACCAGGATGAGATTCATGCTCGAGGTTAGAATAATGGATAGAAGTCACGTTCGGAAACCATTTTTCCCGCAAATTGGCCTTCGCAATACAGTCAAATACTTTTATAATGGGTGCTTCGATTACAATTGATTGTTTCATAGCGATACCTCGTCCTATTATTAAATTAAACATATCAGAAAAGGTGATATTTGTGGAGAGAATTTTTGGTCTAGGTCCTGTAGTTGGAGATGATCCGAAAGTATTAATCCTCGGTTCGATGCCAAGTGTGGAGTCACTAAGGAAACAGGAATACTACGGCAACAAACGAAATCATTTTTGGAAAATCATGTTTCAGCTTTTTGATAGTCACGAGCGAACAGAGTACGAGGATAAGATTGCATTTATAAAAGACAAAAACATTGCTCTTTGGGACGTACTATATAGCTGCTATCGTGAGGGAAGTTTGGATTCGAATATTAAAAGTGAAGAACCGAATGAGATTGAGTCTTTTGTAAAAAATCACCCAAACCTTCGCCTAATTGTATGTAATGGCACAAAAGCCTATAAAAGCTATCAAAAATACATGGGGCTTAATCGCTTTCCAGGACTTGAGGTTATTAAACTTTCGTCTACAAGCCCAGTTCCCGGCAAATACAACAAAACTCTTGAAGGCAAGCTCCAAGAGTGGAAAAAGATCAAAGAGTATTTATAGTATTTTTTTAAGGTCTTCCTCAATTTTCTCAGGCTCAGTTTGTGGGGCATAGCGGCCCACAACTTGGCCATCACGGTCTACTAAAAACTTGGTGAAATTCCATTTTATCGCTTTCGATAAAACACCTTTTTGTTGTTCTTTTAGATATTCAAACAATGGATCGGCATTCTCACCATTAACATCAATTTTTGCAAACATAGGAAATTTTACACCATAATTGATTTCGCAAAATGAAGTTGTTTCATCAACATTTTCAAACTCTTGATTTCCAAACTGTGCAGATGGGAACCCAAGAACAACTAAACCGTTATCTTGATATTTATCATAAAGCTCCTGCAGCCCCTTAAACTGGGGCGTAAACCCACATTTACTTGCTGTATTGACAATAATCAGAGGTTTTCCTTCATATTCCTTTAACGCTTTTCTTTCACCATTTGGCATGGTTACTTCAAAATCATACACACTAGCCATTTTACTCACTCCCTATGGACGAATATCTTTATCGTAATTTATATGGTGGTAGGATTCAAGTTTGGACTTCTTTTCATACAGCTTTTCATGTAATATTCAAAGGAGAGGAAATATTTTGAAAATGAGGGTATCGAATGAAGCCGTTAATGAAAGAGTGGAAGTCCCCTGCATTGCTATTAACAGGGTTGGGATTATCCTCTTTGGGGGATTTTATTTATCTTGTTGCTATTAATCTACTTGTTTTAAAAATGACGGGCTCGGCCGCGGCAGTTGCTGCATTATGGGTTGTTGGTCCTATTACATCAATCCTTGTAAACGGGTGGTCTGGGAGCATCATTGACCGTTCAAATAAAAAGAAAATCATGATCATCACGGATATTGTTCGTGCCATTGCAGTCGCCATCATCCCACTACTTCCAAGTGTGTGGATGATTTATGCATTGTTATTTGTAATCAGTGTTGCTAAATCCTTTTTTAATCCGACATCAACTACCTATATAACTGCCCTCATTCCAAAGGAACAGCGGAAGACCTTTAATTCGATTAGAAGCCTGGTTTCCTCTGGGGCGTTTATTACAGGACCAGCGATTGCGGGTGTGCTTCTGATAATTGGTAGTCTTGAAATTGCCATCTATAGTAATGCCATTTCCTTTGTTATTTCTGCCATTCTCATCGCATTTTTGCCGAATATTGATAGTAGCCAAAATGACACAACGGAAAAGCTTCAATTAAAGAATTTACTAGAAGATTGGCGCGTGGTCATCCGATTTGGTAAAGAGGCAGTATTTGTGATGACCATCTATTCCAGCTTTATCATATTTGATATTTTTACCATGGCTATGGATTCACAGGAGGTTGTGTTTACACAAAGGGTGATTGGTCTCACTGAAGTGGAGTATAGCTTACTAATGAGCGTGACTGGGGTTGGCTATGCCGCCGGAGGGTTATTGGTCATTTTTATTTCAAGATTTTTATCGATCCGCGCCCTTATCGGAACGGGACTCTTTATGCTTGCAGCTGGTTATTTCATCTACTCCCTATCAACTTCCTTTGCAATGGCGGCGACTGGTTTTATTATATTAGGCTTCTTTTTTGCCTTTTCAAATACAGGTTTTACCACCTTTTATCAAAACAATGTACCTGTTGAAATCATGGGTCGTGTCACAAGTATCGTAAGTGTCCTACAAAGTGCAGTGTCCGTTGTTTTCCTATTATTTATAGGGATAATGGGCGACCTTCTGCCGTTACGATACACGATTGTTACATTATCTATTATTAGCGTGGTGCTTGCTGTTTTTGTGATCATCCTCGTATCACAGCCAACGAAAAAAATGTACTTTTCAGAGGAAAAGGCAGTTTAGATTGGAAGATTTATGACTCATACATAAGCACAGATCATTAAAAATGCTGCGACCCAAAAAGTCGCAGCATTCACACCTCTACAATCTCAATTTTACTGGCTTTTGCCTGAGCTGGCGCAGACTCTGCAATCTCGCCATCAACTACAATTTTTACTTTTTGCCCAACCTCGAGCTTAGAAATAACTGACTTGTCGACAGAACTGACGCTGAAAAAAATACTTGAATAATAGTACTCGTCATAAATTTCTTGATCCGTTTTTGTATCAAATTCATCTCCCGTAATCTGTTCATTGACCAGGATTCGATCTCCGACTTCAAGAATGTAGCCAGTAATAGTTGTTTCGGCACGATTGCCATTTTGCCCACCTGTTCCACAACTTGCAAGCAATAAAGTGAAAAAGCTAAAAAGTAAAACAATCCGTCTCATATTCTCACCTCATCTTATTTGGCGAAAATTCATGTGAAAAGGTTACGAACTAGAAAAATAGTAAGTGAATTTTTGTAAAATTATGTTAAAATATTTGAAAAGAAAAGGGGAAACGCTATGAAATTTATTCATCTTTTTGGACCTCAAGCGGTTGGCAAAATGACGGTAGGACAGGAACTAGCGAAAATAACAGATTTAAAGCTGTTTCATAATCACATGACGATTGATTTAGTCAGTCATTTTTTCGATTATAGTACAAAAGAGGGGAAACGATTAGTAAAATTGTTTCGTCAGGAGATTTTTGAAGAAGTATCAAAGAGCGATTTAGATGGCATGATTTTTACGTTTGTCTGGATGTTCGATATGGAATCAGATTGGGAGTATGTAAAAGATTTATCTGAGCTTTTTGAATCAAGAGGGGCAACTGTTTATTATGTCGAACTCGAAGCTGACTTGGAGGAGAGATTCAAAAGGAATAAAACACCGAACCGCCTCGAACATAAACCTAAAAAACGCGATATCGAATGGTCAGAAAATGACATGAAAAAGACAATGGAAAAACATCGCTTGAATTCATTTGATGGTGAAATCACATTCGATAACTACATCAAAATTGACAATACACATTTAAGCGCTGCAGAAGTAGCCAAAATGATCAAAGAAAGATTTCAACTATAAAAAAATGCTTGGCATCTGTGTGAACTGCACCCCATTGGAGGAGGTGCAGTTCACATTTGTCTAAACGTTTTCCAACTCACTTTTTCTTATTTAAATCTTCTCGAAGCAATCCCAATCTTCTCTCCAATTCATGGGTGAAATGCTCACGTGCTTGCTTTGCATCCATATCTGGAGAGGCGATATACATGGGTTCACCGAAAATGAGCTTTGCCTTTTTAAACTTAATCAATTCACCAATCGTATTTGGCCCAATATATACTGCGGGAACGACAGGTACCTTGCTGCGCTGTGCAATTGTAATCGCTCCTTGTTTAAGCGCAGATTGCTCGTTCGTACGTGTTCCACTTGGAAAGATTCCTACGATTTCCCCTTTTGAAAGCAATCTTGATGGAATTTTCAACACACTCGGACCAGGGTTATCACGATCCACTGGGAAGGCGTTTAACTTTGTTAAAAATCCACCGATAAATTTGTTTGTGAACAATTCCTTTTTTGCCATATAATGTATTTGTCGAGGGAGTAGTGAAACACCAAGCCACAAAATATCGATATAACCTGTATGCGTACAAGCAACAACATAAGCGCCGTCCTTTGGCAGCTGTTCCTTGTTAAAAACCTTAATTCCACCTGTAGTTGTAAGGATGCCTTTTAGCAAATTTGCAATGAAATGATACACGTAACTTACCCCTTATTATAAATCTAATTAACTAGTAAAATTATAGCATGAAAGAATGGGTCGAAAATACTAAAAAAGCGAGGGTTTGCATGAAAAAAATCATGGTCATCGGAATATCGGCTGGCGTTGGAAAATCGACATTTGCTCAAAAGTTAGGAAATAAAACGGGAATTGAAGTGTTCCATTTAGACAGCTACTTTTGGAAACCAGGATGGGTGGAGGCTTCACTTGCAGAATTTACACAAGCCCAAGAGGAGATTCTCAAGAATGACAGTTGGATTATCGATGGCAATTATAGCAAAACCTTCGACCTTCGTGCGGAGCAAGCCGATACCATTATCTATCTGGAACTACCAAGATATAGGTGCCTCTACCAGGTACTCAAACGCTATCTAACACACATTGGAAAAAAGCGTCCAGACCTTGGCTGCACTGAAAAATTAGATTGGGAGTTTATCAAATTCATCTGGACGACCTATAAACCAAGAATACATAAAATGCAGGAACGGCTTAACCGATTAGCAAAGGATAAAACTGTGGTCATTTTACGAGGGAAAAAAGAGATTCATGATTTTATGAGTAAATTGTAGAGAGTAATAAAAGTACATCCTATAAAGGTAAAAAAATGTGGAATGTATAGGCTTTTTCCGAAATATATTTACAGATGGTGGTGATAAAAATAAAAACGCTCGCCTTATATATTTTTGGGTTTGTTCGGTTTGTTATTCTAGTTATATCCATATTATTGAGTATATGGTTCTTCGTAGTATCTGTATTTTCAGGGATTGCTGCAATAGGAGGAACTCAAGAAGATTGGATTTATGCATTAACACAATATCTATATTTTCTTGTTTGTGCTTTATTAATAGGTTTGATGAATGAATTCGAAAAGAAAATAAATAAAGAGGATTATGATATGAGCTCAAATATTTGGTTATTTGATTTATATTTGCTTGTATTAATCGCTCATTATGAACTCCCTAAAAAACTAGTAATGAAAATGCTTGGGAGTTCAAAATAAAAAGCCAGGTCTAGTTACCTGGCATTTGTATTTGTTGTACTTATTTCGCTTTCTTTTACACCGGTTGGTTTAGGGGGCGAAATGGTTTACCGTGTTATTGTGTTGCCGCATATCTATTTAACAGCAGATTTATCCTCGGCTTCCTTTTCCAATACATTCTTAATGTAATCTCTGCCCCAGTCGTACATAGCCTCTAAAACAGGTAAAAGTTTTTCTCCTTGTTCAGTTAATGAATATTCAACTTTAGGTGGAACCACAGGATAAACTTCACGATGTACAATTAAATGATCTTCAAGTTCGCGTAATTGATTAACAAGCATTCTTTGAGTAATACCCGGTAGAAGGGCCTTTAATTCACCAAATCGTTTAGTTCCTTCCTTTGCTAGATGCCACAAAATTAACAATTTCCATTTGCCACCAATTACTGAAAGTGTCAATTCCTTTTCACAGTTAAAAGATTTCTCTCCTAAGTTTGGCATTCATGTCACCTCCTCACCCTATTTTACCGCATAGTATACTTTTTAGCACTATATATGATAAAAGTGCGTACTTACAATTTTGTAATATATTAATTAAACTTAGTGTAGTGCATGAGAGCTAATAGATTCCAGGAAAAACTTATACAAATGTCTAGAGACAGCCGCTTAGCACAAAAATATTCTACAAGGAGCGAATAAAAATGAAATTACAGTTAGCATTAGATCTAGTCAATATTCCAGAAGCTATCGAATTGGTAAAAGAGGTAGAAGAACATATTGATATTGTGGAAATAGGGACACCTGTTATTAATATAGAAGGTCATAAAGCAGTACAAGCAATTAAAGAAGCATTCCCTCATTTAGAGGTTCTAGCGGACATTAAGATCATGGACGCTGCAGCTTATGAAGTGGCAAATGCCTCCAAAGCTGGCGCTGATATTATCACGATTCTTGCTCAAGCAGAAGATGCTTCCATCAAGGGTGCTATTGAAGAAGCAAAAAAACAAGGAAAACAGATCCTCGTAGATATGATCGCTGTAAAAGATATCAAAACGCGTGCAAAAGAGCTTGATGAATTAGGCGCTGACTACATTTGCGTTCATACAGGCTATGATTTGCAAGCAGAAGGTAAGGATTCATTCGAAGATTTACGTACAATAAAAAGCGTTGTAAAGAATGCCAAAACAGCAATTGCTGGTGGAATTAAGCTTGAAACCTTACCTGAGGTTATTAAAGCTCAACCAGATCTCATCATCGTTGGTGGTGGAATCGCAAACCAAGAAAACAAAAAAGAAGTCGCTGCTCAAATGAAACAACTTTTTAAAGAAGCCGTGACCGTATAATATGCAAACAATTGCTTATACAAAGGAAATACTTGTCGAGCTAAGTCGTACAATCGAAGGTATGGATGATACGGTAACAGAAAAGCTGGTGGAAGAAATGCTCCGTACAAATAAGATTTTTGTTGCGGGAAGTGGTCGCTCCGGTTTAATGGCGAAATCGTTTGCTATGCGCATGATGCATGTTGGACTTGACCCATATGTCGTCGGCGAAACCATTACTCCCAATCTGGAAACTGATGATATGCTTATTATTGGCTCAGGATCGGGAGAAACCAAAGGCCTTTTATCCATGGCGGAAAAAGCCAAAAGCATCGGTGCAACCATTGCGCTGGTGACTACCAACCCTACTTCGTCCATCGCTCAATTAGCTGATATCACGATTGAAATTCCAGCCCAAGCAAAAGCAGAGGGAATGAGTGGGAAATCCATTCAACCAATGGGTTCTCTATTTGAGCAAACAATGCTGTTATTTTATGATGCTGTAATCTTACGCTTTATGGAGCAAAAAGGATTAGATTCTAATAAAATGTATGGTAGACATGCCAATCTTGAATGAAATAAACCCATAATTGAAAGACCGCATCTATCTTTTTGATGAATTTGCGGTCTTTCTTGTCTATCAGCATTTGTTTTATTAACAAGCCAGAGAACACTCCTGATTTTTCGTAATGAGAGGTTTAAAAATTGAGGTCAGTTAAAAATTAAAGGCTCTTTTCTAAAGATTGTTGTTTTTATAAAAAGTACTAACCAAGTTGATTGAAGTGGAAGGTGGCGACTCCTCGAAAATGCATTCGCATTTTCTTCGTGCGTGGTTAATTTCGAGGAAGTTATTCAAAGTCCTGCGGGAAAAGCGTGAGTCTTGAGACCCCGCAGGAGCATAGCGACGAGGAGGCTCAAGCCACGCCCGCGGAAAGCGTCCGCCTGAAGCGGAATTCAACAGTGTAAAAAGCAACAAAGTTTGCGACAACAGCTAAATTAAAATAATAAATACATAGTAGTAATAGGTAAGGAAAAGAAAAAGAGTCCGTACAATTAAAAGAATAGAGGTCTGTAACATGGTGCGTGTAGGTATTATAGGTACAAACTGGATTACTGAACGGTTACTTGAGGCAGTAAAATCAGTAGAAGACTTTGAACTATCAGCTGTTTACTCCAGAACGAGGGAACGAGCAGAAGAATTTGCAGATAAATATGAAATTGAAACGACTTTCACTAACCTTGAGGAGATGGCCGCTAGTTCTAACATAGATGCTGTCTATATAGCTACCCCGAATGCTTATCATGCTGAACAATCGATTTTATTTTTACAAAATGGCAAACATGTGTTATGTGAAAAACCTTTAGCAGCGAATGCAACCGAAGTAAAGAAAATGATTGAGACTGCAAAGGAACACAATGTGTTATTAATGGAAGCAATGAAATCTACGTTACTTCCAAACTTCAAGGCCATTCAAAATAATTTACATAAAATTGGCCGTGTTCGTAAATTTTTTTCAAGCTATTGTCAATATTCTTCCCGTTACGATAAATACAAAGAAGGAATTATTTTGAACGCCTTTAATCCGATTTTTGCAAATGGTGCATTAATGGATCTTGGCACATATTGTTTATATCCGTTAGTTACATTATTCGGAGAACCTAAGGATATAAAAGCGACAAGTGTGATGTTGGAATCAGGGGTGGATGGTGAAGGCAGCGTGTTACTGCAATACGAAGATAAAGAAGCTGTTGTCATGTATTCCAAAATCAGTAACTCACATCTACCAACTGAAATTCAAGGAGAAAATGGAAGCATGATCATCGATAAATTACATACGGCTGAAGATGTTGAAATTCGTTATAATGATGGATCAATTGAAAAATTAACAGTTGAACAGCCATATCCTGCGATGTATTACGAAGTCAAAGAATTTGTTGAATTAATAGAAGCGGGTAAAACGGAATCTGACATTAATTCTTATGATAACTCCTACAAAACAATGCATGTCATGGATCAAGTGAGAGAAATAATTGGACTTGTTTATCCAAATGATAAAAAAGGATAAGGTTGGTAGTTTATTACCCGCGACGGTATACAGAAAGCTTATGAATTAAGTGAATCTGGTCATGCGGCAGAAGAATTCTTATAAAAACTTAAGGCTCTTTTCTAAAAGAATGTTGCTTTTACATTTAGGGAAATTTCAGCTCCTGGTACTCGCTTTCCGCGGGCGATCCGTAAGCCTCCTCGCTTCACTGCGGGGTCTCGCTTGGCTCGCTATTCCCGCAGGACGTTGATTTTGCTTCCTTGAAACTACACCGCACGAAGAAAATGCCCGCATTTTCGAGGATCTCGTACCATCCGCTGAAATCACTCGGTGGACAATAAAATAACCTTTTCAATCGGAGCAAAGAGCAACAAAGTTTACGAAAACAGCCAAACTTAAATAAAAAGAGAGTTAAACAAAGAGCTTGGGGCGTCCCATGCTCTTTTGGTGTTACTTTTCGGAACTACATACTAAAAAGGGGGTGTTCTTATTCAAATAATCTTCGTTTCATCCTTTGGGGCTTCAAGTTTCATTTTTTCGAGCTCGACACGCATTTTCTCTGTTTCAAGCAAGTAATTATCATGCTTCAACTTTTCTAACTCTAATTCATCTTGGATCATTTTATGTTTATATTTAGATTGTGTCTGAAAGTGACTCGTAATAATCGCAACAAGTGGAATTGAAAAAACCATTACAACCGCAACAATACCCGTCATTACATAACCTCCTTACAAAAATCCGTTTCTTCATATATATTCCATTATACCAATTATACGGAAAGATAAGCCGTTTGGTTTCAAAATGTGTAACCTTTTTTTAGAATGTTTCGTCAGTTTAGTAAAAGCGCACAATTGGAGGACACATGATGAAAAAATGGATGCTAGTACTTTTAATAGGGATTTCAATTGCTCTTACAGGTTGCGGAGGTAGTAATGTAAGTAAACTGTCTGGAAGCAAACCACCTGAGACGAAGATTAAAATAGGAAATGAAACATATCCAACGAAACTAGGTACGTATTGCTGGAGCAGTACATTTAAAAGTGAGTGTGTTGACACAGCAGGGCCAGAAGCACTTTTAGAAGGAAATGATCCGGTCGTCGTACAGCCTGGTGAAGAAATTACATTCGTGATGGATTATGAACCAATGCCAAACGAGGTGCACGTAGCCTATTATAATGGTGACAAGGAAACAGAAGTAAAAGTAGAAAATCATCGTTTTACAGCACCCAAGGCAAAAGGGATATATTACTATTCCTATGGCGTTTGGTGGATGGATGAAAACGAAGAGAATGTATCAAACGGAGATGCATTTTACGCCTTTGCACTGGAAGTAAGATAGGAGGACATTATGAAAATAAGAAAAGCGGTTATAACTGATGCATCAGGTATCGCCAAGGTGCATGTCGACAGTTGGAGATCGACCTATTCAGGAATTGTTCCTGATGATTTTCTACAGCAATTATCTTATGAATCTAGGGAATTGATGTGGAAAAAGGGAATTCCTAACGGACATATATTTATAGCAGAAAATGAGCAAGGTGAAGTCGTAGGATTTTCATGTGGTGGGAAAGAACGGAGTGGGGAATACGAAAACTTTCATGGCGAGCTCTACGCCATTTATATTTTACAAGAATATCAAGGGCGAGGCTTGGGTAAAAAGTTAGTAGCCCCTGTTGTAAGACAACTTTTAGGTGAAAATATAACCACCATGCTAGTATTAGTATTGGGAGATAACAAATCCTGTCTATTTTACGAGGCGCTTGGAGCCATTAAACTTGATTCAGTGGAAATTGAGATCGGCGGGAAGAAACTGAAAGAAGCGGTTTACGGATGGGATGATCTAAAAACAAGCTTTGCAACGATAATAAAATAGGAGGCACAACATGCTAGCAACACTTGAAAAAAATGAATTAAATTACATAGCAACATTCGAACGTCATTTTCGTCACTCTGTTGAGGAGATATGGGCGATGCTAACAGAGAACGATAAACTCCAAACATGGTTTTCTGAATTAAAGGTTGATGGTCTTCATAAGGGTGGCCGTATCCTATTTGATATGGGAGATGGAACCTTTGAGGAAATGAATTTCACAGACTTTAGCGATCACTCTGTTTTGGAATATACATGGGGAGACGACAAAGTCCGCTTCGAGCTTACACCTAAGCAAAATGGTTGCAAACTTCTTTTAATTGAAACGATCACAAAGCTAACGGATCATACACCGAGAGACTTAGCTGGTTGGCATGTTTGTTTAGATGTCATCGGTGTATTACTAGATGGAAACCAAGTGGATGACCGTAAAAAGCTCTGGGAACCCTTGTATGAACAATACGTCCAAGCCATCGCTAACTTAACTAAATAAGATTAGACAAGAAGCCAGTCCAACAAAAGGATATGGCTTCTTTTTTGTTACTCTTCATGTTCTTGACTGGAAAATAATTCATAAAATTAAAAGGGAAATTAAGATAAAAATCGAATAAAGTACATTACAAATCCTGTAGGAAAAGGGGTAAATAAAATGTCACAAAAACTCATACGGGTCGGAACCACGTATCTACCTGTTTCTAACGTAGAGCGTTCAGCTAGCTGGTACACTGAAAAACTTGGAGCAACGCTAAACTATATGGATGAGGACAAAGCCATCATCGATTTGGCGAATCAAAGTTTTTTCCTTGTTGCAGCACGGGAAGGGCAATCCGCAAACTTCATTGATGCAAAGGGTCATGAACGCTTTTCACTAACTTTTGAGGTTGATGGTTTACAAGCATTAAAGAACTTACATAAAGAATTCAACGAACTTCAAATTACAGTCGGAGAAATCGAAGACCGTGGCCATGCAGGTAAGAACTTTGTATTTAGAGATCCAGACGGGAACCAATTTGACGTTTGGAGCGAACTCAGTCCAACATTTAAAAAGTGAGGGAAAGAAATGCAAGCATTACTAGTGATTGATGTCCAAAATGGAATAGTGAATTTTAAAGATTTTAGCGAGGAACTTCACAAAATTCAACAGATTATTCAAGATTTCAAAACGAAAAAACTACCGGTAATTATGGTACGTCATTTCGACAATGTTGAGGAAAGTCCGTTATATCGGGAAGCTGAGGGCTCTGAACTACATGAATCTGTAAGAGATTTTGCTGATTATATTGTTGAAAAAGAGACACCGAGTGCATTTTATAAAACAAATCTAGCAAATATTTTAGAGGAGCTCGGGGTAGAACACATATTTATTACTGGCTTTGAAACAGAGTTCTGTTGCATGTTTACCGCAATTTCGGGATATGACCGAGGCTATAAAGTAACCTTTATTGAAGATGCAACTGGAACCACGAACACTGAAGATACATATGAGATGAAAGGACTCGATATCAAGGACTTTGTGGGAACTGTCCTTAACTGGTCAAATGCTGTTGAGGTTCTTTATTATGATGAGTATAAGGAGACCTATCAAAAATGAAGCATGCTCTTCAACTTAGAAAAGACGGCCACCTTAAGGAATCAAATGAACGGTTATTGAGTTTGGTAAAAGAGTCCCCAGATGATCCTCAACTCAACTATCAGGTTGCCTGGAGTTTTGATGTGTTAGGCTTGGAATCGGAAGCAGTCCCTTTTTATGAAAAATCAATCGCACTAGGTTTAAAAGGTGAAGATTTAGAAGGGGCATTATTAGGTTTGGGCAGTACTTATCGGACCCTCGGAAAATATGAAAAGTCGGCAGAGACTTTAGTAAAAGGCATCGAGCTCTTTCCTGAAAATCATGCGATCAAGTCTTTTTACGCGATGACACTCTATAATCTTAATCGGCATCAGGAGGCGATGGAACTTCTATTAAAAGGTTTAGCCGTGACCTCGAATGACAAGAATATTCACCGATACAAACGTGCAATCGAATTTTACGCAGATAAGCTTGATGAAGTTTGGGATTAAAATAACCCTCCAAATCGGAGGGTTAGACTTCTATTATGAACGGTACAATCATCGGCTTTCGTTTCGTTTGTGCAAATAAATATTGCCCCACAGACTTTTTAATTTCTCTTTTCATCGCATTCCACTGGTACTTGTTTTCACTTTGAAGATCAAGAATCGCCTTTTTCACCAGTCGGTTGGTCTCCCGTAGAAGCTCTTCAGAGTCTCGATTGAACACAAAACCGCGCGTAATTGTATCCGGACCTGATATGATTTTTTGGTCTCGTTTACTGAGTGTAACAACAATGACGACCATGCCATCCTCAGACAGCTGCTTACGGTCGCGTAAAATAATATCGCCAACGTCACCGACACCAATGCCATCCACATACGTGTCTCCAGAAGGGATTTTCCGAGTTTGACGGGCCTCAGAATTTTGAACATCAACCACATCACCATTTTGAATAATAAAGGTATTCTCTGGATCCACTCCGACGGATGCTGCAAGCAATTTGTGCTGATGAAGCATTCGATATTCGCCGTGAATCGGAATAAAGTATCTCGGCTTCATTAAGGTCAGCATGAGCTTCAATTCCTCCTGATACCCGTGACCAGAAACATGCATTCCAGTAGCACTCCCACCGTATAAAACGACAGCTCCAAGCTGGAACAAATTATCAATAATGCGTGATACATTTTTTTCATTACCAGGAATCGGCCCCGCCGCTAGGATTACCGTGTCCTCAGGAAGGATTTGCACATCTCGGTAACTTGCATTCGAAAGGCGGGCGAGCGCAGCCATCGGTTCCCCCTGACTTCCGGTACATAAAATACAAACCTTCTCCGGTGCAAGATTGTTCACTTCTTTGGCATCAATCAGCATCCCATCCGGTAGGTTAAGATACCCGCGCTCGACCGCAACATCCACCACATTCACCATGCTTCTCCCAAGTAGCGCAAGCTTTCGGTTCGTCTTCATTGCCGCATCGACAACTTGCTGCACCCGACTAATATTCGAAGCAAATGTTGAAACAAACACCTTTCTTTTCGCTTTAAAAAAGGCTTCTTCAATACTGTTTCCAACCTTTAACTCGGTCGGTGTCGAACCAGGGCGCTCCGCATTCGTACTTTCAGATAGTAAAACGAGCACACCTTCACGACCAATTTCAGCCATCCGATGAATGTCTGAATGTTGATCATTCACAGGTGTCAAATCAAATTTGAAGTCCCCAGTATGTACGACCCTACCCTCAGGAGTGTCAAACACGATTCCGAGACAATCCGGTATACTATGATTTACTTTGAAAAAGGAAACCGAAACTTCACCGAACTCAAGCTTTGAATCAGCATCAATTGTTTTTAGCTCAGAGTCCGCAATAAGTCGATGCTCTGTTAGCTTTAATTCAATTAACCCAAGTGTAAAACGAGTCGCATAAATTGGTACATTGAGCTTTTTTAGAAAGTATGGAATCCCGCCAATGTGATCCTCGTGCCCATGCGTAACAAGGAGTCCGCGAATTTTTTCCCGATTTTCTTCTAAGTAAGTAAGGTCCGGGATAATTAAGTCGATGCCAAGCAGGCTCTCATCCGGAAACTTCCCCCCGCAGTCAATCACCAAAATATCATCATCATACTGGACCACATACATATTTTTCCCAATCTCATTAATCCCGCCAAGTGCAAAAATCGATAATCCGTTACTCAATACACACGCCTCCTACATCTTAAATCGTGTTCTTAGTTTGACCAGAGTTTATTGGATTTATTTACAAGGTGTTCCAAAATATGTTAATGTTGGTTTGTGAGGGGGTATTGAACGTGAAACGATTACCATTTGAACGACCAAACGTACACTATAATGAAAAACTTTTTGAAATAGATGAGCAAATTTGTGCTCTTTTAGAGAAGAGAAAGAACATCTCAAATGACAATCCAGGAATACCAAAGGAAGAAATGATTTCCAGGTGGGCGAAAAAATATGGATTCTACGAAGAATATTTGAATGCTGTTTTTGAATCATTTCGATCAGAAAAATACTTCAAACCTAGGGTAGAGCCCAAAGGTTTTAAAAAGCACCTACCGGTTTTAAAAGCTGTCGAAGTAAAAAATGTACTTTATACTGTCAATTTTATACGACAATACTCGAACGCAAGTGTCATCAATTTAAATATTGATTGGGATGCATCAGAAGAAATCGAAGAAACGTGGGTACACACATTTTGGGAATTAGAAATGGGGGACAAGTACGACTGCAGAACAGAGGGCGGTAGCGGCTCTGGAGGTCATGTTTCTTATAAGTTTGTTGTGTCACCACCACTACCCGACGAACTAAATGAGCTAGTCCTGCAGTTCAAAGGATATCTAACACCACATCGTGAAGCTCCAACTGGAGTAGAGTTTGAAATTGAATTATGAAATATATGTAAAGTATGAGTTCTAGCTAATAGCCATAAAAGAAAATAACGGCCATAAAACATTTTTATTGGCCGTATTTTTGTGCTAACGGCTATAAAAAGTTTAAAAGCCATAAATTGTCCTACGCTGAAAAATTTAAAAGGATATGTAGGGATTTTGTCGAAAAAAGTATTATCAAATTTTAAAGGAGTTAGATTAAATGAGAAAAAAAGAATTAGAAATCCCTTTACGCATTAGAAAACTTGAAGCCGAACTTAAAAGATTGCCGGAATCGCACCCAAAATATCAAGAAATTAGCGACGAATATGGCCGAAGGATGTCCGGCTACCGCGGTGAACAATCCTTAAAGTACTATTTGTCCTTTTTAAAAGAAAAAAACTACTCCATCTTCCACAACCTACGTCTTCCTGACATCTCCGGTGAGCACTATTTTGAAATAGATATACTTCTAATTAGCCCCAACTACCAACTAATCATCGATGCTAAAAATTATCGAGGGGAATTATATTTTGACGGTAAGTTTGACCAACTGATACAAACCTACAAAGATACGAAGAAACCATACCACTGCCCAGTTGCCCAAATCACCAGACAACAACTTCAGTTAAAAAGACTCCTCGAAACCTTCAAATTAACCAGCCCCCCAATTGAAACCTTAGTTGTCTTCACAAATCCCAATGCAATTATTGATGCCAGCATAGACTTTAAACATTTTTATAAAGTCATAAAAAGCCCTAGCTTTCTTACAAAAATAGAATTGTTTGAGAAGAGGAACAGACAAGAAGTATTGGATAAAAAGCAACTTCAAAAAGTGTCAAAACTGCTTTTAAAGAGTCATACCCCACATAATCATGACATACTCGCACAATTTGGGATAAAAAAACATGAACTCATTAATGGTGTGCGATGTCCTAAATGTGATTATCTCCCAATGACTCGAAAAGTTAGATCATGGTCTTGTCCTTCTTGCCACTATTCTTCGTCCAAACCTTATTACAATTCGTTAAACGAGTATATTCTGCTCTTCGGCAACACGATTACGAATCGCCAATTACGTGATTTTCTTGATATACAATCTATTTCTACAGCAAAACACATCTTAACCTCATTGAACCTACCCTATAGTGGTAGCTATAAAGATAGATCTTATACAATTACAGAGAAAGATTTACAATTAATGAATCATAATGAACAATAATAGGGTTTGTCCTGATTAATACTGTCACTAACCCGAAAATACTGTCACTATCTGAAATTTACTGTCACTATTTCAAAAATACTGTCACTAGCACTTTCAGAGCTCCAAAAAGCAGGATTCCTTGCCCAACGTCTCGAATGAATACAAAATGTCAATCCTACATACTATCAAGGAGGCCAAACTAAACCATGTACGAATTAAAAACAAAAGAGAATGACGCGAGTGTCATCGAATTTATTGAAAGTGTTGAGAGTCCGAAGAAGAAAGAGGATGCATACAAATTATTAGATATTTTCACAGAAGCGTCCGGATATCCGGCAAAAATGTGGGGGACGAGCATTATCGGCTTTGGTTCCTACCATTACAAATATGCGTCCGGTCATGAGGGAGATGCGCCACTTGTTGGATTCTCGCCACGTAAAGCAAAAATTAGTCTGTATTTTGCCACTGGCGATACAAAACGTGAGGAGTTGCTTGAAAAGTTTGGCAAGCACACAACTGGAAAAGCATGTGTCTACATTAACAAGATTGCGGATATTGATATTGACGTGCTCAAAGAGCTAATTACCCAATCGATCACATTTTTACAAGATATGTATCCTGAAAAATAAGATAAACTTATACAAATACATAAAATTTATCAAATATTGTTATCCCTCAATATGAAGTACGATAGAAGTAACACATATAAAAGAGGGGATAAAAATGACTTATACCATTAAGGCAATTGACCACATTCAGCTTGCTGCGCCAAAAGGCAGTGAAGACCAGGCACGCCACTTTTACTCAACCATTTTAGGCTGCAAAGAAGTCGAAAAGCCAGAGGCCCTTCGTAAAAACGGCGGTGTTTGGTTTGCATTTGGAACTGTGCAAATTCACATCGGTATCGAGGATCCTTTTGGACCCACCAAGAAGGCACATCCAGCTTTTGAAATCGAGAATCTTGACGCCCTAAAGCAGCACCTCCAAACCAACAATGTGGTGATAATTGATGACAACAACCTCCCAGGTGCAAACCGATTTTATGCGCATGACCCGTTTGGAAACCGTCTAGAATTCTTAGAATGGAACTTGAGTTGAACCCATGAAAATGCATTTGCCCAACCAATATCCAGCGTAAAGTAGACCTTGAGGTACGAGAAATATCGAATGAATCAGCTGTCCGAAACCACTGCAAATACATGAATGAACCACAAACTGATTGCCCACACTATGGCTAATGTAGAATTTTCCATAGTGGAGGTGGTTAGTTTGCCAAAGGATACGAAAAATGAAAGCATTGAACTTTTTTCAAATGATGCACTTCGCGGGAAGCCATATCTCGATATCGATCGCACAATTGTCGAGGGGGTTTCAGCGTATGTTAATAAAGAAACGAAAACAAAGGATGTATAGGGGCTTGAAGCCTCTTTTTTGTTTGTTGCCAATTCCCTCAACCAGAAGAACTTATGAAAACACTACCCCACATAAAGACGAAATTAATCCGCAACATTAAAAGAAGCATACGAGGAATAAAAAAAGGATGTCCATTGGACATCCTTATCGATTTAGCGTCCCAGATAGGAATCGAACCTACGACCTACAGCTTAGGAGGCTGTCGCTCTATCCTACTGAGCTACTGGGACATAATTATAAAATAATACTACAGAAATTAATTATAAAATTAATTGCCGAAAAAGGTCAAGACATTGAAACGACAAATAAAAAATCCACTCTCCTATTGGAAAATGGATTAGCATGAAATTGGAAAAGCCACAATTGCCGTAATACGCTAAGAAAGTTTAAAACCACCACTCCTCAAAGTGGGTGTTTGCAGAAACGTTCCTGTATGTCCTTCAAGTCGCCATGGACGAAGGCCTGCCATTCGAGCTTCAATGTTAAACTCCCTATTTCAGTTCAAAGGTTAAACTTTATTATGATTACGTACAATGTAGCTTGTATATGTATACTACATGATTGAAACGATGAAATCAAATGTAAAAAAAATCCAAAGTGTTGAATTTTGTCGTAGACTTTTTTAGTTAAAATCAAATGTTGTGTCAAACAGTAGTGAAACCAACAACATCTTTAGTAAATAGAAAGACTTTTTGTCGAAAAAAATTTTTCGAGCCTGTTATTTTGAATACATTCGCTCAGCTTGAAAATACTATATAAAAAAAGTGATGAGGAGTTATGCAATGAATCCAACTAATGAGCAACTTACTTCGGCAGAAATGGGTAAGCTGTGGGCGGTCTATATGGGGAACTCAATGGCCATTTGCGTGTTAACCTATTTTCAAAAACATTGCCAGGACCCTGATATTATGACCATTCTTAAAAAAGCAAAAGGCCTCAGTGAAAAAATAATTATGGAAATTACCAAGATATTCAATAAAGATCAATTTCCTATTCCAATTGGATTTGATGTAAAAAAAGATGTAAACATTGACGCCCCCAGATTATTTGCAGATGAATTTTACCTTCATTATTTAAAATATACTGCGAAAGCGGGGCTTAGTCTATACTCCACGGCAATTCCTATGATGATACGGAAAGACGTCAGAGAACTTGTTCGTGCTATTGATCAGGATACTATTCAATTTTTAGTTGATCTAAATGAAACCCTAGAGAAAAAAGGTTTTTTAACAAAACCACCAGCCATCCCAATCCCTAAGGAAGTAAGTTTTGTCGAAAAGCATAACTATCTAGCTGGATTTTTTGGTGAAGTAAGGCCACTACATGGTCTAGAAGTTGCCCACCTTCAAGATAATCTTGAAAACAATGTGGCAAGTAAAGGGCTATTGATTGGATTTAGCCAAGTAGCTGTTCATAAAAAAGTAAGAGAGTATATGAAACGCGGAGTGGAAATTACGCATGATCATATAAAAGATGCTACGGCAAAATTGCAAGAAAATAATCTACCTGGGCATCCATTACTTGATGACTTAGTGGAAGCTTCATCCATTCCTCCTTTTTCAGACAAGTTGATGGTCTTCCATAAGATTGATATGTTTTCAATGAAGATTCGGTCATATGCTAATGCTATGTCCACGAACGGTAGACGTGATCTTGGGTTGATGTATGGTAAGTTCATTATTGATGTAGGGAAATTTGCAGAAGATGGCGCAAACATCATGATCGAAGAACACTGGTTTGAAAAACCACCACATGCTATTGACAGGAAAGCTCTTTTAGATGAAAGATAAAAAAGAAAAAAAGTCAGGCAACCAAGGCCTGACTTTTTTATTTAAGGTAAGGTAATTTCAAATGCTTCAAATACGATAGGGGAAGGTATTTTTAAAGCCTTAAATTCTACATCCCTATCTTTTGTTGCTTTAAATTCCTGTTTAAATGAGTTTCCGTTCATTCGTACAGCTAAAGGATTTTCTGGGATGGATAAATCCTTACCATCCTTCGATTCTAACCAAGTACGATTCATCGTTAAGTTATCGTCAAACGGAAAATCACTTTCTAACTCAAAGTAAACAACCGTTTTATCTTCAAGAAATTCCACATCTGTTACTGTAATTTTTCCTACTTCGCCTTGATCAATTTCTAGTGGAAGTGTTTTGTTTAATGAAACGGATAGCTCCTCGACAGCTCCCGATTGATTTGGAATTTTATATGGAAGAATCGTTAAGCTTTTTGCTTCTTCTTTCATTGGCGTATAAAGATAGCGGTGATTCGCCACTTCAATTCCGTCGATCGTATCGCCATACGCGCTACCAGTAAGCGTTCGTAACATCCTACCCTGATCATCAATCATAGCAAAATGTAAATCCATATAAGGGTCAATTTTGGTATTATTCGGATCCGATTGTATTTGAATGGCCAAGTCTGTTCCTGCTGGGCCAAGCTTAACGGACTCTATAGTCACTTTCGCATCATATATGACGTTTGTTGTGTTAGGTCGAATAACGATTACTTCATTTGATTGCTTCACCGGAAATTCAAATTCCCAATTACCCGGCATTAGCCCTACGGCATCAATGATGATCTTCATATCAAATTCTTCCGGTAATTCTTCAGTAGGCGTAATATTCATGATCGCTTCATATTTTGACGGGGTAATGTATTTTCCAGAGCTACCCGAGCTAAAATTAATCTCTTTTCCGTTAACCAAAATAGTCGGGCGCTCGATATCGCCAATTGCAAGGAGCGATTCATGTGTAAGGCCAAAGGTTAAACGAGTGCCATCATAAAACATTTCATTCATGGTTAGTGTCACACCATTGTCTTTAGTTTTTTGATTAATTACTTGAGTGAGCCCACTTTTTCCGGCAATTTGCAGTCCTTCATCACCAGATTCATTGAAAAAAGTTCCGACTAAAGGAATTTCAGAAGCAACCTTAGCTAAAGTAGGAGATAAAGTAGCCGATCCTAAAAACAGGATAAACGCTGCAGCAACCGAACCGATTGTTGTTAGTACCATTTTTTTGCGTCTTGGTTTTTGTTTTCGATTTTCATTAATGGTCTGCTGAATAATAGTATCAAGTTTTTCAACGGGCACATGAATGTTTTCGAGTTCTTTATTAAATTCAGGAAAATATTTACTCATTCACAATGACCTCCTTTAATTGATCACGCAAGAGGGCGATCCCACGATGGATATTCGTTTTTACCGTTCCTTCTGGACACTCAAGAAATTCAGCGATTTGCTTTATTGTATAATCCTTGTAAAACCTTAAAATTAAAACAGTTTTATATTTTTCATCCAAACTTTTAATGGCGTCTAATAAATCAGACTCACTTTCGCGATTCATGTATGAGGGAGCCTTACTCTCAAGAATATCTCGTTCCATTGGAATGACTCTTTTTTTCTTACGAAGCTGGTCAATCGCGGTATTAATCAAAATTCGAGTAATCCAAGTTGAAAAATATGTATCATTTCGCAAATCTTTCAGAGAGGTAAGAGCCTTATAAACCGTTTCCTGAAACACCTCAAGTGCATCGACTTCGTTTTTCATATATAAATAGGCCATTTTATAAAGTTTCGTTTTTTCAGTATCAATTAATTCCTGTAAAGCACGATTATTACCCTTTTTTGCTTTCGCAACCAGTTTGCTAGTATTCAAATCCCTTCCTCCTTTCTTCTAATAGTTAGAGAAATTAGACATCCAAAACGTTTCAAATATATTAAAAGGATTTTAGTAGTTATTATCGAAATACATATAAATCTTATCATTTTTAAAAAGGGCGGAAGCAAAAAATGTCAGAAACACATGGCAACATTTTTAAGATTAGACAAGCGGTCGGAGCAATCGTTTATAAAGAAGATCACTATTTGCTCGTACATAAAACAAAAATAAATACTCAAACAGGTACAGAAAAAATAGATGGCGAATGGGATTTTGTTAAAGGAGGAATCGAAGAGAGTGATGAATCTCCAAGACATGCAATCCTCCGCGAACTGCAAGAAGAAACGGGCTCGACCGATTTTTCGATCATGAAGGAGTTTGATGAAAAAATTCACTTCGAGTTCCCTGAAAAAATGAAAAAGAAAATCGGATATGATCGCCAGGAAACTACGATGTTTTTAGTGGGATTCACAGGTTCCAAATGTGACTTAGCTCCAGTAGATGAAGAAATCGCAGACCTTCAATTTATTCCGGAAAATGAGGTCGCCGACAAACTCACTCACGAAGATACAAGAATCTTTTTTATAAAAAAACTGTCTCAACAAAGCACAAAATGACAGGATGGAAAAACGTGTGACAGATAGAATGAAGGTAAGGAGTGAGGGAAATGAGTTGGCTAGAATCATTACAGAACGCAATTGATTATATGGAGGACCATCTGCTTGTGGATGTCTCAATTGAAGAGATAGCGAGTCGTGCAAATGCATCACCGTTTCATTTTCAACGAACATTTTCGATTTTAACAGACATCACAGTGGGTGATTATCTCCGCCGACGCAGGTTAACGCTAGCAGCTGAAGAGCTATCGAGAACAGACACAAAGATTATTGATCTAGCCTACAAATATGGCTACGACACTCCCGAGGCTTTCACAAAAGCCTTTCGGAAACAACACGGTGTAACGCCAAGCGATGTCCGGAAGGGGATTGGAAAGCTGCAATCATATAGCCGCCTGGTCATCCAGGTGAGTCTGAAAGGAGCAGATCCAGTGAAGTATCGAATTGTTGAGAAGGAAGGATTTAAAGCAGTTGGGGTGAAACGAACGTTTTCATGTGTGAATGATGAGCATCTTAGTAAAATCCCGAAATTATGGGATGAAGTGAATTCCGATGGCACCTGCGATTCATTAATTCCACTGATGAATGGCGAAACGAACGGGATATTAGGAGTTTGCGTGAGTGAGCCAAATGCCAGAGCAATTGATTATTGGGTGACGGTGGAAAACAAGGATGGCGCTTCTGGAAAGTATGACATTTTAGACATACCAGCTTCAAAATGGGCCGTATTCGAGGTTCATGGTGCAATGCCACACGCGATGCAGGACGCATGGAAAAAAATCTACTCAGAATGGTTTCCATCAAGCGGGTATGCGTATGCAGGGACTGCTGAGTTCGAACTTTACCCAGACGGAAACGCATCAGACCCCAATTACTACTCAGAAATTTGGATACCCGTGAAGTAAAAAGAGAGCCCCAAGGAGATTCCTTGGGGCTTTGATGTGGGTGCGGGTTCGCTAGTGACAGTATTTTTCGGATAGTGACAGTATTTCAGAAATAGTGACAGTAAGTTAGCGATTAGTGACAGTATTTTTGAAATAGTGACAGTAACCAAAAGGTATAGGCCGAAATGTGAGAATGATTCCTGAAAAAAACATGTCATCGCAACCACTTATGGCTGATAATCCAAAAATATGGCTGATAAATAAAATTTACGGCCAATAAAAAGGGTTTATGGTCAATAAGTTGAACTTATGGCTAATAACTAAAAATCTCTCAATCATTGAGCCAAAACTGAATCCTTAACCCGCGACCAAATATAATTAGACAGAACTTTTCGAAAAACATATAATGGAAATATCTAAATACATATTATGAGTAAACATTTAATAAAGGAGGGGCGAAATGAACTTAACACATATCCGTCTGTTAGTAGATAACTATAAAGAATGCTTCTTATTTTACCGAGACGTACTAGGTTTTGAGGTTTCATGGGGTGATGAAACTTCCAATTATGCCGATTTTACGGGGATCGGAGGAGCAAAACTTGGTCTTTTTGAAAGAAAACAAATGGCGGCAGCGATCGATGCTGAATGTGAACCACTTGTTGAAAATCAGGACAAATCGACATTGATTTTTAAAGTGGACAGTGTCCACGATACATACGAAAAAATGAAAGATAAACTTGAGTTCATCACGACGCCGCATGAACAAGCGGATTGGATGCTGAAGGTTGCTCATTTTCGAGACCCAGCCGGAAACTTAATAGAAATCTATGAGAACCTTTAAAACCTCATTGTAAAAACAAGAAGGAGTGCTGACCATGCATTATGGCTGGGTTGTGGTTTGGATTACATTCGTTGCGGTATTGATTGCAGCAGGAATCCGCTCCATTACAGGTGTTATTTTAATTCCGCTTGAACAAGAGTTTGAGTGGAGCCGTTCGTCTATTTCATTTGCATTTGCTATTAATCTCATACTCTATGGAATTTCAGGTCCGTTCATTGCTGCGGGGCTTGAGAGATTAGGTGTTCGAAAAATCATGGCTTACTCGATGGTCCTGTTGGTCATTGGGTTAATTACAAGTCTTTATATGACACATATTTGGCAACTTCACCTCATTTGGGGAGTCATTATTGGAATAGGTTCAGGTGTTTTTCTATCAGTTCTTTCTGCAAATATCGCAACGATCTGGTTTGAAGAAAAGCGCGGAATGGTCTTGGGTCTACTTATGGCAGCGACTGCAGCGGGTCAAATGATCTTTTTACCGTTATTGTCATTCTTAACAGAGGAATTCTCCTGGAGAATGGGGATGACTGTATTCATTGGACTCGGCCTCCTAATAACTCCAATCATCTTCATTTGGATGAAGGATCATCCACGTGATAAGGGGCTTCTTCCTTACGGAGCGACCAAGGAAGAAGTGAAAAATGAAACGAAAAAGAATCCAATCACTTCTGCCTTCGAAGTGCTATGGATTGGAATGCGATCCGTACCGTTTTGGTTACTGTCAGGTAGTTTCTTCATTTGTGGCTTGTCAACTGCTGGGCTTTTAGGTACACATTTTATCCCAGCCTCAACCCACCATGGCATTCCAGAGGTTCACGCAGCGAGTATCTTCGCGTTCATGGGAGTTTTTAATATAATCGGAACGATGATTGCGGGCTGGTTATCTGATCGATTCGACAACCGCTGGCTCTTATTTTGGTTTTATGGTCTTCGAGGACTGTCGTTACTCGTGTTGCCGTACGCTCTGCAGATGCAGTCATATGTGATGCTTATCGCCTTTGCCGTGTTTTATGGATTAGACTGGATTGCTACGGTTCCGCCAACGGTTCGACTCGCAGCTGACTTTTTCGGAAAAGTAAATGGGCCAATTATTTATGGTTGGGTGTTTGCAGCCCACCAAATCGGATCTGGCGTAGCTGCGTATTTAGGTGGATATTTTTACGAGGTCTTCCATAGCTACACCATCACGTTTCTATCCGCAGGAGTCCTTTGTATCGTCGCAACCTTGTTTGTTTTAATCATAAAAAAACAAGCTGCGAACCTCTCGCAGGACCTTAGTGTCACAGCTGGTAAATAATCGGAAGGGGAAAATCTGGTTTTTACAACTAAAAAAGAAGGTGTGACTAAAATGAATAAAGGTAATCCATTTCTACAGAAAGTTGAAACGGAAGAAGAATTGCGCTCCATGCTGGGTACTCCAAGTGAGTTGGTCAAAAGAAAAGCTATTTCTTATCTTGATCAAAATTGTGTAGAATTCATTTCTAACTCACCGTTTCTTGTCATATCTACTTCCGATGAATCTGGCTTTTGTGACGTCTCTCCAAGGGGGGATCAAGCAGGTTTTGTCCAGGTGTTAAGCAAGAAATATTTACTCATACCCGAGAGACCTGGGAATAAGAGAATGGACTCACTTCGAAATATTTTAACGAATCCTAGGATAGGTCTACTTTTTATGATTCCAGGATTAGGCGAAACATTGAGAGTGAATGGAAAAGCAATGTTGGTCAAGGACGAGGAACTCTTAGAGAAAATGGCCGTTAATGGAAGGAAGCCGCTGATAGGCATAGGAGTAGAGGTAGAAGAGTGCTTCATCCATTGTGCCAAAGCCTTTATCCGATCAGGATTATGGAAGCCTGATTCTTGGCCGGATCAAACAAAGTTACCATCTCCAGCAAAAATGTTACTTGAACACACGAAACTCCCACATGCTACTGAAGAATCGATTCAGGGTAGCCTTGAAGAGAGCTATACGAAAAGACTTTATTAGGGTAGGGCGGATTACGGAGAACGTATGTAGGCGCGTTAATCTACGAAGGGTTAACGCGCCTATTTGTTAAAATAATAATTCCATTCCACCGCAGTAATATTGAATAAGACTAGTGTTTTAGCCCCGTTGTTTTTCATTCTCCACAATCGATTGTTTAATCAATGCTTTGCAACACATCACAATACCAGTGAAAAATGCCGCAATGGTGTAGCCAAAGGGTAAGTAAAAAAAGCAAAACAATGTTGAGACAAACAACCAAATGAGCCAAAAGAGTAACTCTTTATTCATTCGTTGCATTCACTTTCTCGGCATCGATGATCTGTTCACTGATTACTTTTGCGAGCGCCTCAACGGTATTTTTTATTTCTTTCATGTCATTATCGACCCCGCCGACCTCGATGAGAATGGAGTTTTCCGCTAAGTCTTGATTATACACTCCGTTTCCTTGGTCCAGTCCCTTTCCAACCACACCCCTGCTGATTCCCGGGAACTGTGCTTCGATAGACTTATCTAGAGACTCGGCTAAAGCTAAGCTACGTTCAAAATGACGACTCGCTTTTCCGACCACAAAAAATACTCTCGCATATGGTTTATTGTTGATGGTAACAGTCGTCACATCTTTTCGTACACTATCACGATGAATATCGATTAAAAAGTCAATGTCGGAGTCACTCGCCATTGCCGATTGGACGATCTCACGTGAGACTGCATAAGATTTAGTAGTGTTCCACCCTTTTTTCTTCAATTCTTGCCCAATATTTGTCTTATCAACAACCGCCCCAATTCCGTACTTATCTAACTCCTTCCCCAGAAGCTCGCCAACAACTGTGATGTTTGTTTTAGAATCAACCGCTTTATTCATATCTGGGTCATTTGTAAGTCCAAGGAGAGGTAAGTAAGATTCATAACTGTGAGAGTGGTAGATCAATACCTTTTTATCGGTGGCTAGATTTACGGGTGGTGTTTTGGGATCTTCCTTACTAAACTCCTCCAATTCCTTTTGAGCCATTTCTCTTTCTTGTAATAAGACATCTAAAGGTGGGGCCGATTCGTATGGGAGATTGGTGAAATCTGTCCCCTCCCCAGATACCAGGATTTCGGTATGATACAAGGATAATCCGGGTAGTTCATGACCGAAAAAGCTCCGTAAATCACCGTAGTTAAATTGAAATGTTGATTCTACTAAGATTTTTGTGAAAGATTCCTGTTCCACGGATAAAGATTGTCCAAAATAGACATTTTCAGATTCAAGTAATTTCACAAAAAACTCAGTTGGAAAGGTCCGAATGTTCACATCGATTTCGCGAAAATTAATCCAATCTTTTTTAATAGAGGATATGCTTGATGCAGCGGCAAAACAAATCAGTACCGTTAAGATAAACAAAAGGGCGATTCTTGAAATCAACATTTGCCCATATCCTGAATTTTCCATGATATCCGTCCTTTATTGCTTTTGGACATATATATATGAAAAGTAGTACCAAAATAGAATGTCTATTTTCCTTTGATAGATTTTGTTCAAATGAAGAAAGCATGGCGGACCATGCTTTCTATGTAAACCCTCTTATTTATCTTCTCGTAATAAATACTCATTTCCATCTTGATCGTAGAAGGTGAACATTGAGCCATACGGCATTTTTTGTAATTCCCCAACTTTTACTCCATTTGAATTCATTTTTTCATAAGCAGAGTCAATATCAACTGTGCTGAAAAGAATCGATGGATGAGAAACCTTTGATGGGTCATGCTGCTCCATAGCTGCCTTCGCATAGAGTACCAACGTTGTAAATTCGTTCTCACTTGGACCAACCTCAATCCAAGAGAATTCAGGTCCCATCGGTTGTTCAAACTTTAAAACAAAGCCAAGTTTGTTCACCCAGAAATCCTTTGCTTGTTCTTGATCTTCCACATAAACAGTTACCTTACCAATTTTATTAATCATCATTATCACCTATTTCTATAGTGTCATCATAAATTTTAACAAATTTACAAGTGAAAACGAAATTCTGGTATAACGAAAAAATACAGAGGCCACCCTAGCCTCTGCATTTACTATTTAATGTCCGCTGCCGTCTCCAAAGTTACTACCCGTCACATCGGCGATATTTTCAATCGCAATCAATGCACTTGGGTCCATTTCATGTGAAATTTCCTTTAGTGTGGAAAGCTCAATCCGGCTTACAATTGTATAAATAATTTTCCTAGGCTCATTTGTGTAGGCCCCTTCACCATGAATAAAGGTAATTCCACGACCCAGAACCTTGTTCAATTCATTAGCAAGCTCATCAGGCATATCAGAAATTATGGTTACTGATTTTAGTTCTTCCAAACCTTCAACCACAATATCAATCATTTTAAAAGCAATGTAATATGTGATAATCGAATACATGGCCGTTTCCCAGCTGAATACAAGTAAGGCAGCAAGGATGAAAATAAACACGTTCATGATCATTACAAATTGTCCAACTGATACTGGTCGCTTCTTACTTACGATGATGGCTAAAATCTCCGTGCCATCTAAAGCTCCACCAGTTCGAATGACCAATCCAACACCCGTTCCTAAAATAACCGCCCCAATAATCGTTGCTAGAAATAGATCATTTGTTACAGGTTCGAAATGATGCAAATAAGCAGTAAAGGCGGATAAAACGACAACGCCATATAACGTATGTAATGTAAATTTCATTCCCATTTTTCGATACCCAAGAAAAAGGAAGGGGATATTAAAAACAATCAAGAAGATACTCATTGGAACTCCCAATATCTTGGACGCAATGATGGAAAGACCGATAACCCCACCATCTAAAATATCATTTGGTACTAAAAATAGTTCCAACCCAAAGCCCGCGATTAGAGCCCCAATGGTAATCATAATAAGTTGTTTAATTTCTGTTAATACCCGTTTTTTCTTTGTTTTTCCCACAAAAACCATGCCTTTCACTATCAAAATAGAATTTACTTATTAATATTACCACAACTGACGGACATGCTTACAATTTTAGAAGGAAAATTATACCTTTATGTGGAAAATAACTATAAGTAATCATGATAAGTAAAGGAGCAAAAATGAACCCATTCGATAATTTTGAGGAATACAAAGATCCGGTCCTTTATGACCGAGAAAATGACCCTTTCCAAGATGATGTGGAATTTATAAAAAAATGGGCTAAAAAAGTTAACGGTCCAATCATTGATTTGGCTTGTGGAACAGGTCGAGCAACAATTCCCTTGGCAGAAGCGGGACATTCCCTTATTGGAGTAGACATAAATAATGGAATGCTTACTCAAGCAAAAAAGAAAACAGAACATACTGACCTAAACATTGAGTGGATTGAGCAAGATTGCACGAATCTCCAATTAGGTGTAAAAAGTCCACTCATTTTTATCGTAGGAAACTCTTTACAGCATTTTCTTACGAATGAAGAGCAGGATCAGCTTTTAACTTCCGTTCACAGCCACCTTGAAAAAGAGGGGATTTTCATCTTCGGCACGAGGTTCCCAAGTCTGGATGAATTACTTCAACCACCTACTGAGGAATATTGGCGAAGCTATAAGGATGAAACCGGAAAAACGGTAGATGTCTACATGATAAGTAACTATGACACACTTCAGCAGGTACAACACTACATCACCATTAGACGACAAAAGGATGACAGTGGGAAAACAGTTGGAGAACAGAAATCCAATATTAAATTGCGCTATGTATTCCCGCAAGAGATGAACCGTTTACTTAAACAAAATGGATTTGAGATCTTAGGAGTTTACAAGGATTGGAATGAATCGCTGTTAACACAAGACAGCCATCAAATGATTTATGTATGTAGAAAGGTGTCTGAATGAATAGAAATAATCACAGGGCTTACATTCATCACATTAGCAACTTTATAAGTTCATCAAAAAAGGAAGTGGGAAAGTGGTCGTAACGAAGCAATTTGCTCAAACCATAGAAACAGCTGAAGTAGAGGTATTGCAATCTAGACTAGCTGCTATACAAGCAATTGAAGGAAATCCGATGGGTGTAGAAGTGAAACAATTTGGAAGTGCAACAGCCTTTTCTGTTAAGAACATTCCAGGACCCTCATTCAACACAGTAAAAGGTTTATCTGATAGCGACGAGAAATACATAGAAGAGATCATTCACTTTTACAAACAGAAAGATATTCCTGTTCGATTCGAACTAACACCGGGACATGTTTCTTCGGATTTTCTCATGTTCCTGAGCAACAAAGGCTTTTATCAATCCGATTTTCACGCAACTCTTTACGCAGAACATCCTTCACATCAAGATACGGAAACTAATTCTAGTATCATTGTTCGCGAGTTAGATCATAATGAATTTGATTTGTTCGCCGAAATTTACACTAAGGGCTTTGGTATGCCGTCATTTTTAAAAGATGGGGTTGCACAGAATAACAAAATACTTTACGACAATGAAAATTGGACATTCTATCTTGCAACTATTGAAAATGAACCAGTGGGTATAGGAGTTTTATATACTCAGAATGGTATTGGAACTCTTGCTGCCGCAACGACCCTGCCGGAATTTCGTAATCATGGTATACAAACAGCATTAATTAAGAAGCGGATCCAAAAAGCACTAGAACAAGGATGTAGGTTAATTGTGGGTCAGGCAAAGTTTGGCTCAGTCAGTCAAAACAACATGGAACGAGCAGGTATGAGAATAGGGTATACAAAGGCTATTTGGGTGATGAAATAAAGGAGGGGTTACGATGGCACGTATAGTAGGTTTTGAAATCAGCAGCCAAGAACCTGAAAAAGCAGTAAAATTCTATTCAACTGTTTTCGAGTGGGAAATCGGGGAACCTAATTGGGGGTTTTGGACTGTTAAAAGCACAGGTCAAGTAGACATTGAAGGTGGGGTTAGCAAAGGCCCGCATGATTATCCACATGGAACTAGAATCCAAATTGAAGTTGATTCGATTGACGATACAATTGTGAAAGCTGTGGACAATGGCGCAATGATTGTTCGTGAAAAAATGGAGTTTGAGGAGTTTTTCTTGGCATATCTAGTCGATCCAACTGGAGTTGGTTTTGGTCTAATCGAAAGAAAGTAATCTTGCATTGTAATTTTACGATTGTTAGCCGCAATATATAGATTATGATCTTATAAATTGCGGCTTATTTTAACCTCTTTATCCTTTATTTTTATCGCTTTTAGGTCTGGCTACGATATCCATGTCCATGTAGTAGTCTCTTTTTGGAGTCCATGTGCGCTTATGCAACTTCCATAAGAGAACAAGAAACATGATTTCCATGATCAGACCTAAAGGGATCGTAAAGAAAAGGTAACCTGTAATAATGTCTCTGGAAAGGTTCATCGCAAATGTATTGAAGAGCGTGATAAAAAGCATGACTGTCATATAAATTTTAAAAGTTTGCGCACTTCTACTTACTAAAAATTCATCCCCTAGATCATAGACAACTTTCATAATTAACCGAAAAACAAGGAATACAATGACCAACTTTAAAATTTCTAGAAAAAAGGTATAGGTATCCCAGATTGGTATGCCGACAAACGATCCTAACTCATTCCCAGTCACATTTTGTTGGACAAACACAGTTGGAATGCTAATAAGAATAAGCACGATTAAAAACTTTTTTAATAGATTGCCGGTTCGGCTTTCTGAAGGAACTCCTACTAGGCTTGCAAAAATGAGATAATACCCGATTGGCTCTGGCAAAATATCAATGTAAATCAAATGGATCTCTAAAAGAATAAAAACAAAGCCCCAGAACATTTGCTTAAAATTAATTTTCATTCACTCTCACCAGCCTCTTTTTCCTCGATGATTTTATTGATCGCCTTTTGGTCTAACTCAGGGTGATCTATGATGGGTAACTCCCTCACAAACCCATCACCCGATTCTGTTTTTCCGTTGAGTTTGATGCTGAATTGAAAGTAACTATACCTTGTCGGATTGAATTGCATTAAGAAGCGAACCCATTCATTTTGCTCCAAAGTAAATGGAAGTAAATCATCACTAACGGTGACACCAGGTAAGTCATTCCATTCCTTTTCACGGTCTTCATCGAACCATTTTGGAGGATTCGCAACAGTCTTGAGTTTTTCGAGTTCGCGCAATTTATCCTGTTCAAGGTCAACCTTAATAAAAATGTCATCTGACAATTCCTCTTTAAAAGGAATCTCAATTTCCTCTATGGTGACCGGTTCTAAAGCAACCATCGATTTCTCTTCTCGATGCTGATTACTACTTGAACTTATTTGTGTCTCTAACACATTGGCGTATTCCGTATCTTTATGAAGAATGACTTCTCCAATATCAGCCATAAGGTTTTTTCCATTGGAGAGATGGACCTCCATTTCTGAAAACGAAAAAGGACCTTCACCTTCGAAATCCGCAGGAAACGTAACATAAAATGCTTTTAAATAATGATGTGTATACTCTTGTTCAAACTGAGGTTCCTGTGACTCCCACATAAAGTCCATATTCGAGCTCGCATAAGCCTCAATTCCATCAATTTGTACATGGTTAATTGAGGAAGAGTCCGACTTATTGGTTACGTAATAAAATGTGAGCATTGTTTCATCTTCATCGTTCAAAGTGAGTTCATAATAATGCTCCAAAAATAGTGGGGCATCCAGCTGTTTAGATTGGAAATACAAATAATTGCCGATATAGCTTAGAATAATGACCAATATACTGAACCAGAATATTTTCTCCTTCAAACTAACCCCCCCAATTCTATAAATCTCTAAAACTATTTTATCATCAAGTCATGGTAATATTTTTATTTATTTCAATTTTCTTGAAATAATGCAATAATGGAGATAACAGATATCTAATAGGAACGGAGGGAGGAGTTACGATTGTATTATGATAGTGTCTTTGATTTCATCTATGTAGCCTTATTCTGGTGGGTGATCTTTCTAGTTTTTCAACGTATTAACAACCGTTATCCAAAGAGTAATCCGTGGAAGAAGGATATCATTTTAACGTTTATTCAAGCAGTAGTTGTCACGTTTATATTTCCATTGATCATGATGCTCATTATATAGAATAAAACAATCGTCACCTTTCGTTTAAAAGGCATTGGAGAATATCCAAATGCCTTTTACAACTCCCACGTAAACCATTTTCCATGCCCTTCTGTTTGACCAACAACATGTTTATACTCTTTCCCATCAAGAGAATAATCGAGATGAAGGTCGCGGTCTTGTATATTATTATATAGATGAAAAATCTCACGTTCAGATCCGATCTGTTGAACCTTATCTAGCAATCTATTCCTTACTTCCGAAGGCATTTGGTTTGCTACATGGGTGTGGAACACACAAATAGCATATTCGTTTGAAGCTTCTTTAGAAAGTTGCTCAAGCATTTCAACACCATTCCCTTTAATCAACCGTATTTCGTTTGCCTTAACAATTTCCGCAGCCTTTTCAAATAACTCCCGTCTTTCATGATGTTCTGGCCAAATGAGGGCTTTTAGCCAAAGAACATTTTCATCATCCCTTAAATCAATAGGGTGAAGGTCGATTCCAATACGCACAGCCACTGGCGGTATAAAGTCTTGTAGATTAGGAGCAATGTCTCCTTTTATCTCAGCTGTTATATGCAAAGTGGATTCTCTGTTTCCGAAAAATTCACCTGTTCCATACGAGTAACTATATTGATCCCATAGCAGCTGCAGGCCTGCACTGGACCCAATTTCAATCAATGCTAGCGGCTTTTTCACGATATGATAAATAGATTGAAAGGCTGGAAAAAGATAAGAACATCGTCTTACTTCATTTGTCTGAACCAATTTTTCCTGTAAAAGCGGGATGATTTCGTTAGAATATTGACTGCAAAACTCTTTAAAAGGCAAAAAGGATTCATCTACTTTCCGAGGATTCTTCGTCATACTTGGGTAAAAATCTCGAAGCCGGTGGTTCTTTCCTTTTAATAAAAGGTAATGAACAGCACCAAACAACAAATTAGATGAAGGTTGACCACTACGTGCATGAGAAGCCAACTCAAGGAGTTCATCATCGTCGGCAATCTGTAATGAAAGAAATTCATACAAGCCACTTGAGCCCTTACACTCGGTGTTGGCAAAGTTTCGAAACTTAATAGACTGAGTGTTATTCATATTTTTTCCTCCTGAAATTTTTTTCAAACTTGACCCTCAAACCAAGATAAGCCTAAGCGAATCATATACTGAAAGGTTTGGTGGATTACATGAAAGAACAAACAGTAAAGTTTACGTATAATGAAATCGACTTACTTATAGAAGCAATGGATAAGGATATATGGAAAGATATTAAATGGAAGTTTGTAACTGAAGAAGAAATTGAATCTTTATTGAAAACCTCTTAAGGCATCCCTTAGGGGGTTATTTATTTTATATTAATCCTCTACCCACACCAATTGCTCGTTTTCAATTAGGTTTAATAGCTTGTTTTCACCCTCGATTTCATAGCTTTTGTCTTCGATTCGCAACTCACTTTCGGTAACAACTAAACTGTAGACATCTTCACCAATATAGACTGTCACGAAATAACCCAATCCAGGTCCAAACCTCGTTTTCATAAGGTTCATATCTGCAGGTTCAAAAATGAGTCTTTGTATCGTTGATTGATCAGTGATTGTTGAATTACTGAGAATGTATCCCTTTGCTTCATCTAATGTACTCCGCGTTAATTCAATTTTGTCGATTTTCTCCGTCTCCCCAATGTATTTACTTATTTCCTCACCATAAGTAGTATTAGTGATTTTCTCATAAGTAAAAAAGATTCCAAAAGTAGCAATAACAGAAACGGCCATTAAAACAAGAGACAATTTGTACTTTTTTCCCTCAACATATTTCCATTCCATGAATGACTGAAATCCCCAAAAAGAAATCATAAAAAAGATAAGGAGCCATTTTACTTGGTTCATATTATCAATATCAAAAAACACATAAGCACTTCCCAAAAATAAGATCACGATAAGGATGCCGCCTACTCGGAATTTTACACGCCCGTCTGATTCGGCCACATTATAACCTGGTTCTAATCGTTTTCCTATAACACTATCGATTGTGGACAAAAGCCAAAACAATAATATAAGTATGATACCCATCAAAACCCTCCAATCTATTCTAATTATACTGATAATTGGAAAAATATACTAGGTGGAGTCTAAGAACAAAGCGTAATTTTTGTACAAATTCACCTAACATGTCAAAATAAGATGGAAATAGGAAAGAATACAAGTATGGACAAGCAAGGAGTAAACGAAATGAGTCCGCTTTTTAAACGAGATTTAAAAAAGCATTGGTATATTAAATATAACAATAATGGGTATCCGCATGTTCAACAAGGCTTTGTACTACCACCAAACCGGTTCGAGGAATTTGACCCGTTTTTAATTATGGCAGAGGACTGGTATCAGCGTGGCGCATTTCCGGACCATCCACACCGGGGATTTCAAACGATTACCTATGTAATTGATGGACGTTTGGAGCATATTGATAACCACGGTGGAAACTCAATTTTAGAAGCAGGCGATATCCAGTATATGAATGCTGGCAGTGGTGCAAGACATGCTGAAGAGCCAGTTGAACAAGATATTGCCCATACACTTCAGTTATGGTTGAACTTACCGAGATCCCTAAAAAATACAAAAACCTCCTACCAAAATGTGTACATAGAGGATGTACCTCGTGTGAAAATTGAAGGTGGGGAATTAAAGGTCTACTCCGGAGAAATAGCGGGAGTGAAAGGGCCGATGAATAGTTTGGTTCCCATTACAATGACCGAGATTTCACTTGCGAAGGGCATGACTTACAAGCACATACTTCCAGAAAATCACAATGGGTTTGTATACGTACTTTCTGGTGAAGTAGAGCTTGGTGAAAATAAAACCCCTCTGAAAAAAACAGGGGCAGGAACTCTTACTTTTAACGAAAATGGTAAAGATGAAAGCGAATTTCAAATAACAGCAAATAGTCGAGCAAAATTACTTGTTTACTCAGGGGTCCCACTTAGAGAAGAAATTGTCGCTTATGGACCATTTGTAATGAACTCAATGGAAGAAGTCCAACAAGCATACCGTGATTTTCACGCAGGAAAATTTGGCCCACCGGCAGAATAAGGAGTATGGCTACAATGAATAAAGAAGTGATTGTCTATACAACAAATGACTGTGTCGAATGTACTTTTGTCAAAAAGGTTCTCACTGAAAATGGCATTCCATTTGACCTTCGAAATATTGCAGAAAACGAGGTCTACCAACAAGAAGTGGAACGCTTCGGTTTTCTAGGTGTCCCTGTAACAGTTGTGGGAGACCGCGCTGTCAAAGGATTTACCCCTGAACTGATTGAGCTATTAGAGCCGTTGAAAAAGTCTTGATCTCTTTGTAATGGTTAAAAGTGGTAAAGGTAGGAAATCCTAAAGCCATACACACCTCAAGAAGATGGGAATAAAATAAGGAAACAAAATCAATGGGTGAACTTATGGAGAAAATCAAAAGTTGGGCAAAACGCTTAAAAAAACAAATATTCGTCCTGTATTTTGCATATAAGGATGTGAGGGTTCCATGGTATGCTAAGCTTTTTACTGCTGGATTGGTAGCATACACATTCAGCCCTATCGACTTAATTCCTGATTTTATACCAATCCTGGGTTACCTTGATGAGGTCATCCTTGTCCCAATTGGAATCATGTTTGCATTGAAAATGATCCCAAGTGCAGTCATTGCGGATTGCGAAGTGAAAGCAGAAGAAATGATGAAAAACGGCAAACCAAAAAACTGGGTTGCAGGGACACTTATCCTGTTACTATGGGCTTTGATTTTTATCTGGATGATTGTCAAAGCATCTCAATATATACTTTAAACCTGTATTTCAAAGCGAAATACAGGTTTTTTTGATTGTTGAGTAAACTTTAAACAAATTTTATGCGCATGTACTGAACACTCTTATTCTGATGAAAAAGCATTATTCGAGATGAGGCGAAAAATAAGAGAGATAAAGCAGAATTTCTTTCGTTGTAACCATACCGAATTGGTTAGAAAAGCGCTGTCACTTGTCGAATTATTATGATTTATTTTGCATGAAATTTGATGTTTATGCTTTTTTTCATGTTATAATAACAAAAGATGGAATGAAGAATAAGAGTTTATTAGTGATACACTCATTCATCTGAAGATGCAAGGCTGGATTGTGGGAGCCATGAAACATCTAAATAAACTTCTTACTTTTAACTGGCTTTTAAATAGCCTATAATTATCATATAATAATGAAATATTAATCTATGAAAAATTGCCATCCAAAATGGCCTTGATGAGACGAGAAAGAGATTGTCTGACAATGGTGAGCCCGATTTTGTGACCGCCTTCATCTTTTTTGTCCAAATTTTAAAAGAAAAGGTTGATAAATATGAGCAACATAGAAACCAAAACAGATGTCATTTTAATCGGTGCTGGTATCATGAGTGCGACATTAGGGACACTCTTGAAGGAACTAGTGCCTGAATGGAACATTACCGTTTTTGAAAAGCTCGATAAACCAGGAGAGGAAAGCTCTCACGAATTGAATAACGCTGGTACAGGTCATGCTGCACTTTGTGAACTTAACTATACCGTTGAAAAACCAGACGGAACATTAGATATTAAGAAAGCAATTAATGTCAACGAACAGTTCCAAGTTTCTAAGCAGTTTTGGGCATATCTTGTGGAGAACAATTTAATTCAAAACCCACAAGATTTCATCATGCCATTACCACATATGAGTATGGTCCAGGGAGAAAAGGACGTCGAATTTTTAAAGAAACGATTTGAAGCGCTGTCAAAAAATCCGTTGTTCCAAGGAATGGAGTATACCGAAGATCCGGAAAAACTATTGGAGTGGATTCCGCTCATTATGAAGGATCGCCCGTCAAATGAGCCAATTGCAGCTACAAAAGTAGACACTGGAACAGATGTGAACTTCGGTAATTTAACACGCATGTTGTTTGAACATTTAAAGAATAAAAATGTCCAAATTAATTACAACCACAGTGTAAAAGATGTGAAACGTACAAGCGATGGTCTATGGGACTTGAAGGTAAAAGATCTAAACAGTGGTTCTGTTGAACATCATAAAGCAAAATTCGTCTTCATTGGAGGCGGTGGAGGAAGCCTACATTTACTCCAAAAATCCGGTATTCCTGAAGGAAGACATATTGGTGGATTCCCAGTAAGCGGAATTTTCATGGTATGTAATAATCCGGAAGTGATTGAAAACCATCATGCCAAAGTATACGGAAAGGCGAAGGTTGGTGCGCCACCAATGTCTGTTCCACATCTTGATACAAGATATATTAACAACAAAAAGTCTTTACTATTTGGACCATTTGCGGGATTCTCTCCAAAGTTCCTAAAAACAGGTTCAAATATGGATTTAATTACGTCAATCAAACATGATAACTTATTAACGATGTTAGCTGCAGGGGTAAAAGAAATTCCGCTAACAAAATACTTAATTCAACAAGTCATGTTATCAAAAGAACAACGAATGGAAGAACTCCGTGAATTTATCCCAAATGCCAAAAGCGAAGATTGGGATCTAATCGTAGCTGGCCAACGCGTTCAAGTCATTAAAGACACTGAAGCAGGCGGCAAAGGAACCCTTCAATTTGGTACTGAAGTGATTACCGCAGCTGACGGTTCAATTGCAGCGTTACTAGGTGCATCACCAGGTGCTTCAACTGCTGTTCATGTTATGCTTGAAATCATCAAAAAGTGCTTCCCACAACAAATGTTAGAATGGGAGCCAAAAATCAAAGACATGATTCCTTCATATGGGCTATCCCTTATGGAACACCCAGATCTTCTAGAGAAAATCAATGCTTCAACTGGAGAAGCACTTGGCTTAATCGAAAAACAAGAGAAGGTAGAAAAAAAACAAAAGGAACTTGTCCTAAGTTAACCACCTACGATTCATAGATAAAAAGAACTTCAATCTCGATTGGGATTGGAGGTTTTTTTATGTATAAAAATCCGAACCACTAAGTAGTCCGGATTTTCTTAATTTAATTCAAATTAATCCTTAAGGTTTCCAAGTTAATTTCTTCGTTGCCAATTTTAAACGAAGGTTTTACTTCAATAAACTTCGGTGGATTTTTACTATCAATTTCATAAATTATTTTAGAATTTGAAACGGTATTTAGGGATATATTTTCATCTTGATTAGAAACGACTTCAAAATGTAGGTTCTCACCCTCAACCCCAGCTGTACTTACCACTTCATAGGTTAAAATTGCGTTCGTTTTCCCAATGTTTATATCTTTGAAGTGAAGGCTATATGCATTGTTTGGAGAGGACACGGTTTGATTCAACTCAATTTCCCTCGAAGGTAATTTCTCAACAGAAAGATTAAAGGACCACTCCCCTTGTACCCCGGCCATATGTGTAAATGTAATCGGGAGCGTTAACTCGTCCGGACTTTTCTCATTTCGATTTTCCAAAATCATCGCACCAACATAGTTATTACCTTGTTTTGTTAATGTCCCAATGGTACCACCCCAGGCAGATGTATCTTTCCCATCAAACATATCGAAGCTATAACCTGGCTCGGGTCCTGTTTCTCCTCCGAATGTATCAGATAAGTTTTCTCCAGATGCTTTAAAAGTTATGCCAACATAGGAGCCATCATAAAAAATGGAGGTAACACTCATTTTGACTCCATTATTTTCAACTGTTTGATTCATTTCCGTTATAAGTTGCTCAGTTGCCAAATTCTGACCAATTGACATTTGATAACTATCGTAAATCCCCCCAATGATCGGAACTTGAGCAAGAACCTGATTGACAGGTGTAAAAATAAATCCGGACGCTAGGAGTAAAGCTGCAGCCCCAGTAGTAAAGAAAGTTGTGCGTTTTAGTGGTTGCATGTATTTTCTCTTTCGACGGAACCTTTCACCACGCTCGATTCCTTTTTCAATCGCAAAATGTAGTTCTTGTTTCGGTATCTCAATATCGTTAAATAAGTCTTTTTCCATAATAATCAGCCCCTAACGTTTTTCTTAATTCAGCTTTAGCTCTACGTAAATAGGTTTTAATGGTTGATTGTGGCTTATCCAGAACCGTAGAAATCGTTCGAATTGGCAAATCATAATAATAGAAAAGTAAAATAGCATTTCGATAGTTCATATTTAGCGACGAAAGCGCCTCTGATAAATCGATTGAAAGGTTCAATTCAGAGGCCTGGCTTGATTCGATTAAATACTCTAGTGTCTCTTCCGGAAGCTGAATCACCTTCTTATTACGTGCAAGTTCTTTATAAGCGGTTCGCATTAAGATTTTTACAAGCCATGTACTAAAAAATGCGGGTGTTTTCAGTTGATGGATGGAAATATAGGCCTTATAGGTAGCCTCCTGTATGACATCAAGTGCATCCTCTTTGTTCCGCATATGTAAATAGGCTATTTTATATAATTTCTCACTTTCAGATTTAATAAGTTGTTCAAATGCTTGTTTGTCACCAGCAATGGCCAACTCAACTAATTTCGTTGAATACGACATTAGCTAACCTCCTTTCAACTATTAGAGGTGAGATATGTAATAAAAAGTTTCAATAAAATATATTGTTTATAGTAATATATCATTTTGTCGAAAGAAAAACGTCCCATGTCGGCTATTCTGTGAAGGAAGAACTCTACATTTGTTGAATTAATAGGATGGTTTTTTATTTTAACTAAAAAGGGAGAACTTCCATGAACATTAAATTAGTTGATGTCACAGAGGATAATTTCTATGATGTAATCAATTTAAAGTCTGATGAAAACCAAGAAAAGTATATCCAAATTTATGAAAGGTGGGTAGGATCAAATACGTATTTTCTAGCACTATGCCAAACATTTGGTTTTACTCCAAAAGCAATCTATGATGGTGATACACTAATCGGTTTTGCTTCCCATGGATTTCAAAAAGAAACAAATCGTTATGAATTGATCAGTATGATGTTAGGGCATCAATATCAAGGAAAAGGATATGGGACATCCGTTTTAAATGCAATTATTGAGGATATGGTAAATACCTATCAATGCGAGGAAATCTATCTATCTGTTATCTATAATAATGAACGCGCAATAAGAACCTATGAAAAAGCAGGTTTTATCCCAACCGGAGAGGTAGAAGAGGGTCATCATCCTGAGCCGATTTATTGTTTGAAAGTAAAATAATAAAAGGGGTGTTCAAAGGTCGAAACATCCGACCCTTGGACCCCTTTTTGTCATTGCAAAGTGATAAAGTGTTAAAGGTATAAAGGTATAAGATAGTTATAGGAGAATGAAATATAATGGAGAAAGTAAAGAAGGGTGTTGTAAATAGTGGGTAATCAGTTAAAACAACATTTAAAAGAATTAGAGGAAATGCATATAAACGTAGAAGTTCGAAAAAGTCGTGAGGAACTAGCTAAGCTTCTAGCAGATGACTTCTTTGAGATTGGTAGTTCCGGTTATATGTTTAATAAAAAGGAATGTCTTGAATCCAGAATTGATCTTACGGCAATGTCTCTCCATAACTACGAGATTTATCCTTTGGCACCAGATGTCGTTTTAGCAACCTATTTCATTGTCAATGAGACAAGGAAACGGAATACACTTCGAAGCTCCATATGGAAGCATATTGATGGAAGATGGCAATTGTACTTTCACCAAGGAACGATCTCACCATTGCAGTTGAGTGAAGTACTTAATGGATAAACGTAAAGAAATTTATTAGTAATTGCCTAGCAAAGATTATAACATATCAAGTTGGTATAATAGATAAGTACTGCAATTTACATACATAGGACGTGATTTACATTTTACATGCAATTTTCTTTTTTATCATAGCAGGAATCGCTGAAATTGGTGGAGGTTACTTGATTTGGCTTTGGTTAAGAGAAGGGAAGCCATATTATTGGGGAATCGGTGGCGGAATCGCATTGGCCCTATATGGTGTGATTGCCACTTTTCAAACCTTTCCTTCTTTCGGTAGAGTTTATGCAGCCTATGGCGGGGTCTTTATCGTTCTTTCTGTCCTTTGGGGGTGGGGAATTGATAAGAAAACGCCCGATCTATACGATTGGGTAGGTGCAGGAATCTGTATCATAGGTGTTTCGGTCATGTTATTTGCACCACGACAATAAGAAAAGGCGATGATCTAAGGAAGGATCAACGCCTTTTTTCTTTTTGGGGGTTTCTGTTTAGTCTTTTTAGAAATGGTCTTTATGAAAAATACACCTGCAATTAGGGCCAGTAAATTGAGAGAATCACCGAAATTCACCGTGAAATTTATATGGTTATTCACTCTAATTTTGTTATAGTTTCTATTATCGGTCTTCGCCTGTGGTTCTTTTTCAATGTTATCCAAATAAATCCCTCCATAATGAGTGGTTGTCCTAAACTCAATATATGAAAGAATATAATAAGTATTCGAGCCAAAGACCTAACAACAGAAATATTTTGGTATGTCCGATAAAAAGTGTTTTGTGTCCGATATATTGGCGACATTGTCCGTTAAAATCGAATTATTGTCCGATATCCTGCCATCTTTGTCCGATAAGTTCAAATTTGTGTCCGATATCCAAGGTTATTAGAAAAAGCCAAGATATCACTTAATGTGGATTGGTATTTTAACTCTTTTAAAAAAACAAGAACATATCACTGAAATATGTTCTTGTTTTTTGTGTGATGTTTTTGAAGGCTAGCTTTTAATTAGCACTTTGGAAAATAGCAAGCACCGATAATGATTAATAAGATAAACAACACAACGACTAATACAAAGGTATTATCGTTACAAGGTTCAGGACAAGCATATCCATAACTAGGGGTGAAATCATAGCTTGGGGCTGTATATGTTGGTTGTGGTGCCATGTAAGGGGTCTGAAAAGATGCCGCATTTACGTTAGATACATTTAGCTCCATGTTCTTACTTCCTTTCTCTGTGTAGATTCCCTACAGTATACTCACCTAGTCTCAAAATGCCACGTTTTCCAAAGAAAATGGGTGATTGTCACGAGCCCTTAAAGGGCGATATTTTCATTTTGATTGTTTTACTAGTTTCATATTTTGTATTTTTCTAATGAATGGGTAGTTAAATGTAATAAAGACAGAATAATTTGAAACTAAGTGGTAAGTAAAACCGTATATTTTATAAAAGGATTAAATCTTCGCTAGGGGGGGCTGATTTGGCAGAAGTCATTCTGTATTTTATTTTAATGATTCCTTTATATGCAGTGTTAATATGGACCTATTTCAACCCCGAGGAAAGTATGATTTTCGGGCAAAGGTGGATGTATAAGGAGGAACCTGAGTTTTCGGATGATGCCATTCGTTATACAAAATTTGTGGCTCGCGTAGGTATTTTACTTCTAACAATGATATTCGTACTCTTTCTTATTGATCAAATCATAATTCGACTTATCATCATTTTAGGATTCATTTCTTATGTGATCATCGGTGGCTATCGGTTATTACAAAAATACTTGGAATCTTAAAATGTCGAAAATTCCGGATGTAAAAAAACGAAAAAATTATCATTTTTTGTAAACGGTTTTTGTATAATGGATTTAGGCACTACAGGGTATCTGCAGTGCTCCTTTTTTATCAGAAAAACGGAGGGGAACATTCGATGGAGAATGAGATTTTGGTGGATAAAGACAAACAAGAAAAACCGAAAGTGAAGGTGGAGCGGAAAGAAGGGGAGCCAACTGCAGCCTTTAGAGGAGCTTCGTGGGCAGCGTTAGTAGTTGGTGTTTCTGCTTATCTGATCGGTTTGTTTAACGCCGCAATGGAACTAAATGAAAAAGGCTATTATTTTGCAATCTTAATTTTTGGTCTGTATGCATCCGTTTCTTTGCAAAAAGCTGTAAGGGATAAGGAAGAGGGAATTCCGGTAACAAGTATCTATTATGGAATTAGTTGGGTTGCACTCATCGTATCTGTATCATTAATGGCGATAGGACTTTACAACGCTGGAAGTATCGTTTTAAGCGAAAAAGGTTTTTACGGAATGGCATTTGTTTTAAGTATTTTTGCAGCTATTACCGTTCAAAAGAACATCCGTGATACACAAAAGGCAAGAGAAAGAGATTAATGATATAAAAAGGGACCGTCCATATCTAGAATGGATGGTCCTTTTCTTTTTGTTTGTTTCGTTTCCATAACAAAAACGGAATCCAACTTAATAAAATGATCAGAAAGATAGATACGAGAGTTAAGATTACGGTATCCGTCATTAGGATTGCAGTGTAATCTCTAAAATCCATATCCTTGGCAAAGACCTGATAAGGATTATCGATATTATAGATGATTGGCATTTCCATTTTATATTTGTTATACGTATGCCACGTGACGCCTTTTACGACAAAAATGGGGTCATGATCCTTCGGTTTATACATTAAAGAAATGTAGTACTCACTTCTGTTGTACTTTGACGTTCTCCTTTCAAAACCGCGGTCTGTTACAATTGCCATGGTTTCAGCATGATTCTTTCCAAAATATTTCTCATACCCATTTTCAAATGCTGATTTTGTTTCAGTTGAAAGAAAGAGAAGGAGAGCTATTATTAAGCCACCAAATATGAGTACAGGAATCACAAAACCCGCAATCTTATCAAGAAACAAGCGTCTCGATATATTCGAAAACAAACTCCATAGGGTTTTAATTTTAGCTAGCCAATATAAAATATAGCCAACTGGATACAGACTGAATACGGTTAACAAAATATAAAACCATTGTATTTCCTCTTTTAACAGTGTCTCCGTATAAAACTTTCCGTCGACTTCATAACCGGGAATGGTATCTCCTACGTCAATTTGGTAAAATAAATCCTGAGAAATCGTAATCATCGAATCATTATGTTTTGTAGGGATACTACTTTCAGGCAAAGCTCCGATTTGGACGGAAAACCTAGGTCCTTCCAATAGCCCATTCACCACATACTTCCGCCAAACCCTCTCTTCGACGTGATTTGCCTCTGCTTTTTCAAGGAACTCTTGGTGCTCCTGAACGTTATCATAAATCGTATAACATATAAAAATAAATGCCGCAAATGCTACTATTTTTGGCCAACTTAATTCCTTCATAACTAAACATCCTTACATATCATTATTCTATAAGTATATGAAACAATTTTAGAAATAAAAACGAGACGAAAGTACCATAGAACTAAGGAAAATCGATTTATCCATTATGTAATGGAAGTTGAAAGTATTGTGTTAAAATGGGGTTAAGTTTAATGGAAGGATGGGGTTCTGATGAGATGTGGTGCAAAATGCTTTCTTGTCGAAATTGAGGTAGACGGAAAAACACAAGTTCAGTCAGTTAACGCAAGAACACCAGCAGAAGCTCGAAAAAACATCCGAAAAGTATTAGGAACCGAAACTCAAATTCTAGCAGTTAAGGAAGAGAAGAAGTAATGAAGCAGGGTGCTTTAAAAGTGACATATTTAAGATCTGAATATAAATAAAAGGGAGATCACGGTTGATGAGCCAATTAATGCGAGACCAATATCCACTCAAAGGAAAAAATATACTTATTACTGGAGTTAGCCGTCGCCAAGGGATTGGGTATGCGATTGCCCGTCAAGTGGCTGCATGGGGAGCTTCTGTTATGATTCATCATTTCCAGCCTCATGATCAAGAACAATCATGGGGTGCGGATGATTTAAGTGAATTACTTAAAGGTATCAAAGCTGAGCTAATCGAGGATGCATTTCTGTATGACATAAGCGGGGATTTTTTAGACCCTGAAGAACCAAAAAGGGTGATGGATGAAATCCGTAATCAATGTGGACATGTAGATTCTCTTGTATGCAATCATGCAATGAGTGGGAGCGATGGTGCACTTGGTGAACTGACTCTCGAAATGTTAGATAAACACTGGGCTGTTAATGCACGTTCATCCATTCTACTCGCACAATATTTTGCAGCTCAACATGATCCTGAATCTGGCAGGGGAAAAATTATTTTCATGACGTCGGGACAACGATTAGGTCCCATGTCAGGTGAAGTTGCGTACGTTGCTTCGAAGGGAGCGCTTGCTGATCTAACGCTAACACTATCAGATCAATTGGCTGATCAAAACATCACCGTGAATACCGTGAACCCAGGACCAGTTGATACGGGATATATGACCGAGGAACTATGGAAAAACCTTAAACCCATGTTCCCATTTGGAAGAATTGGGCAGCCAGAAGATCCAGCGCGTCTTATTACGTGGTTGTTAACGGAAGAGGCTTCGTGGATTACCGGACAAATCATTAATACAGAAGGTGGCTTTGGCCGCTGGCGTCATCCTTCCTGATGGAGGAGTTTTTTTTAAAAATCCTTTACTCACCAGACCGAAATACGATAAAAGCTATATCGGAAAGGGAGCAATTGGTATATCCCTGTATCGAAAAAAGATAAGTACTATACCGCAAAGAGCGTAATTGGTATATCCCAGTATCGAGAAACGATAAATGCTATACCGCAAAGAGTGTAATCGGTATAGCACCAGATCGAAAAACGATAAATGCTATACCGCAAAGAGCGTAATCGGTATAGCACCAGATCGAAAAACGATAATTGCTATACCGCAAAGAGCGTAATCGGTATATCCCAGTAACGAAAAACGATAAATGCTATACCGGAAACAGCGTAATCGGTATAGCTCCAGACCGAGAAACGATAAATGCTATACCGCAAAGAGCGTAATCGGTATAGCTCCAGACCGAGAAACGATAAATGCTATACCGCAAAGAGCGTAATCGCTATAGCACCAGATCGAAAAACGATAAATGCTATACCGGAAACAGTGTAATCGGTATAACCCAGTATCGAGAAACGATTAATGCTATACCGGAAACAGCGTAATCGGTATAGCTCCAGACCGAAAAACGATAAGTGCTATACCGAAAAAGAGTCTAGAAAATCCAAACACCTATTTCAATTGCAAAGCACCCTTAGTTAAGGGAGTTTTAGGAATATTGTCACGGACTGAAGAATAAACGTTAGTATACAAGCCTTCCTAATTCTTCGTTAAGGTGCTGATTTTTTGAATAGGAATAAGAATATTAGTGTAGCGATTCTATTGCTGATTTTGATACTCGTTATCCTGATTGTCCATGTGATTCTTCATGTAAATGTGTATGTCGTCTACAGTGCAAGTCTTGGTACGATTTTTATGATTGGCCTTATCATTTTTCTCATTGTTTTACTCATATTAAAAACGTAACCGTTTAAAGAGGTGTTAATCAAAGCAGGATTAACACTTCTTTTTGTTGAACTTATTCAAGTAATAAGTTAAATATCACTTATAATTGGAGGTTTCTATGGCATTTCTATTTTGGCCGTTTATGATTGTTTCACTTATACTCTCTGTTTTATCAATCTATAAAAATAAACCTTTATTACTCGTCATATCTGCAGTGCTTCTAGTACCACTGTCACTCTATCTTGCAGCTACACCACGTTTTGAAATATGGGGACTTATATTTCCGCTGTTTTATATTGGGGCTGCCGTGTTCCTTGCCAAAAAAGTAAAATGGTTATCAATTTTGCTGGTATCTCCAAATTTTATTCTTATTGGGTGGATCGGATTTTCGGTAATTAATCAGTAAATATTTAAAGGAGTGTCTCAACATGGAGATTAAATTAGTCATTTTACAAACAGATAAAATAGATGAGATGAAGAAGTTCTATGTTGACCTTTTCGGATTTCCTTTAATTAAAGAAAATAACAGTAGTTTTCGAATTAGAGTAGGTTCAAGCGAGTTGGAATTTACCTCAGAAAACGTAAAAGGGAATCCTTATTATCACTTTGCATTTAATATTCCGTCTAACAAGTTTAGAGAAGCAAAGTCATGGGTCAAAGAGAGGGTGGAATTAAGTGTCGAGGATGGGGAAGATGAAGCCTATTTTTCTTTCTTTTCCGCGCATGCGCTCTATTTTTACGATCCGGCTGGGAATATTGTAGAGTTCATTTCAAGGCAGGACTCTGAAGTAGAAACAAAGCCATTCTCGATAGAAAGTGTGATAAATATTAGTGAAATAGGACTGACAGTAAATGATGCGATTAGTGCTGGCACTAGGTTAATAGAGATTGGTATTAAAGAGCGGGACAACAACCCACTTAGTCAAACATCACTAAATTTCATGGGAGAAAAATTAAAAGGAATCTTCATTATCTTAAATCAACCAGGGAGACGATGGATCTTTTCCGATAAACTCTCTGCAATATATCCTCTTGAAATTTTAACAACAGATGGCAGTAAAATTGTGGTGAATGCTAGTAATCAGTTTGAAGTATGCAAGATTTGAGAAAAAAAGTTACTATTTCGGTTGTTATAACCGTTATGGAAGGTGATTATATATGGAACAGGTTACATTAATACGGCCATCACTAGACTATCAATCTGAATATCTATCCTTCTACAATGAATGGAAAGAAAGTCAGGAAAATATGGTACCTTGGGTGATTAGTAAGGACCCATCAAATTTTCAAGAAATGCTTCAATCTCTATTTGATTCTGAAAAAGGAGAAAATATCCCTGAAAATTGGGTGCCTGACTCAACCTTTTGGTTAGGCGGCGAAAACAAAAATGTAATCGGAGCAGTAAATATCCGCCATCAATTAACCGAAACGTTATTCAATAGTGGCGGTCATATTGGGTATGGAATCCGTCCCTCTGAACGATGTAAAGGATATGCAACAAAACTATTGGCATTATCTTTAGAAAAAGCGAAAGAACTTGGGATTCAGAAAGCCTTAGTTGTTTGTGATGAGGATAATATCGGTTCATTAAAAACAATAGTAAAGAACGGTGGGGTACCTGATACGGACTTTATCGAGGAAGATGGTAATGTCATAAAAAGGTTTTGGATAGAAATATAAATTCATTTGCTTAAGGTTGAACAAGATAGTTTTTCTTTGCAACAGCGTTAATTCTCCTATGAATTAGTGCTGTTTTTTTACTATTTTTGGGGCAGTTGTATTTTAGATACGTTATAGTTAACACTAAATTCGTAGTAAAAAAACACTTGACTATAAGGAAAAATTTTTGGTAAAGTTACAAACAGACCGGTTGGTATGGTGGGGAGGTACAACGAGAATGGATACAAAATCGCTAATCATTGAAATTGCGACAAAGCTTTTCCAGCAAAAAGGTTATATAGGTGTGGGTCTAAATGAAATATTAAAAGCATGCAATATTTCAAAAGGTTCACTCTATCATCACTTTCCAAATGGAAAAGAGGAATTACTAATTGCTTGCCTCCAAGAACTGAATGCAACGATTACTCAGGACATTGAGGAGATATTTGAACGGTACCCGAACACAAAAGATGCTGCCAATGCTATGATAGATCAATTAATTGTTCAATTTGAAACGGAAGGAACGATTGCTGGATACACGTTTAGTAGCATCGTCAGCGAAATGGCTTCGCTAAGTGAACCAGTCCGCAATGCTTGTTCCCTTTTATATACGAAAATGCAACAGATCTATTCAAACAAGCTAGTAGCAGATGGATTTTTAAGAGAAACAGCAGATTCTATCGCACTTGCGATGGTAGCGACTGTTGAGGGTGGAATGATGCTTTGTTTAACACAAAAATCAAGCCATCCACTAGCAACCATATCCAAAGTACTTCCTAATTTATTACAAGAGTAAGTGTTATTCCCAAAAAAGAATAATATGGTTTTTGAAAAACAGCTAATTCCACTTTTTCATGAGCAGAGCTCAGGTAGAAGAGGGGTTGGCTTTTGTTTTGCCAAAAATAGACCAAACTCAGGTCAAATCAAAGAAAAAGGAGATATTTATGAATACACTATTACAAGTCAAAAGTCCTAAGATGATGGCATTTATTTTAATGTTTGGTACCTTTATAGGATTGTTTGGTGAAACAGCATTAAACATGGCATTAACAAAAATTATGGGAGAATTTTCAGTTAAACCTGCAATTGCTCAATGGCTGACAACAGGATATCTATTAGTGTTAGCGATATTAGTACCAATTTCTGCCCTGTTGATGAAATGGTTCTCTACGAGACAATTAGTAATTGGGGGATTAGTTATTTCACTTATAGGAGCGGTATTAGCTGCTCTATCTCCAAATTTTGCAATTCTATTAGCTGGCCGTATCGTGCAAGCAATTGGAACTGGTGTTTTAATACCAGTGATGACGAGTGTTCTTTTAATTATTTTCCCAGTTCATAGACGTGGAGTTGTAATGGGGATTATGGGACTTGTTATTACATTAGGACCTGCCTTAGGACCAACACTTTCAGGGGTCATTATTAGTACATTAGGTTGGCCATATATTTTCTGGATTAGCACTATTTTATATGCATTATTAACACTTCTTGCGGTAATTAAAATTGAAAATGTTTCGGAAATTACAAGACCCAAAATTGATTATTCATCGGTTGCTTTATCATCCATCGGTTTTGGCGGATTAATTTACGCATTAGCATCGATGGCCGAAGCTCCTATCTCAGCGCCTATCGTTTGGGCACCTTTACTTGTTGGAATCATCGCGCTTCTATTATTTGGCGTTCGCCAAATGAAAATGGCTCAGCCTATGGTAAATTTACGTGTATTTAAGTACCCAATGTTTACTTTGGGAACAGCGACGATGTTCCTCGGGATTTTAATGATTTTAGCAGCGGGTATTCTCTTACCAATGTATCTAAAAGATGCTTTATTATATACTGCCGCAGTGGCAGGTTTGTTATTATTTCCTGGTAATGCGGTCAATGTTGTGATGTCACCAATTGTTGGAACTCTATTTGACAAATTCGGACCACGTGTTTTCGTTATTTTTGGTTCAATTGTAATTCTGATCGCGAATTTCATGTTTGCATCCGTTATATCAGCATCGACTCCGGGTTGGCAAATCATCGTTGCATTTATGCTTTTCTTCTTTGGGATCACCATGGTTATGATGCCATCACAAACAAATGCCCTAAATCAATTGCCACGTGAATTATATGCGGATGGTTCAGCTGCGATGAACACATTGAATCAAGTAGCTGGAGCAGCAGGTACAGCGATAGCGATTACGTTATTTACAGCTGGTCAAGGAAGCTATGTGGCAGAAGTTCCTGCTGCATCAGATCCGGAAATTTTAGCTGCAGGTGTAAAATATGCATTCTACTTTGTTACTGGAATTTCAGTTGTTACCTTAATTTTATCCTTATTTGTAAAAAGGGAATCCTCTGTAAAGGAACAAGCAATATCAACAGTAAAAGCAACAGAACCTGTGTCAGTAAGAAATTAATGAACTTTGTATGATTGGTAAAACAACCAAAAGAAAAGGCGCTAGATTCCACTTAGCGCTTTTCTCAAGTTTTTTATTTTTTCACCAAGTCATTCATTTTCAGCTCAAACTCTGCATGGTCTCCAAGTGCATGTGGAACTTGAATACTTATGATAACAGCATCATCAAGAAAGTATGAAAAAACGCCATAAGGGTTTTCTTCAGGATTTGGGTGATCTGCTTTCGTAATGGCCTCAATAAAAGTTTGTGAATCAAAAGTCTTTAAGTATTCAACAATAGCAGCCTGTTTTTCCTGGTTTGGCTCCTTTGGATTTTCCCAATCAATAAAAGGTGCATTTTGCAATTTTTCAATGAAGCCTTCATTTATAACAAACATATCCGCTAGTCTAACTTTTTCTCCATTTTTCCAGTCAATAGTGGTGGTGAAAAAAAGGCTCGTAGGATACATCCCACCATTATAGTCACCGGTATATCGAATACTAAAGGTATCAGAATCTGGTAATACAACCTCATAATTCATTTCAAGTGGAGAGTCCCCACCTTTATATTGCTTTAGAAAGAGTGTTGCGTTTTCTTGAATAAGAGTATTGATTTGCTGCTCTAGTTCCTTATCATGCATTTTATTTAGCTGAGGATAATAAATTATAAGCTCCCCATCCTCATAAGTCGCTGTATCTATTTCAAAAGGTTCTGTATTTTTTTCTTCGCCTTCTTGCTTCGATGGCGTTTCTTCTTCTTCATCGACTTCTACTTGTTTTGGTGGTGTATGATTTTCATCCACCTGTTTTGATGGTCCTGTCTGCTCACTATTACAGCCAGCTAAAAATAGGGCACAAGTAAACACTACCAATAAAAGAATTTTATCCATTCAACTCTCCCCTTGAAAAATATTCCAAACCATTACGTTCTACTTTATTACAATCGTTTATGGAAATGAATATCAGTTGACCAAATAAATCTTGGTTGTTATCATTTAATTATCGTTTAGTGAACTTTGTTTCTTATTAGGAAACCTTTTTGCATCATACGATTATAATAGAAGGTGATATCATGAATTTACAGACAGATGTTTGTATTGTGGGCGGAGGTCCTGCAGGTGCTCTACTTGGCTTTTTAATGGCGAAGAAGGGTATATCTACTATCGTCGTTGAGCGTACTTCTGGAAATGAACGTGAATTTAGAGGTGAACACATCAACGCAGAAACCGAAGCTATATTAAAAGAACATCAACTTTTCGATAAAATAGAAGCACTTGGATTATTAAAGATGAAGAAGGTTCAATATATTAATGGTAGTCATATAGTAAAAACAATCACTCCAACACTTGAGGATCACGTTGGTATCCATATACCACAGCCTCATTTTTTAACAGCTGTTTCTAACGAAGCAGCACAGTTTCCAAACTTTCAGTTGCTTGTAAACACAACTGTCACGGGGTTAGTTCAGGATGATCAAGGACACTATACAGGTGTAAAAGCGAAACAAAATGGACAAGAAATCAACATTGCGAGTAAAATTGTTGTGGGAACGGATGGCCGTTATTCAACTGTTCGAAAACTTGCGGGTATTGCGGCTTCTGAGGAATCACATGGATATGATGTGCTTTGGGCTAAAATTCCAGCACCTGCTGATTGGGAGCCTTCCACAAAAATGGTTCTTGCCAATGGAAATCAACTAGCATTGTTTACACAAACGGGTGGGATGATTCAAATTGGTTGGAACATTGAAGAAGGTACATTCAATTCGTTACGAAAGCAACCGCTAGAGCCATTTCTGGAGCCACTTTTAACCAGCTTTCCAGAATTAGAAACAACTGTAAGGGAACATATTCAATCCTGGAAAAACTTCGTCTGCTTAAAAGTGTTTAGTTCGAATGCAGCCACTTGGGTAAAAAATGGCCTCATCATCCTTGGAGATGCAGCCCATACAATGACACCAACGGCTGCGATTGGGATTAACTGTGCGATTAAAGATGCACATGTTTTGGCACCAATTCTTGAACAAGCATTAAATGAAGGCGATCTTAGTGATACAAGATTAAAAGAATTCGAGATGGCAAGACGCGTAGAAATTGAACAACAACAAGAAATGCAGTTTGAAAAAGAAGAATCATTCAAAGACAATTTCCTAGAGGTCGTTGGAAATTAAGCATGCAGTGCTAGAGCGCTGCATGTTTTTTGTTGTCCGAAAAAGGGTCAAAAACAGTAAAGTACTTTTTCACAGTCACGGATTAAATAAAAGAAAGGATTTTCTCTTTTGGTAACGAATAAAACATATATATATAGGTAATATGTTGGAAATTAATGTTTTGGAGTATATCAGGGGGATCAAGATGAATCTAGTCAAAATAAAAGGAGAAAAAGTCACGTTACGTCCAGTCGAAACAGAAGATTTACCTGTACTTTGGGAATTGCGCTACGGTAACACTAATCCAGAATGGAAAAAGTGGGATGCGCCATATTTCACACTTAAGTACATAGATAAAGAAACGTATTTAAAAAAGGTGGAACATCAACTCGCTATGCAACACCACCCATTAGATCACATGATCATTGAAGCCGATGGTCAAATCATTGGTTCAGTTATTTTCTACTGGGAAAGTGAAGCCACAAGGTGGCTCGAGATGGGCATTGTCATCTATCTTCCGGAATATTGGGGGGATGGATACGGAACCGAGGCGATGAAGCATTGGATTGACTATTTATTTGAGACGATCCCATACATCGAAAGAGTCGGATACACGACATGGTCAGGCAATCAACGAATGATCAAGGTTGGCCAAAAGCTCGGCATGACACTCGAGGCGCGCATGAGAAAATGTCGCTACTATAACGGCTTCTACTATGACTCAATCCGGATGGGGTTGCTCAGAGAAGAATGGGAACAAGAAAAATAATCTCGAACCTGCATTCCTTGTGAAATGCAGGTTTTTTAATGGGACACAGGGACAGGTTCATTGTCCCACAAAATTTTTCCAATTTTCATTGACACCTTTCAAACATCAGCTTAATATTATATATGAGCATATGCTCATATACTTTAAATGAAGTAGGGATATTTATGTATGATGTTGTGATAATCGGAGCCGGTCAAGCGGGTTTAGCCCTAGGTTTTTATTTAAAACAAGCCAATCAATCATTTCTACTTATAGATAAAGCGAAGGAAATCGGGGAATCATGGAAAAATCGGTATGATTCACTAACCCTTTTTACACCAAGAGGTTATAGTGAGCTTCCTGATTTCAAAATGAAAGGTGCAAGGCAAGGTTACCCAACAAAGAATGAGGTTGCCGATTATTTAGCTAATTACGCATCATACCATTCGCTTCCAATCCAACTAAATACAATCGTAACAAGCGTTACAGAGATAGAAGATGGCTTTAAAATTGAAACGTCGAAAGAAATAATCCGTGCTAAAAATATCGTAATTGCAACTGGCCCATTTCAAGAGCCAGCGATCCCAAACTTTGCAAAGAACTTATCGGATCAAGTATTCCAAATCCATTCATCACAATACAAAAATCCAACACAACTCAAGGATGGACCTGTCTTGGTTGTGGGAGGAGCAAACTCTGGCGCACAAATTGGTGTTGAGTTAGCAAAAGAGCGGACTGTGTATCTTTCGGTTAGCCAAAAATTCAATTTTATCCCGCAGGACCTCGGTGGTAAGAGCATTTTTTGGTGGTTTGATAAATTTGGTATACTCAAAGCTAGTACCACATCCAAACTCGGTACTTTTATAAAAAAACGTCCCGATCCAATTTTTGGATTTGAATTAAAGACAGCCATCAAATCAGGTAAAGTTACGATAAAACCAAGAACCACTACTATAAAAGAAGATACATTTATTTTTGATGATAAAAGCAGCCTTAACGTTCCGAATGTCGTTTGGGCAACAGGATTCAAAGCAAATTATCATTGGCTACAAATCTCGAACGCATTACAAGAAAACGGTCAGCCAGAGCATATCAAAGGAATCACAAAGATAAAGGGTCTATATTTTTTAGGATTACCCTGGCAAACGAGAAGAGGCTCAGCCTTACTCCAGGGAGTTGCCGATGATGCAAAGTGCATAGCTCAGCATATTCAGGTAACCAAGCACAATTAAGAAAGAAGGGTTAAATAGTGGAACAGAAAGATCATTCCTTTTTATCACAAACCACAATTGACGATGCGTCACGCATTTTTAAAGCACTCGCGGATCCTACGCGAATTAAAATTCTTTATTTATTATCTCAAGAGGAATGTTCGGTTACCCATATTGCAGAAGTCCTCGAAATGTCCCAATCAGCGGTATCCCATCAACTCAGCCTACTACGAAATCTCCGCTTAGTGACATACCGACGCGAGGGGAATACATTCCTTTATACATATGATGATGAACATGTCATTACTTTGCTTCACCAAGTCATTCATCATATTGAACATGAATAGGAGGGGAAAATGATGGGACATCACCATCACCACCATCATCACGGTCACGATCATCATGGTCACCATCACCATCATCATTTTGATGAAGTTAGAGAAGGCAATAAGAAAGGTTTATTCATTGCTCTAATTATTACGACGGGAATCATGCTGCTAGAATTTTTCGGTGGTCTTATTACAAACAGTTTAGCCTTACTATCAGATTCAGGACATATGCTAAGTGATGCGAGTTCATTAGCATTAAGCTTAGTCGCCTTTTGGTTTGCTACACGACCTGCATCTCCGAAGAAGACCTATGGCTTTTATCGATTTGAGATTTTAGCGGCCCTTTTTAATGCAGTTACACTGTTTGTCATTGCAGGTTTTATCGTTTATGCGGCGTTTCAGCGTTTTTTCGAGCCTCCGACTGTAGCAAGTGGAACCATGATGATTATTGCTGGAATTGGTCTTTTGGCGAATATACTGAGTGCTTGGTCACTGATTAGTAAAGGCGATGTAAAAAATAACGTTAATCTAAGGAGCGCATACCTTCATGTTCTTGGGGATGCACTAGGATCAGTAGGTGCCATAATTGCGGGACTCTTGATGCTGATGTTTGAATGGTATATAGCGGACCCAATTATTTCTGTAGTTGTCGCAATCCTAATTTTAAAAAGTGCATGGGGTGTGTTAACACATTCGATTCATATTTTAATGGAAGGTACGCCGATTACGATTAATCAAAAAGAAGTGAAAGCTACCCTTGAAGAAATTGAAGGAGTGATTGATGTTCATGATCTTCACATTTGGACAATCACATCAGGAATTGATTCGCTCACTTGTCATATTTTAATCAAAGACGACCATGACAGCCAGGAAATTTTACAGCAATCCATTGATAAAATACGTGACAAATTCAAAATCGAACATACTACCATACAAATTGAAAAATCTTCGATTGAGCATGGAGAAATGAGAGTTTAACAATTTGGGGGCTACGTTTTCGTAGTCTCTTTCATAAATAGGAGGAACTTATGAGTCACGAGACACAACAAAAGCTTAAAAACTATATGAACTCACTAGGAGATCATGGCTATTTTAATGGAGCTGTACTTGTAGCTGAAAAAGGAAAAATACTGTTATCGGAAGGATATGGGTTTGCTAGTTTCCAATACGAAGTACCAGCCACTTCAAAAACAAAATTTAGAATCGGCTCCCTTTCAAAGGCATTTACTGCATTTGCTATTCTAAAGCTAGTTGAGCAAGGAAAACTTGCATTAACGGATAATGTTGACTTATTTTTACCGAGTCATAAAAGTTGGGGAAATATAACAATCCACCACTTGTTATCGCATACATCTGGAATTCCTGACTTTACGTCTTTACCTGACTATTGGTCAAGAACGATGAGGCTTCAGGCCAACCTGGAACAAGTAATGGAATCCATTAAGGATTTGCCCCTCGAGTTCAAACCAGGTGAGAGAATGGAATATTGTAATACTGGTTATCTAGTTTTAACAGCAATTATTGAAAAAATCTCAGGGGAATCCTACTCTACATTTCTAGATAAAACCATATTTCAGCCAATTGGAATGAAGGATACAGGTGTTGATGATGGCAGAACAATTATTCCGTATTTAGCAACGGGTCACACCATTCACAAAACACTTATACATACCGAATTTATCGATATGTCATTTCCAATGGGAGCATACGGTTTATACTCTACGGTTGAGGATTTATTTAAGTGGAGTCAGGCATTACATAAAGGCAACATTTTAGGAAAAGAACTTATCGATCGAATGTTTACTCCGTACCTCGATGGCTATGGATATGGCTGGTTTTTAGTAGATGTACCAGAAAAGATCGCCTGTCATTCTGGGGATATCAACGGCTTTGTAAGTGATTTTTATTTGAATATAAATGAAGATGTAACGATCATTGTATTATCAAATTTGAATCTTACACCCGTCGAGAAAATAAGCAGTGATCTTAAGAATATTGTTTTCGGCAAGGATGTTCATCTTATTGAGACCCAGCAAGTGAATAATAAAGAGTTTGACACTACACAATTATTAGGTGTTTATGAAAACGAGAATACAAAGCTAACCATTGAAACAAACCGTGAAAATTCTTTATTTTTACATGCACCTAAAAAGTATGGTGTTCCTTATACATATCCTATTAATCTTGTTAAAGTGGAAAATAATCAAATTTCGTATCAAGCAGAGCTTTTATATGAAACTTTACTATTTGAGTTGGGTAAACATAAAATAAAACTGCACTATATAGACAGTTATGGGCGTGAACAAGTGCTTGTGAAAAAAAAGGCACTCCATTTTTAAAATCTGGATTTTGTATAGTAAAATAAAAATATCTACGGTTTTTTATTAGGAGATGGAGAAATGAGAGTTCTTGTTATAGAAGACAATGAGAGTGTTTGTTCGATGATAGAAATGTTTTTTTCAAAGGAAGGTATTCAGGGTGAGTTCGTCCATGATGGACAAAAGGGTTATAACCGATTTAAAGAAGAAAATTGGGATTTAATCATAGTGGACTGGATGCTTCCTAGTATGGATGGCGTGACCATTTGCCGAAAAATTCGCGAAGAAAAAAGCTCTGTTCCGATTATTATGCTTACCGCAAAGGATAGTGAGTCTGATCAGGTATTGGGCCTTGAGATGGGCGCAGACGACTATGTCACAAAGCCATTTAGCCCACTAGCCTTAATGGCACGAATAAAGGCGGTCACGAGACGCTACAATAGTAAGCCTTCAGAGGAAGTAGAAACGGGAACACTTCAAACAGAACATTTTAAAATAAATAAAATTACAAGAGAAGTTATTCTGAATGGGAAGGCAATCACCAATTTAACGCCTAAGGAATTTGATTTATTGTATTATTTTGCGCAGCATCCGAAACAGGTGTTTTCGAGAGAACAGTTATTAGATCGCGTGTGGGGTTATCAATTTTATGGAGACGAGCGCACGGTCGACGTACATATAAAGCGGCTCCGAAAAAAGTTAGGTACTACGAATCAGCCATTTTTCCATACAGTATGGGGTGTTGGCTATAAATTTGATGAGACCGTTGAGGAAGACAAATGAAATTTCGGTACATGTTTCAGCAGCTTGTTAGTCACATAAGTGTGATTGTGGTTGCGTTTGTTATCTTAAGTATTGTGTTCGCGCATTACGTTGGGAACCTCGTATTCGAAGAAAAGGTCGAAGAACTGACCACTTATGGTGAAAACATCATTTCTGATATTAGTCGTACATCTAATGTAGATTCATTAATTCGTCAATACTCAAACATGCTGGGGGAGCGAAATATTTTATTTACTGTATTTGATGAAGATGGAGTAAGCCTGAGTAATGTTGGTGGATTTGTACCACAAGTGGAGTTAAGAAAAAAGGAATGGGACAAGGTCCGAAGTGGGCATATCGTGTCAGTCAAACAGGATTATAAGCGATTTGAGCAAGAAGTGACATTTATTGTCATGCCTTATATGGTGGGGCAAACATTTGTCGGCGGGGTCCTGCTTGCGTCACCAATCAGCGGAACACAGGAAATGATTCATGATATTAACCAGTATTTATTTTATACGATGTTTTTAGCATTGGCTGTTGCTATTTTAATGAGTTGGATTTTGTCGACGGTTCATGTGAAGCGCATCAGACGCTTAAGGAAAGCAACCTCAATGATTTCTGCTGGAGATTATTCGATTAAATTACCCTCATCTGATTTTGATGAGATTGGTGAGTTATTGAAGGACTTCAACGAAATGGCGCAGCGCTTGCAGCAATCAATGGAGGAAATTGAAAGCCTTGAGAGCAGAAGGCGGAAATTTATGGCCGATGTTTCCCATGAATTACGGACTCCGCTCACAACGATTAGTGGGGTAATTGAAGGGTTAAGTAATGACTTGATTCCAGATGAGGAAAAGGCAAAAGGCGTTCAATTGGTCAGTCAGGAAACAAAGCGTCTTATTCGTCTTGTGAATGAGAATCTGGATTATGAAAAAATACGCTCCAATCAGGTTACGCTTCAAAAGGAAACAATCGAACTAATTGAAGTGCTTGAGGTTGTTAAAGACACATTAGAACCACAAGCAGAAGAAAAAAATGATCAAATCATGATTGATGTTCCTAACGGTTTAATGATTACAGCAGACTACGACCGGTTAATACAGATTCTAATTAATATCACAAAAAACAGTATTCAGTTTACTGATAATGGAACTATTTGGATTCGTGGAAAAGTAGGAGAGTCTGAAACAATTATCGAAATTGAAGATACGGGTGTCGGTATTGACCCAGCGGAAATAGAAAATATATGGCATCGTTTTTACAAAGCGGATGTATCTCGAACGGGTACACTATTTGGTCAATTTGGCCTAGGGCTTTCGATCGTAAAACAGTTGGTCCAGCTTCATGATGGTAAAATTAAGGTAACGAGTGAAAAAGGAAAAGGAACCAAGTTTGAAATTCGATTACCATTAACGTAATCCATCATAATAATGGTGGATTTTCGTTTATTTTTCCACTTCTTTTCAAGGTTTGTTAATATTTTGTTCATAATTTTTGACTATGATATAAATATGGAGTAAGTCAAGGAGGAATTCATAATGGAAAACGATAAACGTTTTGATGAATTTAAACATACAGATGATCAATCTAACAACCTAGATAATAAGGAAAGCGATTCTACAGGGATTCAGTCGGAGCAGGAAAAAATGGATTTGAAACCTGAGGTAGAACATATCGACATTGAACCAACACAAGTTGAACACGCTCAGACTGAAACCGTTCAGAATTCAGAAGTTATTGAGGCAACATCTCAGCAAACAGCGGTTACCGAAGAATCGACACTTCGTGCATCAAGGCCAAAAGAGAAAAAGTCAAACTCAAAAATGAAAAGCTTTTTGTCCATGGTGTCTGCAGGTGTCCTTGGTTCGGCATTAACGCTTGGAGTTGCACCACATATTGACGGTCTCCAGGGTTATTTCAATTCAGATTCTCCTGCAACAGAGCAGAACTCTGAGGTTATTGAAGCATCTGGACCGGTGAAAATCCAATCAACCGCAGTTTCTGACTCAGCGTCTTCTATCGCTGATATGGTGGAAGAAGCATCAAAAGGGATCGTGGGAATCACAAGTATGCAATCTCAACAAAATCCTTTTAACCGAAGCAACTCACAAAATATTCCTAGCGGCACTGGCTCCGGGGTTATTTTTCAAAAAGATGGAGATAAAGCTTATATTGTAACGAATAACCACGTAATTGAAAATGCAAATGAGGTAGAAATCTCTCTTCAGAATGGTGAAAAAACAATGGCTAAGTTGATTGGTACAGATCCATTAACCGATTTAGCTGTTTTAGAAATAGATTCTAAACATGTCGAGGCGGTTCTTCCATTTGGTGATTCAGGGACACTAAGACCTGGTGATCAGGTGTTTGCTATTGGGAACCCTCTTGGTCTTGATTTATCAAGAACCGTTACATCTGGGATTGTAAGTGCAAAAGACCGTAGCATTTCCGTCGATACTTCTGCAGGTGGCTGGGAATTAAACGTTATCCAGACGGATGCAGCCATTAACCCAGGTAACAGTGGTGGTGCTCTTTTAAATACACAAGGACAAGTAATTGGAATTAACAGCTTAAAGATTGCGAACAGCGGGGTAGAAGGATTAGGCTTCGCGATCCCAAGTAATGATGTTGTTCCGATTATTAACAGTCTGATTGAAAATGGTAAAATTGAGCGTCCATTTATCGGCATCGGTTTAGCGGACCTAGCGGAAGTTCCAAGAATGTATTACGCTGACCTTCCGAATGACGTTAAGGAAGGAGTCATTGTAACGAGTGTTGCGCAAAATTCTGCAGCAGAAAAAGCTGGCCTGAAAATGACCGATGTCATTGTAAAAATCAATGATACCGAAGTTAAAAGCTCAATGGACCTTCGTAAATATTTATATTCAAAAGTAAAAATAGGCGATCAAATTGAATTAACCTACTACCGAGGTGGAAATCTCGAAACAGCTTCATTAACCCTAACAAGTAATACGACTGGAATTGAATAATTGACATAAAGGGCCCAAATCAAATCAGATTTGGGTCTATTTGCGTCGGAAATCTATCCGACATTTTTTTCTATTGCCGACACCATTTCCCGGGAAACGACAGCGTGTATTGGTTAGTGACAGCAAATTTAAATAGATATAAAAACACTCTAGACCATAGGAATTATGCATGGTACTAACTATTACCTAAAAATCACTCATTTATATATAATGCTTTCAAATGAATATGAGACCAGATTATTTATAAACGCAATAATCTGGTCTCAAATAACATCAAATGCCATATAGATTACTACCACATAAAAACCAGGAGGAGTTTGCAATGAGTCACTATTTATTGATGCAATTTGAATTATTAAAGGGTCGTTTTCTTGGCGATTTGGAGGATGTAACGGACGATATAGTATCCATTCAACCGGACGGTTTTAATAATACAATCCTTTGGCATGTAGGTCATCTCGTTACCGTCAATGAGCAATTTATGTTTGGCTATCCGAAGAAGTCTACTTATCTACCGGAAAATTATTTGAACCTCTTTGCCAAAGGAACTAGTCCTGCAGACTGGAATGGAGAAATCCCCTCAATAGCAGATCTAGTAGATCAATTTACCGAACAGGTAACTAGAATACAGCAAATCCCTGTTGAACGTTTTGACGAAAGGTTGAAACAACCCTTTCTTGGTCTTGAAACCTTTGGTGAAATAACGAACCTAGCTTTCTTCCATATCGCCTACCATTTAGGCCAAATTCATGCGATGAAGCTTATGCTTCAAAAATAAGGAAGTTACTAATCCAGAGGATACACATACATAAAACTATAAAAGTATAAAAAGCACTTGACAATTCTAGAGAAAATAAAAATGCTAGTGTATTTTTAGTTCAATAGTATGATATGATAAGAGTATGTCATCAAAAGGCCTTTCATTCTTAGTGCTATTAAGAATGAAAAGGGGATTTTTGATTTGAAGAAGAGAACATGGACATATGAAGAAATAGAGTTTTTAAAGGACAATGTAGGCCGTATGAAAATCTCAACCATCGCCAATCACCTTCATAGGACGGAAACGGCAGTTGAGTTAAAGATTAAAAGATTAGGGCTTTCGAACACCAAATCCTTTACCGGTCAATTGACAATGCATGAATTGGCAACTCTATTAAAGATTGATCCAAAGTCTGTAAAGCTATGGATTGATAACCATGGACTAAGGTACACAAAAAAGGCAACGCGAAATACACGAAAATTTTACTTTATTAAACCCGAGGATTTTTGGGATTGGGCAAAGAATAACAAAAGCCGAATTGACTTCTCAAAAATTGAAAAAAATGCAATCGTTCCTGAACCATGTTGGGTGGAAGGAGAGCGTTCAAAGCAAAAGAGGGTCAATTACCGAGCGTGGACAACAGTAGAAATTAACTCCATGATTGAGCTTGTGGCAACAGGTACTCCGTTTTCCGACATTGGAAAAAGACTTAACCGTAGCCCAATTAGCATCCAACGTAAATACCAGCGTATGAGTAAAGCAGTGAAATAAATACATCATTGATAAAAACCAAACTATACAAAAGGCAAAATTGTTGAAAGACAATGACGCAAAGCCACGGGCCTAAGGAGGATTCCTCTATGGTGGCCGGGTTGCTATAGAATGGAAGGGTTCCTTTAATTGATGACGAAAAAATGGGAGATACTAGTTGAATAACTAGTTCTCCCGTTTTCTTTTTCTAGAAGATATTCAAAAAGTCCGGTGAAATTGACATATCGATATAGGAACTTCGACTAACTACCGACACTTCCTGTGTCGAACGTCGAAGTCACCACATCCTGTGGAAGCTCGTTGGCTTGCTTTTGCGTTCCTCGCGTATTAACTACATACGCTCCGGTACTCAAAGCTACGCCGCCTCGAACTTTCGACGCACAGGACGTGCTAGTGTCGACAATGCCACAGGACGTGGCGTTTTTGTCGACGTGGTCCTTTTCATCCTCCTTTTTGAACAAGCATATTACATTATTGATCTAATGAATTTTTATCTAATTCTTTAACACCGTTCATAATTTGGACTGCAAAACCGACACAAACTAGAATAATACTAACAACAAGAAAATATGCTACAAACATGTAACCTTCACCTCATTATAGTTTTTTTCTATTTCTAACTTTAGTATAGTGCGAACCCATATAGGCTTCTGTGATTTAAATCACAGAATTGCTCTATTTTCAAAATTTTCCTATGAGTAACTGGAATCAATTCTCGTTGTAGTTCCTTTTTAATTGTGATATATTTTTTTAGATACAATCTGTGATAACGGAAGGATAATTTGCATGAGCTATATAGATGAAGTTCAAAAACGAAGAACGTTTGCCATCATCTCTCACCCGGATGCTGGTAAAACGACGATGACTGAGAAATTATTATATTTTGGGAATGTAATTCGTGAAACAGGTACGGTAAAAGGAAAAAAATCAGGAAAATTTGCTGCGTCGGACTGGATGGAGATTGAAAAACAACGTGGGATTTCAGTTACATCAAGTGTGATGAGTTTTCCATACGAAAACTTCTATGTCAATATTCTTGATACACCAGGACACGAGGACTTCAGTGAGGACACCTATCGTACGTTAACAGCTGTGGACAGTGTTGTGATGATCATCGATTCAACAAAAGGTGTTGAGCCACAAACGATTAAACTCTTTAAAGTTTGTCGCATGAGAGGCATTCCAATTTTTACATTCATCAATAAGCTTGACCGTGAAGGAAAAGATCCACTTGAACTCTTAGCTGAAATTGAAGAAGTTCTTGGTATTGAATCGTATCCGATGAACTGGCCAGTTGGAATGGGGAAACGATTCTTAGGGATTGTCGATCGTTACAACAATCAATTTGTACATTTTACTGGAAATGAAGATGAAAAAATCATTTCATTACAGGAGCTAGAGGACGGCAAGCATCCTGGAATTACAGATAGTCCGATTTATGAAAGTACACAAGATGAGTTACTTTTATTAGATGAAGCAGGAAATGACTTTGATGTGGAACGTGTAGCCAAAGGTGACCTTACGCCTGTATTCTTTGGTAGTGCGCTCGCAAACTTTGGTGTAGAAACGTTTTTTAATACCTTTTTACAATTTGCTTCAGAACCGAAGCCACGTAAAACAAATCTTGGCTTAATTCCACCAGAGGACGAAACGTTTTCAGGTTATATTTTCAAAATCCAAGCAAACATGAACACGAAGCACCGCGACCGAATTGCATTCCTTCGCGTCTGCTCAGGGAAGTTTGAACGTGGAATGAGTGTCAACATCACTCGTACAGGAAAATCAATCAAGCTGAATCAAACTCAGCAGTTTATGGCCGCAAGTCGTGAAACAGTAGATGAGGCTTATCCTGGTGATATTATTGGTATTTATGATCCAAATGTCTACCAAATCGGTGATACCCTTACAGCAGGTAAAGAAGATATCCATTATCAGGAACTACCTGTGTTCCCACCTGAAATGTATCGTAAAGTTCGCGTGAAGAACGTAATGAAGGCAAAGCAATTTAGAAAAGGTATTGAACAGCTCGTTCAAGAAGGGGCAATTCAATTGTTCAGACAGGAATCAAGTGATGAGTTCATTCTTGGTGCGGTTGGTCAACTTCAATATGATGTGTTTGAATATAGATTAGAGGGAGAATATAATGTCTCTGTTGAGTTCACTTCACTTGGAAACAGAATCCCAAGATGGATTGGCAATAAAGATGTAGATACTCGTCTATTTGATTCAAGAAGTCTACTTGTTCGGGACCGTAGCGACCGATATGTCGTGTTATTTGAAAATGACTTTACGTATCGTTATTTCCAAGATAAAAACAAGGACATCGAACTCATCGACCTCTTTGAAAGCAATGACTATAAAGGTGTGTAAAAACATGACTCTAAAACGCTCAGAAAACTTCTCTGGGCGTTCATGTTTTGTGGAAAGGAATTGGTATGAAAAGGAATTATATTCAAAAGATCTTCAATCAAGATGAACCGAATATGAAGGTTATTACAATACTACTGTTGATAGTAAGCACTCTTTCTATCCTCTTCTCAATTGGTATAGGGCCAGTCTCTGTTCATCCACTCACGGTCATAAAAATCCTTTTCGCCAAACTTCCCTTTCTCACTATTGAAAATAACTGGACACAGGTTGAGGATAATATCGTTTGGGGTTTACGCTTACCAAGAGTGTTATTAGGAATGATTGTTGGTGCTTCATTAGCGATAACAGGGGTTGTTATGCAAGCATTGGTTCGTAACCATCTTGCAGACCCATTCATTCTTGGTGTCTCATCAGGTGCATCTGCAACGGCAACTTTAGGAATGTTATTTGGTGCCTTTTCGATTTTTGGTACTTATTCACTTTCCATCAGTGCGTTTATTGGTGCTGCTTTGACAATCATTTTAGTCTATACCCTTTCAAGGGTGAACGGAAGAATCAATGTGACTCATCTCTTGCTTTCAGGTGTTGCAATCGCACTGATGATGGATGCATTGACAAGAACGATTACGCTAAGTGCTCCGAATGCATTAGGCTTACATAATGCCACCTTTTGGATGTCAGGAAGCTTGGCAGGAGCAAAATGGGGCTATTTAACGCTACCCCTTATAGTGGCAGTGATTTGTATGATCGTTTTAATGAGCCAATATCGTGCTCTCAATGCCTTACTTTTCGGTGACGAAACAGCGGAAACATTAGGCTTTAATGTGGGGAGATTGCATAAATTATTGATCCTTGTTGCCTCGCTTTTAGCTGGTGTCACGATAGCGGTGAGTGGCTCAATTGGATTTATTGGGTTAATGGTTCCGCATATTACAAGACTACTCGTTGGTTCAGATCATAAGCGGGTTCTTCCTGTAAGTGCCTTACTTGGTGGAATTTTTGTCGTGTGGACAGATGTTGCCGCCCGAATGGTGATAGCACCTGAGGAATTGCCAATTGGGATATTAACCGCATTAGTAGGAGGGCCATTCTTTATTTGGTTATTAAAAACAAAAAAGTAGGTGAAAAATTGAAACTACTGGTTGAGAATTTGAATTTTTCATTGAATGAAAAACATATTATTGAAGATATGAATTTGCATGTTTCAGAAGGTGAATTTGTCGGAATCATCGGACCAAACGGAAGTGGGAAATCGACTCTCTTAAAAAACCTGTATCGTGGGCTTAAGCCTGATTCTGGTGTTGTTTTTTTAGATGGAGAAAATGTTTATAAAATGAACCCTAAGGCGGCAGCGCAAAAAATCGGTGTTGTCGGACAAGAAAATGTCATCCCATTTGATTTTAAGGTCGAAGAAATCGTCGCAATGGGGAGAAGTCCATACAAAGGATTTTTTGATGGTGACAGTAGAAAAGATAAAGAAATTGTTGCAAATGCGATTGAGCAAATTGGTATGACTGATATGGAGAAACGCAATTATATCAATCTATCAGGTGGGGAAAAGCAACGCGTCTTACTAGGTAGAGTGCTTGCGCAGCAAACGGATTTATTACTACTAGATGAACCAACAAACCACTTGGATATCCAACATCAGTTGCAAATTTTTGATTTAATTAAAGGGCTAGGTGTAACGGTCTTATCGGCCATCCATGATTTAAACCTTGCTGCACTTTATTGCGACCGACTTTATGTTGTCAAGGATGGGCGTATTATGATGGCAGGAACTCCTGAAGAAGTATTAACGTCTGAATCGATATACGAAATCTACGGGGTCAGGTCTGATGTAACGATTCATCCAACTACAAAAAAAGTGACGATTACCTATTTACCCGTCAGTTTGCTAGAAGGAGATAATTAAAATGAAAAAACTAGTTTTGCTATTGGCAGGGATTCTTGTATTGGTATTAGCGGGATGTGGCTCGAATACAGAGGACGGATCCGTTACTAAATCTAAGAAAGCTCTAGTTATTGATAACTATGGGAGAGAAGTAGAATTTACTAAGAAACCTTCAAAAGTTTTAACTTTAGGACCAAATGCAACCGAATTATTTATCGCATTAGGACTCTCTGATTATGTAATTGGAAATAGCTTGGACAATCATAGCCGCGGTGCTTTGCCTGAATATAAGGACGATTATGAGAAGATTCCAGAGCTTACATACGGTTCTGCAACAAGGGAAGCTGTATTAACGAGTGGAGCAGATTTTATTTACGGTATTGATTGGGAATTTGGTAGTGAAGGCCTAGACGTCGATGAGCTTGAAAGCTATGGAATCAACGTATATATGAATAAAGCCACATCAATGGATGAAATTTATCAGGAAATACGTGATATCGGTAAGATTTTTGATATTGAAGATCGAGCAGAGGCATTTGTTGAAGAGCAAAAGGCACGAATTGCTAGTGTGCAGGAAAAAATGGCTGATCATGAGCCGGTTGATGTACTAGTATATGACAGTGGCGGAAATGGTGTTTTCACCGCGGGTGGTACAAACTTTGAAACGTTATTAATAGAGTTAGCAGGTGGCCAAAATGTTTTTAATGATATCACAGACAAACAATGGACCACAGTTAGCTACGAAGAAGTACTCGCAAGGCAGCCAGATGTCATTCTGATTCACGATTATGATGCTCCGTCAATTGAGCAAAAAATAAAGGACATCAAAAATGACCCAGCTCTTTCGCAGCTTGAAAGTGTTAAAAATGAAAAGTTTGTTGTTATTTCATTAGAGAGTGTTTTACCAGGAAACCGTATGGCGTATGCAGTTGAAACATTGGCTAGAGGATTCTACCCGGAATTGTTTAAATAGCAGGAGTAATCACGTGAATTCCTTCATTCGATTTGCTATATTTAACTTAATTCAGTAAATCCTTTACTATTATAGGTAATGGATAAATGTTATAAACTAATTAATTTAGCGTGAATAAACCTGCCTGAATTAAGTTAAAACCTCCGGCGGATGCCACGATTTTTCAAAGGTAAATTTTCGAGCATGCTCGAAAAAAATCGGGCGCAAATACGCCAAGGCGCATTTGATGATATGAAATTGAAAGGATACGAATTTAATGCTATTAAAAATATTGCTGGCGCTCATCCTTCCGGGTGTACTCGTCATTTTCTTTACAAGAGTGACCTATAATCATTATGTGGGTTTTTTACTTGCGGTTGCCCTTATCGTTGCGTCTATTTATAAAGGATATGCGGATTCCGCTATTATTATCGTTGCGGATATCATTTCGTTGGGTGCAGGATTCATGTATGCGAGAAATATGGGGAAACGAGCGGAAAAATAAAGTCCTTCATCGAGATGATGAAGGATTTTTTTTCATTGAATCTAGGTCAGTATTTTTTTTATCTAACTTTTCCAATTCTGAAACAATGACTGTTTGAATCTCATCATTTCCAATTGCCCCACTATGAAAGGTGTTTGAATCCAACCAATAGAGTAGTCGGAAGGATACTCCATTAGTAAGCTCCATTTCTATAAAAACACGCTCACCTTCAAATTTGCCCGTTTTATATAATGTATCTAAATCACCTAAAACCAACGGATACCAAGCTTCAATAAATTGCTTCTTGGATTCATCTGAAAACGTATGTAGGCGACTACCGTCTTCGGTGCTTTCGAAATGTATGTTTTTTACAAGTCCATCTAATGGATAAAGCTCGCCAGCCGTTTTGGCTTTCTTATTTTCGTCCACAACAAACACATTATCTCCCGCAGTAACAATGAAAGAGGAAGGATAGCCTTTTACCTCGTAAATTGAAGTTCCTTCAGGTAAATAAGCAGCATCTCCATTTTTCATTACATGATCGCTGCAGGCATGCTCACTCATCATGAACGTGACATCTCCAAGTTTTTCTCCTTTTTCAATGACAATCGAACTTTGTTCATCTGAAGCATCCGGAAAATGGTGTTCATATTTTATATCGTTGATCATTAATACATCCACCCATTCAATCACTTCCCCATTGGGGCACCCTTCCGTTTGATCGATAGATTGGCTGGGACTTGGTGGTGTAGCAGATTGCTTGTTACATGAAACTAACAAAAAAGAAACGAAAATTAATATGAAACTTCCCCTTTTTATCATAAAACATCTCCTTTACTTCAATCTATTTTTCCAAATTATAACATGTTATATTTGTTTAGAAACTACATTTCAACAAATAAAATCGAATATCAGTTCGTATTTTTGTTTGTTTTAGGTCGGTTTGTGGTACAATGTTTCTATCGAGAAAAAGTCAGTGAAAAATTACATAACGGTTCACATAAAACGATAAGAATGGATGGGAGGAACGTAAATGAAGGATCAATTTGAGTTAGTCTCCAAGTATTCACCACAGGGTGACCAACCAAGAGCAATTCAACAGCTTGTTGATGGAATTAAAGCGGGCAAAAAAATTCAAACATTATTAGGTGCTACGGGTACAGGAAAAACGTTCACGATTTCGAATGTAATCAAGGAAGTAAATCGACCAACCCTTATCATTGCCCACAATAAAACATTGGCAGGACAGCTTTATAGTGAGTTTAAAGAGTTCTTTCCAAATAACGCTGTTGAATATTTTGTTAGTTATTATGACTACTTCCAGCCAGAGGCGTATGTTCCATCATCTGATACATATATCGAAAAGGACTCAAGTGTAAATGATGAAATTGATAAATTGCGACACTCTGCAACATCTTCCCTTTTTGAACGACGAGATGTCATTATAATTGCAAGTGTATCTTGTATTTATGGCTTGGGTTCTCCTGAGGAATATAGGGAACTCGTAGTTTCCCTACGAACAGGAATGGAAATTGAGCGAAATGAGCTTTTACGCAAATTAGTGGATGTTCAATATGAACGAAACGATATTGACTTCCGGCGCGGAACCTTCCGTGTAAGAGGGGACGTCGTTGAAATCTTTCCAGCCTCACGTGATGAGCACTGTATTCGCGTGGAGTTATTTGGCGATGAAATAGACCGGATACGTGAGGTTGATGCCTTAACTGGCGAAATACTGGGAGAACGTGAGCATGTTGCAATCTTCCCAGCATCCCACTTCGTAACCCGTGAAGAAAAAATGCAAATCGCGATTAAAAATATTGAGGCAGAGCTAGAAGAACGCTTAGCTGAACTTCGTGAAGATGGTCAACTTTTACAAGCGCAGCGTTTAGAACAACGGACGAACTATGATCTTGAAATGATGCGTGAAATGGGCTTTTGTTCAGGTATTGAGAACTATTCACGTCATCTAACCTTACGACCATCAGGTTCAACACCTTATACTTTATTGGACTATTTTCCTGAGGATTTGCTAATTGTCGTTGATGAGTCGCATGTGACATTGCCACAGATTCGCGGCATGTTTAATGGTGACCAAGCAAGAAAACAAGTACTGGTTGATCACGGATTCCGTCTTCCTTCTGCAATGGATAACCGTCCACTGCGATTTCAGGAATTCGAAAAGCATATTAATCAAATCATTAACGTTTCTGCAACACCTGGACCGTACGAAATTGAGCATACAGACGAAATGGTTGAACAAATTATTCGTCCTACAGGATTACTTGATCCAATTATTGAGGTTCGGCCAATTCAAGGTCAAATTGATGACTTATTAGGTGAAATCCAGGACCGTGTTAATAAAAATGAACGAGTCCTGATTACTACCTTAACGAAAAAAATGTCTGAGGATCTAACGGATTACTTGAAGGACGTTGGGATCAAGGTAAATTATTTGCACTCAGAAATAAAAACACTAGAGCGGATTGAAATTATTCGTGACCTTCGTTTGGGTAAACATGATGTTTTAGTAGGTATCAACCTGCTTCGTGAAGGGCTGGATATTCCAGAAGTCTCACTTGTTGCCATTCTTGATGCGGACAAGGAAGGGTTCCTGCGTTCGGAACGCTCACTCATCCAAACAATTGGTCGTGCCGCTCGAAATGCTAATGGCAGAGTAATCATGTATGCAGATAAGATGACGAACTCGATGGAAATTGCAATTAATGAAACAAAGCGTCGTCGTGAAATGCAAGAGGAATATAACAAAAAGCATGGTGTTACGCCACAAACCATTAAAAAGGATATTCGCGATGTCATTCGTGCTACAACGGCAGCCGAAGATACAGAAACCTATGAAACAGTACCTAAGTTAACTGGATTATCGAAGAAGGAACGCGATCAAGTAATTGCTGAAATGGAAAATGAAATGAAGGAAGCAGCAAAAGCACTTAATTTTGAACGAGCAGCTGAATTACGTGATTTAATTTTGGAGTTAAAAGCGGAAGGATGACATAAACATGGCATTGGATAAAATAGTCGTCAAAGGAGCAAGGGCCCATAACTTAAAAAATATAGATGTTACGATTCCGAGAGATAAACTAGTTGTCGTGACAGGTCTATCTGGTTCAGGAAAGTCATCCCTTGCATTTGACACCATATATGCAGAAGGACAACGGCGCTATGTCGAGTCCCTCTCTGCATACGCACGTCAATTTTTAGGACAAATGGATAAACCCGATGTTGATTCAATTGAGGGTCTTTCACCTGCGATTTCGATTGACCAAAAAACAACAAGCCGGAATCCAAGGTCCACTGTTGGTACGGTTACAGAGATTTATGATTATTTGCGTTTATTATATGCTCGAGTAGGAAAACCGGTTTGTCCTAACCACGGAATCGAAATTACATCACAAACCGTTGAACAGATGGTGGATCGCATTTTAGAATATCCAGAACGGACAAAGCTGCAGGTACTCGCGCCAGTTGTATCAGGACGTAAGGGTGCCCATGTGAAAATTTTAGAGGATATAAAAAAGCAAGGTTATGTCAGAGTCCGTGTCGATGGTGAAATGCTTGAGCTATCAGATGACATCGAGCTAGAAAAGAATAAAAAACATTCAATTGAGGTTGTCATTGACCGAATTGTAGTAAAAGAGGGTGTAACGGCAAGACTATCTGATTCCCTTGAGGCTGCCCTACGTTTAGGCGGAGGTAAAGTGATTATTGATGTGATTGGGGAAGAGGAACTCTTGTTTAGTGAGCTTCATTCATGCCCGATTTGTGGTTTTTCCATTGGGGAGCTTGAACCAAGAATGTTCTCTTTTAATAGTCCTTTCGGGGCATGTCCCGATTGTGATGGTTTAGGCAACAAGCTTGAAGTAGACCCAGATCTCGTGATTCCGAACTGGGATTTATCACTTCGAAAGCATGCAATTGCACCTTGGGAGCCAACAAGTTCTCAATATTACCCACAATTACTTGAATCAGTTTGTAATCATTACGGGATTGATATGGATATTCCGGTTAAGGATATTCCGAAGCATTTGATGGATAAAATCCTTTATGGAAGTGATGGGGAAGAAATCTACTTCTATTATGAGAATGACTTCGGTCAGAAACGTGAAAATAATATCGTTTTTGAGGGTGTTCTTCGAAATGTAGAAAGACGTTACAAAGAAACAAGCTCCGATTATATTCGTGAGCAAATGGAAAAATATATGGCTGAGCGGGCTTGCCCTTCATGTAAAGGATATCGGTTGAAAAAGGAAAGTCTGGCTGTTCTAATCTCAGGGAAACATATATCTAATGTTACAGATTTTTCCATTAATGAGGCTTTTGAATTCTTCACTACAATTGAGCTTTCTGAAAAAGATATGAAAATCGCGAACCTTATTTTCCGAGAAATCAAAGAACGACTCGGTTTTCTCGTGAATGTTGGATTAGATTATCTAACTTTAAGTCGTGCCGCAGGAACTTTATCCGGTGGTGAGGCTCAACGGATTCGACTAGCTACTCAAATCGGTTCTCGCCTAACAGGTGTTCTCTATATTTTGGACGAGCCGTCAATTGGGTTACATCAACGAGATAATGACCGACTCATTGATACACTAAGGACAATGAGAGATATTGGGAATACATTAATTGTTGTTGAGCACGATGAAGATACGATGCTAGCTGCTGATTATTTAATCGACATCGGACCAGGAGCAGGAATTCATGGGGGAGAGATTATCGCTGCGGGAACTCCTAAAGAAGTAATGGAAGACCCGAATTCTTTAACAGGACAATACCTCTCAGGTAAAAAGTTCATCCCGCTTCCAAGCGAAAGAAGACAGCCGGATGGACGCTATGTAGAAGTTATTGGTGCAAAGGAAAATAACCTTAAAAATGTATCAGCTAAGTTTCCACTTGGTTTGTTCATTGCTGTTACAGGTGTATCAGGATCAGGTAAGAGTACTTTGGTCAATGAAATTCTCCATAAATCATTGGCACAGAAACTGAACCGAGCAAAAACAAAACCGGGTGAACACAAGGAAGTTAAAGGGATTGAACAATTAGAAAAAGTAATCGACATTGACCAGTCGCCAATTGGACGTACACCTCGATCAAATCCAGCTACATACACAGGCGTTTTTGATGATATTCGTGATCTGTTCGCTAATACAAATGAAGCCAAGGTAAGAGGTTATAAGAAGGGCCGTTTTAGTTTCAATGTTAAAGGCGGACGCTGTGAAGCCTGCCGTGGTGATGGAATTATTAAAATCGAAATGCACTTCTTACCAGATGTTTATGTGCCATGTGAGGTATGTCATGGGAAACGCTACAACCGTGAAACATTAGAAGTTAAATATAAGGACAAAAACGTATCAGATATATTAAATATGACAGTTGAGGATGCATTATCCTTTTTCGAAAACATCCCACGTATCAAGCGTAAAGTTGAAACGTTATATGATGTTGGTTTAGGCTACGTTAAACTCGGACAACCCGCAACAACACTATCTGGTGGAGAAGCACAACGCGTGAAGCTCGCATCTGAATTACATCGTCGCTCAAATGGTAAGTCGTTTTATATTTTAGACGAACCAACAACAGGCTTACATGTAGATGACATTGCGAGATTGCTTAAGGTCTTACAGCGACTAGTTGAAAATGGGGACACAGTCCTCGTTATCGAACATAATCTCGATGTAATCAAAGCCGCGGACTACATTGTGGACCTCGGCCCTGAAGGTGGAGACAAAGGCGGTACCATCAATGGAACAGGTACACCAGAAGAAATTACAAAAATTAAAGCATCCCACACCGGACGCTATCTAAAACCAGTCCTTGAACGCGACCGTCAACGGATGAAAGAACTAATCAAAGAAAAAGAAACAGTTTCTAAATAATTGTAGAATCCCAGGGACCATGGGGACGGTTCTCATGGTTCCGTTAGTCAGTAACCACAGATAACCAAGGGGATGGTTCTTGTGGTTTGACGAAACAGGAAAATCCCGATTTGCGAAAAAGATGCAGATCGGGATTTTTACATTTTGTTGCAGATCCTATATGTGGTAGAGTCACGATATTTTTATTAGGGGGTGGTGGTTCTTGATGAGGGAGTTTCAGAGGTGAAGTTAGATGCTGTCGTAGTCATGGCTGGAGGTATTACTAGTAAACTTTTTTAAATTTATTGATTATTGTTATATTCCATTATATTATATTAAATTAAAGTATATTTTTCTTTACATAAATTCACTAATTAGAATAATAATGAGAAAAGAATGTGAAAGGGAGTTTCTAACATGGAACATCGTAATAAAATTATAGACTGTACTATTCGAGATGGAGGTTTAGTTAACAATTGGGACTTTAGTGTTGAATTTGTTCAAGACTTGTATGATAGCCTAAGTGCAGCTGGTGTGGAATACATGGAGATTGGCTACAAAAATTCACCTAAGCTACTCAATGCGACTGAGCCTAATCCGTGGAGATTTCTTGATGATAACTTCCTTAAAGAAATTCTTCCTGAGAAAAAAAGTACGAAACTATCTGCTCTGGTAGATATTGGGCGTGTTGATCCAGATGACATACTACCACGTGAGCAAAGTGTTCTAGATATGATTCGAGTTGCGTGTTATGTACGTGAAGTAGATAAAGGCTTGGAACTTGTAAAAATGTTTCATGACCTAGGTTACGAGACTTCACTTAACATCATGGCTCTATCTAGTGTTCCTGAACGTCAGCTTATTGAAGCGTTTGAAATGGTGAAGGCAAGTCCTGTCGACGTTGTCTATATCGTTGACTCATTTGGTAGCTTAGCTCCTACCGATATTGAGCATCAAGTGAAGAAGTTCCAAGAGATGCTCCCTAATAAACAGCTTGGCATACATACGCATAACAACATGCAATTAGCATTCGCCAATACATTAGCCGCGTTGCAAAATGGGGTTACTTACCTTGATTCGTCTGTTTATGGTATGGGTCGTGCGGCTGGTAACTGTCATACAGAGCTTCTCGTTAGTTACATACAAAAAAGTAGCTATGAGATTAAGCCAGTTCTCGGTATCATTGAAAAGCATATGATAGAAATGCGACAAAAGTGGGAGTGGGGCTATATCATTCCTTACATGATCTCCGGTATGCTTAATGAACATCCACGTGTCGCTATGGCCTATCGTAATAGTGCAGACCGTGATAACTATGTCGACTTTTATGACAAAGTAACATCACCTGAATCTTGACTGGAACTAGGAACCAAGGGAACCAAGGGGACGGTTCTCTTGGTCCCAGCGCGGGAAAAACCTGAGACCAGTTTGTTTTAAAATAAGAATCCTGATTTGCTTACACAAAGATCAGGATTTTTTAATCTAATTATTAGAATTTATCAGTCTACAGCAGGTTACTATGAAATTGCTAAAGTTTTTTCTTTTGATCTATGATACTATAAATTTGATAAGTCTCTCCATACCACCATCCTCTACTCTGTTTTATTAAACCTCCCTTTTTAGTTTCAAATTCCATATATTTTTAAAAAAACGAATATGAGGTGATGTTTATGCCCTAGGGCTGCAAGAAGAAAAAGTAGTACAAGTGTCTATCATGTTATTTTAAGGGGAATTAATCGTCAAATAATATTTGAAGAGCAAGAAGACTCATTAAATTTTTTAGAGACCCTTTATAGATTCAAAGATAAGTGTGGATATGAAATCTATGCGTATTGCTTAATGGGGAATCATGTTCATCTTCTAATAAAGGAAGGGGATGAAGAAATTGGAAGGATAATGAGGCGGATTGGTGCAAGTTTTGTTTATTGGTACAATTTAAAATATGAACGTAACGGGCACTTGTTTCAGGACCGATTTAAAAGTGAGGTGGTTGAGGACCTTCCATACTTGTTAAATGTACTTAGATATATCCACCAAAATCCATTAAAAGCCGGAGTTGTTGGGAATGTTTCAAATTACAAATGGAGTAGTTATAGTGAATATGTAGGAGATTCTAAATCTAAAATTATAGAAAAAGATTTTGTTTTGGGCTTGTTCAATACAGATAAAACATTAGCTTTGACCCATTTCAAAAAGTTTCACATGGAAGAGACCGATGAAGAATACCTTGATATCCAAGAAACAAGGAGAATTACTGACAAACAAGCAATTGAAATCATCAAAAATAGCTGCAAAGTAAACCACTGTTTAGACCTCCAAAAAGTAAATCCTGAAGAACGAGATACACACATCAAAACTTTAAAATCCATTGGACTATCAACTAGACAAATAGCAAGACTTACCGGAATAAGCCGCAAAATAATATTAAAAGCATGAGACCAAGGGGACGGTTCTCTTGGTCCCAATCTAAAGATTATTCTTAGGAAAAAACAGCCTGGAACCACCAGAACCGTCCCTATGGTTCTGCAGGGGTTTTTTAGGTCATATCTTTGAAAGAGGCTATTCTATATTCGTACAAAGGGGATAAAGATGAAAATCACCATTCGCGTTATTGAAATTTTGTTGGGAGCCATTTTTTTAGGAGCAGGTTTAAATGGGTACGTTGTTTTGTTCGGATTTGAGCCATTTGTGCCAACAAGTCCAGCTGCGATGGAATTTTTGGGAGATGGCTATTTATTGGCATTGGAAAAAGGTATAGAAATTATTGCAGGAATTCTTCTAATTATCCGCAGGTATGTACCATTAGCCTTAGTTGTTTTAGCAGGTTTAATAGTTAATATCTTAGCATTTCATATCTTTGTAGATTCAGAGTTGCTTCCATTGGCTATTATCATCACAGTATTTGAGGTAATTTTAGCCTGGCATTACCGTGAAAACTTTAAAGGTCTGTTAGAAAATAAGCCAAAACATTAAATCCAGTGGGTTGACCTCTGGATTTTTTTGAGTCAGAGAGGAAATCCACCTGATTCATATATCTATTTATCAAGAAAATAATCAAAGGAACCACTAGAACCGTCCCCATGGTTCGAACCGTCCCTATGGTTCCCTGGTTCCCTCTAAGACTCGAGGCTTATTTTTATAAAATCTTGAAACCAATTATATCTCGTTATCGTATATAGAGGTATAAAGGGGAGATGAAGAGTGAATACAGATAAATTAATTGCAGCGTTGTGTTATTTCAGTGTTTTCTTCGCAGGGTTTATTTTACCACTCGTTGTTTATATCATAGTTCAAAATCCGGTAGTAAAAAGGCATGCCTTGCATGCGTTAATCTCACATATTATTCCAGTAGCGACAATCGTTTTTATTATCATTCCGTTTTTCTTTATATGGTCTGTGGAGGCATTTGTAGCAACTATGCTGCTAGTGTTCATCCTATTAGCGATCATTAACGTCGGAATTGTGATTTGGAACATTGTAAAAGGAATTCAAGTATTAGCTCAAGAAGAACTTTAAGGGAGGAAGGAACCATGAAAGAAGAACAAAAACGTATCCTAAAACTAGTTGAGGAAGGAAAACTGACAGCCGAGGAAGCAATCGTTCTGATTGAAAAGCTCCATTCTGAGGAGGAGAGTCAGCCCCAAGATCCAGCACAGGAAATCAAGACAGAGCTTTCGACTCAAGTCCAGTATGAGCAATCCCAGCAGAAACACCAAAATTCATATGAAGGCAAGGGTTCTGCGAAACACAAATTTATGGACTTTATCGACACTGCTCTGAAAAAAATTAAAGACCTCGATCTCGATTTTAATTTCGGTAATGCAGTAGAAGTGAAACATATATTCCAACATAAGGACGTATATATTACCAAGCTTGACCTCGATGTTTCAAATGGAAGTATTACGATTATTCCATGGGAAGAGAAGGATGTCCGCGTTGAATGTGAAGCAAAAGTATATAATATCGATAACCAGGAACGTGCACGTAGAGCATTTTTAGAGGATGTTCTTTTCTCGATTGAAAATGGTGCACTGCGCCTATCCATTCAGAAAAAGCAAATGAAGGTTCATGCAAAAATATATGTGCCTCAGGAAAATTATGAAAGCATTAAGACACGTATGTTTAACGGACCGATAACTGGGGAAAATTTACGAGTAAAGGATTTCCGTGCAAAAACAGCCAATGGAGCAATCACCATTTCGAACTTTGATACAGAATCAGTTGAAATCGAAACAGCAAATGGTCATATTAAAGCAAATCAAATTACAAGTAAGGATTTTGAAGCGGAAACATTAAATGGTACAGTTACAACAACTGGACGATTTGAAAAAGTTGACCTTCAAAGCTTTAACGGGAACATTACTTGCGATATTCAGGGTGATAGCTGCCACACTGCTTATGTAAAAACAACTACCGGTAGCATTGATATGTTTGTCGCAAACGACTATCAAGTTGACGGAGAATTAAAATCAAATCTCGGTAGCTTCAAGTCAGAGCTTCCAATGATGTCAATCATTGAGGAGAAAAATGAAGTTGTTCAGAAATCTCTACGTTTCAAAGCAAATGAAGAAAAAGCGCAAAAGCTACATCTCTTTGCTGAAACGAAAACAGGCTCTATTAACATCAAACCACTTTGAGGTGTTCACTATGAAAAAGAAATTATACCGCTCCACACGAAATAGAATGCTAGGAGGAGTGCTTGGAGGCCTAGCAGATTATACAGGAATCGATGCATCGCTTTTACGAATTCTTGCGGTGGTCGGATTCATCTTAGGCGTCGGTTCATTAGGGATTATTTATCTCGTTTGGTTGTTTATTGTACCGAATGAAGGAGATGTCTATAGATAATGAGATGGATTGCTAGCATAATTGTTAATAGCATCGTACTAATGGTTGTGGCAGGATATGTCGATACTTTTCATCTCGAGGGGGTAGGCGCTGCTATCACAGCAAGCGTAATCTTATCGATTTTAAATGTAATCGTAAAACCCATTCTCATCGTCTTAACTTTACCGGTTACGGTTCTCTCATTAGGTTTATTTTTATTTGTGATCAATGCACTTACTTTAATGCTGACACAGTCCCTAATGGGTGACTCCTTTGTCATCGAAGGATTCGGCACAGCAATACTAGCAGCAGTCATTATCTCGATTTTAAATTTACTCATTCAAAAAGTAATCGTCGAACCGCTTCAGGAGAAAAAGAAGAAATAAATCTTTACTAGCAGCGTAGTCCAGGGAGGATTACGCTGTTTTTTATTGAAAATATAGTCAAAGTAGAGAAAGGAGTACAAGCATGTTTCCAATACTAGAAACCGAACGACTAAGATTAAGAGAAATCGTCCATAGCGATGCCCAAGCAATATTTACCTGTTTTTCAAACAATGATGTCACGCGTTATTACGGGCAGGAGCCTCTAACCGAAGTTGAACAGGCAGAGCAGTTTGTTGAATTTTTTGCAAAAAACTATAAAGAAAAGCGTGGAATAAGATGGGGGATCGAATTAAAAGAAACCAAAGAACCCATCGGAACCATAGGATTTAATGCCTGGTCTCCTAAGCATAAGCGAGCAGAAATCGGTTATGAGCTACAGCCCCAATACTGGCGAAAAGGCTACGCAACAGAGGCTGTTAAAAAAGTAATCTCTTACGGTTTTGACGATCTTGGCTTAACTCGCATTGGTGCCGTTGTGTTTCTTGAAAACGCGTCATCAAATGAATTGTTAATTAAGCTTGGATTCGAAAAGGAAGGTATCTTAAGGAACTATATGTACCAAAACGGTGTTGTGCATGATACTAATGTTTATTCACTAGTAAAATGAAAATACTCAAAGACAAATAAAAAGAGTTCTTCATGTAATTTGTCTCTGAGGCGGCTTCTCGCAGACAAAACAAAGAGATATTCAGGAAAATTGTCTCTGAGACCGTCTCTCGAAGACAAATTAAAAGAGTTCTCCACTCAATCTGTCTCTGAGACCATATCTCGCGGACAATTCAAAAAGTTGATTAAACGAATTGTCTCTGAGATCGTCTCTCCTCTCCCACACAACCAGAGGATAGTTCTCCCCTCCACTTCACAAAAACACATCTACCCAACATTCTTCCGCAATTTAAATCAGAAAAGTTTTGGCCTTACACAGAAAAATGCTAAAATAGGAGAATGAGTTTGAAAAATATAATTTTAAAAATTACAGTCTGTTTAAGCACGAAATGAGAGGGCTTTAAAAATACGCAGCAACAATCGAAAACTACATGAGTTCAATCAAGGAGGAACAGATGTGCCAAAAGTTAGCACAAAAGATTTAATTGAGAAATTCAAATTAGAATTAGTGAGTGGGGAAGAAGGAATTAATCGCCCGATAACAACAAGTGATATATCTAGACCAGGTATTGAACTAGCGGGATTTTTTGATTACTATCCTTCAGAGCGAGTCCAGCTATTAGGAAAAACGGAGCTAACGTTCTTTGAGAAATTGTCTTCCGAGGAAAAAAGATATCGTATGGAAAAGCTTTGTACAGATATCACCCCTGCAATTATTATTTCGCGTGATTTAGAGGTTCCAACAGAACTGATTGAGGCTTCCGAGCGTGAATCTGTTCCGGTGATTAAAGCACCTATGAAGACAACGAGACTATCAAGTAGGATTACAAACTTTTTAGAAAGTAAGCTCGCGCCAACAACAGCTGTCCATGGGGTTTTAGTGGATATATACGGGGTTGGGGTGCTAATCATTGGTAAGAGTGGTGTTGGTAAAAGTGAAACGGCGCTTGAACTTGTCAAACGCGGACACCGTCTTGTTGCAGATGATTGTGTAGAAATTCGTCAAGAGGATGATGATACACTTATTGGAAGCGCACCTGAGCTTATCGAGCATCTCCTTGAAATTCGCGGTCTTGGGATCATCAATGTCATGACCTTATTCGGAGCAGGTGCCATTCGAAATTATAAACGGATTACGCTTGTGGTCAATCTAGAACTTTGGGATCAGACAAAGCAATATGACCGACTTGGGCTTGAAGAAGAAAAAATGAAAATCATCGATACGGATTTAACAAAATACACAATTCCAGTTCGTCCTGGGCGAAACCTAGCAGTCATCATTGAAGTGGCAGCGATGAATTATCGTCTTAAACGTATGGGCTTAAACGCTGCACAAGATTTCTCAAATCGTCTTTCAAATACGATTGAATTTAGGGAGCACGACGAAATATAAAAGATCATTAAAAGGGAGATGAGATAGTGGACCGAAACATTCAACCATTAGACCCAACATTTTTAGAACTTGGCGCGTTACGCATTCAGTGGTATGGACTAATCATCGGGCTAGGAACCATGCTAGCCCTTTACCTTGCCATTAAGGAATCAGAACGCAGAGGCTTGCACAAGGATACTTTCATGGACCTTATGCTGTTCGCAGTACCAATTGCGATCATCTGTGCAAGAATTTATTACGTTATTTTTAAATGGGATTATTACTCACAAAATCCTTCCAAAATTATTGCAATTTGGGAGGGCGGAATTGCCATTCATGGTGCGTTAATTGGTTCAGTTGTGACTGCGATTGTGTTTGCGAGAGTTAAAGGCTTGTCCTTTTGGAAAATTGCAGATATCGCGGCACCAAGCATTATCTTAGGTCAAGCAATTGGCCGTTGGGGAAATTTTATGAACCAAGAAGCACATGGAGGACCCATTGCAGAGGAACAGATCCAAACCTTCTATAATGTGCTACCTGACTTTATCATGGACCAAATGTATATCCAAGGTACGTACTATCATCCGACCTTTTTATATGAATCAGTTTGGAGTTTGGTAGGTTTTGTTTTATTGCTGATGCTTCGAAAGGTCAACTTAAGACGTGGGGAAATGTTCCTTACATATGTCATCTGGTATTCAATTGGCCGCTTATTCGTAGAGGGCTTACGGACAGATAGCTTAATGCTTGGCGATATCCGAGTGGCTCAATTGATTTCCGTTTTATCAATTGTAGGAGCAATTATCGTTATCATTTACCGAAGAATAAAAGGTCTTTCAAACGACCGTTATTTAGAGAAATAATCTTAAAATGTGAGTTTAAAAAGGAGGATGAAAAGGACCGCGTCGACAAAAACGCCACGTCCTGTGCGTCGAAAGTTCAAGGCGGCGCAGTTTCGAGTACCGGAGCGTATGCAGTAAATACGTGAGGAACGGAGAAACAAGCCAACGCAGAAATTCGATGTGTCATTTTTATTGGACTTTTTAAACATCCTTAAAAGGGAGAGGGGAAACTTGCTAGAGACAATCAAGAGAGGCTTCATAGTAGGATTAAAAACTACTTGGACATTAGGGAAGGTAATTTTCCCGGTTACCCTACTTGTCACAATGTTGCAATATACACCGGTGCTAGATTGGGTGATTAAGTGGATTACCCCAATCATGGGCTGGTTTGGTCTGTCTGGTGATGCTGCAATACCACTTGTATTAGGTAATTTTTTAAACCTTTATGCAGGGATTGGGGCCATTTTAACACTAGATTTAACCGTAAAAGAAGTGTTTATTTTAGCAGTCATGCTATCATTCTCGCATAATATGATTATCGAATCGACTGTTGCTGCGAAAGTAGGTATGAAGATTTGGGTGATTGTAACAGTAAGACTGGGACTCGCATTCATTTCTGCCTTTGTTATCAATCTAGTTTGGAAAGGTGGAAGTGAGTTAGCAAAATATGGACTAGTCTCAACGACTGATGAACAAATTTCCGGCTGGGGTGCTATTGTATTAAATGGTATTGAAAAAGCTACATTTGGGATTCTACAATTGGCTCTTATTGTCATTCCATTGATGGTTGTTATTCAAATATTAAAAGATTTAAAATGGTTGGATGTATTTTCAAAGTGGATGATGCCAGTCACAAAGGCACTTGGAATGAAGGAAAATACATCAACGACCTTGGCAGCAGGTATTTTGTTCGGTCTAGCGTTAGGAGCAGGTGTAATGATTCAGGCGGTAAAAGAGGATAATGTAAGTAAGAAAGATGTAACCTTAGCGTTAATTTTCTTAGTATCCTGTCACGCGGTAGTGGAGGATACGCTTATCTTTATTCCTCTAGGCATTCCAGTCTTACCGCTATTGTTAATCCGACTCATTACTGCAATCATATTAACAATGGTCATCGCTTTTATCTGGAAACGCGTCGAGCAAAATAATAGAAAGGAAGTTATTTATGGCAATTAAAACACTACTATTTGATTTAGATGGAACGTTAATTGATACAAATGAACTGATACTCCAATCTTTTTTACACACCTTTGGAAAATACTTTCCAGAACGTAACTATAATCGTGAGGATATTTTGCCTTTCAATGGTCCAACTTTGCATGAATCTTTTTCTTCTGTAGACCCAGACCGTGCAGAAGAAATGATTGCTGAATATCGAAAATTTAATCATGAGAAGCATGATGAATTAGTAACCGAGTTTCCAGGTGTATTTGACACCATTAAGACACTTAAAGAAAAAGGCTATAAAATTGGCGTTGTTACAACAAAAGTTCGAAAAACGGTTAATATGGGATTACAACTAACAAAGCTTGACCAATTCTTTGATGTCGTGGTGACATTAGATGATGTGACAAATCCAAAACCAGATCCGGAACCAGTACTGTTAGCATTGAAGATGTTAGACTCAACACCTGAAGAAGCTATAATGGTTGGCGACAATTATCAGGATATTGTAGCTGGTCAAAAGGCGGGCACAAAGACTGCAGGAGTTGCCTGGTCTCATAAAGGAAAAGACTTCTTATTGGAATACAACCCTGATTTTATGCTTGAAAACATGAGTGACCTACTTGATTTAGTTTCGGTAAAAGGATGAAAAAATAGTGAAACGACGAACCACACGTTATTTTGTTTCAGGTCCCAATTCACTTTGGCAAATCTATAAGACCGTATCCTTTTGGAAAGTTGTTAAAAACTTTATCGTCATACAGATAGCGCGCTATACCCCATTTCTTGGTGTGAAAAATTGGTTGTATCGCACTTTTTTAAACATGAAGGTAGGGGAAAAAACAGCATTTGCACTGATGGTAGTGCCGGATACAATGTTTCCCGAGATGATCAGTGTCGGAAGCAACACAGTCATTGGCTTTAATACCACCATTCTAGCCCATGAATACTTAATAAAAGAATACAGACTGGGTGAAGTTAAAATTGGCAACGAGGTAATGATAGGGGCTAATTCAACGATTTTGCCAGGTGTTGAAATTGGCGATGGAGCAATTGTGTCTGCAGGCACATTGGTACACCGAGACGTCCCTGCAGGCAGTTTTGTTGGCGGGAACCCGATGCGAGTGATTTATACAAAAGAACAAAGAGAGCAACGAGAAAAAGAGGAATCTAACCATTGAGTTGGTTTGGTTCCTTTTTTATTGCTCAAACTTACACATTTTACTTATCTCTTATAATTTTCTCTTTTTCTGCTCTATCATCTTCTTCCTCTTTTTCCACCTATTTTAAATTTCTATTTCCAACATCTGTCTCCTTTCTTCCTCTCTTGCTTACAAAATCCAGTCCATTTATCCACAATATTCACACAACTCACAAGCATACTCAAATCTCATTTATAATATCCACAGTTAATAACTATATTTTCAATAAAACTCACAAAATCCATATCCACCCCAATTTATTTCACCTAAATTCTGACTTTTTTTGTTGACGCATGTAAGGGATAGGTGTATCATATACTTTATCTTGGTAGTATATTAGCGAACTAAAGTAAAATGGTTTTTTTAAGAAAATATTGGGAAAGTTAACATATACAAACTTTGGTGGTGACGAAAATCGTGTTTATGTTTGAAAAACCGTTAGGTATGAGAGATACATTGCCTGCTTTATATGAAGCGAAAAAGAAAATTCGCAATGCAATGTCATCTCAAATTGAAAGCTGGGGTTATCAATTTATTGAAACTCCAACACTTGAATACTATGAAACAATCGGCGAGGCGTCAGCGATCCTCGACCGTCAATTATTTAAACTATTGGATTCACAGGGTCACACACTTGTGCTGAGACCTGATATGACAGCTCCGATTGCTCGAGTTGCAGCATCTCGTTTATATCAAGGGGAATATCCACAACGCATCGCCTATTCCGCAAATGTGTTCCGTGCGCAGCAGCATGAAGGTGGAAGACCAGCTGAGTTTGAACAAATTGGAGTCGAGTATATTGGCGATACAACAACAAGTGCTGATGCAGAGGTTATCTCGCTAATGATTGCGTCCCTTAAACAGGCAGGATTAACTAATTTTACAGTGCCAATCGGCCATATTGGTTATGTGAGAGCCTTGTTTATGGAGATTGTTGGAAATGAGGCAAGAGCGGATGCCTTACAACGCTATTTATATGAAAAAAATTACGTAGGCTATAGAGAGCATGTGAAAAAACTACCACTTTCTTCTATTGATAAACAGCGATTGCTATCCCTTTTACAACTAAGAGGCAATGAATCAAAAATTACAAAAGCGAAAGATCTAGTTGAATGTGAAGAAGGAAAAAAAGCAGCAGACGAACTTGAAATGCTCTGGAAAAAGCTAGAGGCATTCGGAGTAACTGAGCATATAAAAATAGACTTCAATCTCGTTAGCCATATGAGCTACTACACAGGAATTCTTTTTGAAGTTTATGCTGAGAATGTAGGCTTTTTAGTAGGAAATGGTGGCCGTTATGATCATTTATTTGAAAAATTTGATCGTCCTGCACCAGCGACAGGTTTTGGAATTCGAATTGATCGACTACTTGAAGCCCTTGATTTACCTCAGGAAGAGACAGAAATCCATTGTGTGATTTTTAGCGCTGAACAGAGAGAAGAAGCAATCCGATTTGCGATGAGTAAAAGAGAACAGGGTGAGCGGGTTATTCTTCAAGATATAGCGGGGGTCAAGGATGTTGATGCTTGTACGAATGCTTTTGCCAAAAACACCTTTTTCTTAGGAACGACAAGGAAGGAGGAGGCTTAAATGAGTGATAAATTAACAATTGCGATGCCAAAGGGACGAATTTTTGAAGAGGCGGCACAACTTTTAGTAAAAGCAGGCTACAATCTTCCTCCAGAATTCGAGGATTCCAGAAAGCTGATTATCGACGTTCCTGATGAGCCGTTTCGTTTCATGCTTGCAAAACCAATGGATGTGACTACATATGTAGAGCACGGTGTGGCAGACCTTGGTATAGCCGGAAAAGATGTAATGCTAGAGGAAGAGCGCGATGTATATGAGGTGCTCGATTTACAAATCAGCAAATGCTATCTAGCTGTTGCTGGACTCCCAGATGTCAAAATCAAAGGTGTTGCACCTAAAATCGCAACAAAATATCCAAACATCGCATCTAGCTATTTTCGTGAAAATGGGGAGCAGGTTGAAATTATTAAACTAAACGGTTCGATCGAACTTGCACCATTAATTGGTCTTGCAGATCGAATTGTCGATATCGTCTCAACAGGACGTACATTGAAGGAAAATGGATTAGTTGAGCTTGAACATATTGCGGATATCACATCCCGACTTATCGTAAATCCAGTAAGCTATCGCTTAAAGGATCAACAAATTGATGAAATCGTTGAGCGACTATCAACAGTGGTATCGCAATAGTATCAAAAGGGAAAGGACCGACACACCATGAGAATTGAACGTGTAACCAATTCTGTTTCACTGAAACGGACCATTGATAGTGGGACAGAAGATCAAAGAAAAGCAGTCTTAGAAATTCTCGCTAACGTACAAAAAGAAGGGGATCAGGCCCTTCGTTCCTATACTGAAAAATTTGACGGGGTTTTACTTGAGGCATTAAAAGTCGCTGAGTCAGATTTCAACGAGGCGTATCAAAAATTAGACGCGAATCTTGTTCCAATCATAAAAGAAGCAGCTAAAAATATCCGTGATTACCATAGTCGTCAAGTAAAGCAATCATGGATGACGATGAAGGATAATGGGACGATTCTTGGACAAAAAATCACTCCACTTGATGCAGTTGGTGTCTATGTTCCTGGTGGGAAGGCTGCTTACCCGTCATCTGTCCTAATGAATGTCATTCCTGCACAGGTCGCTGGGGTCGAGAGGATTGTAATGGTGTCACCACCTGGAAAAGATGGTACTATTCCAGCCGGTGTATTAGTGGCTGCGGACATCCTTGGTGTGAAAGAAATCTATAAGGTTGGCGGCGCTCAAGCAGTTGGGGCGTTGGCGTACGGAACGGAGACCATTAAGCCAGTTGATAAAATCGTCGGTCCTGGTAATATCTTTGTTGCATTAGCAAAACGTGAGGTATACGGAAACGTGGATATCGACATGATTGCAGGACCTAGTGAAATCGTCGTATTGGCAGATGAGACAGCTCTACCAAACGAAATCGCTGCAGACTTACTCTCTCAAGCAGAGCATGATGAACGAGCATCAAGCATTCTCGTTACACCATCAATGGAGCTTGCAGAAGCCGTTTCCGAAGAGGTTGAAAGACAGTTGAGCCTTCTTCCACGTGAAGCGATTGCTAGAGCATCAATTAATGATTTTGGAGCCATTTACGTTACAGGTGACCTTGATGAAGCAATCAAGGTTGTAAACGAACTTGCTCCAGAACATCTCGAAATCATGACGGAGGAACCGATGGAACAGGTTGGAAAAATTAAGCACGCAGGTGCTATTTTTATCGGTCGATATAGCTCCGAGCCTGTAGGTGACTATTTTGCTGGTCCAAACCACGTCCTTCCGACAAACGGAACAGCACGTTTTTCAAGTCCATTAAGTGTGGATGATTTTACAAAAAAATCAAGCATCATTTCGTATAGTAAACAAGCTATTGAAGAAAACGGTCCGAAAATTGCTGCTTTCGCAAGACTAGAGGGGTTAGAAGCACACGCAAGAGCCGTAGAAGAACGATTAAAATAATTCACAAAATTCACACCTTGTTGTGGATAATGTGGATAATGTGGATAATAATCCACAAAATTAAGAAATTTCAGGCGTTCGAATAATCATTAAAATGTGGATAACGGTAGGTGTAATCATGACAAGACAAGCAAAGGTTGAACGTAAGACAAATGAAACAGATATAAAACTAGATTTTACAGTAGATGGTGAAGGCGTTTCGAAGCTCGATACTGGCGTTCCATTTATGTCCCACATGCTAGATCTCTTTACACAACATGGAAAATTCAACTTAACAGTTGATGCAAATGGTGATACAGAAATTGATGACCACCATACAACAGAGGATATTGGAATTTGTTTAGGACAGGCATTGCGTGAAGCACTTGGAGATAAAAAAGGCATCAAGCGCTACGGAAACGCATTTGTTCCAATGGATGAAGCTCTCGCACAGGTTGTCATCGATCTAGGAAATCGCCCACATTTCGAATTAAAAGCGGATTTCCCAAGTTCTCGAGTTGGTACATTCGATACAGAACTTGTCCATGAATTTTTATGGAAGCTTGCATTAGAGGCAAGAATCAATCTCCATGTTATTGTTCACTACGGTCACAATACACATCATATGATTGAAGCTATTTTTAAAGCATTTGGTCGTGCATTAGATGAAGCAACAATGATTGACCCACGAGTTAAGGGGGTCCCGTCAACGAAAGGGATGTTGTAGATGATAGGCATAATTGATTATGGCATGGGGAATTTATACAGCGTTTCTAAGGCGCTTGAACGGATGAACTATGATTATTTCATATCAAGTTCACCAGATGAGCTTGCTAAAGCAGACGGTTTAATTTTACCCGGTGTCGGCTCCTTTAAGGATGCAATGGGAATCTTACATGAAAAAGGATTAGTCAGTTTCATTAAGGAATCTGTTGCAAAAGGGACACCACTCTTAGGCATCTGTTTAGGAATGCAGCTATTATTTGAAGAAAGTGAAGAAAATGGACTTACCCAAGGTCTTGGTTTCTTAAAAGGTAGAATTACAAAAATTCCTGGCATAACAGCGAATGGCGAAACCTACAAAGTCCCTCATATGGGCTGGAATGATCTTGAACTCAAGAATCCATCACCACTTTTAAAGGACATCGAGGGTGGACACGTCTATTTCGTTCATTCCTACTTCGCAGAGACTGACAATGAAAATGTAATCGCAAGTAGCATGTATGATGTCGACGTCCCAGCTGTTGTTGGAAAAGGGAATGTGTTTGGAACCCAGTTTCATCCTGAAAAAAGCAGTGAACTAGGATTAAAAATCCTCCAAAACTACGCTGCGATCGTGGAAAAGAAGGTGACAATATGAGTACTTTTACAATTTACCCGGCAATCGATATGCGCGGTGGCAAATGTGTTCGATTGCTTCAAGGGGATTATAATAAAGAAACAGTCTATGGTGACTCACCGTTTGATATGGCGAAAGCCTTCGCTGATGCGGGGGCTGAGTGGATTCACATGGTAGATTTAGATGGAGCAAAAGCGGGTAAACGTGTGAATGACCAATACGTGATTGAGGTTGCCAAGAAACTTGATGCAAAAGTTCAAATCGGTGGCGGAATTCGATCCGAAGAGGATGTAGCTTACTATATTGAAAATGGCGTTGACCGCGTCATTTTAGGAAGTGCAGCCATTTCAAATCCCGACTTTGTAAAGGACATGCTTAAGAAATACAAAGAAAAAATCGCGATTGGCATTGATGCGAAAGACGGCTATGTAGCCACTGAGGGCTGGTTAAATACATCTTCTGTAAAAGCGACTGATTTAGGTGTTGAGCTTGCGAAAGCAGGTGCACAAACATTTATTTTTACAGATATTGCGACAGACGGCATGCTTAGTGGTCCTAACATTGACGCGGTTGCTACACTTGCTTCTGTAACTGGAAAACAAGTCATCGCTTCAGGTGGAGTTAGCTCTATTGAAGACTTAAAAGCACTTAGTAAGCTAGCCGATCAAGGTGTTTCTGGTGCAATTGTAGGAAAAGCCATCTATACGAATCAATTTACCGTTCAAGAGGCGTTAGAAGAGGTGAATGGCTGATGATCACAAAACGTATCATTCCATGTTTGGACGTTAAAGATGGTCGCGTTGTGAAAGGCATTCAATTTGTTGGACTACGTGATGCTGGGGACCCAGTTGAACTTGCAAAATTCTATGATTCAGAAGGTGCAGATGAACTCGTATTCCTTGATATTTCTGCCTCACATGAAGGTCGCAAAACGATGGTTGAGGTTGTCGAAAAAGTGGCCGCAGAACTTGCAATTCCTTTTACAGTAGGAGGAGGAATTAATTCTTTAGAGGATATGAAAAAAATCCTTCGTGCCGGTGCTGACAAGGTTTCACTTAATACGGCAGCTGTGACAAATCCTGACTTAATCAAGGAAGGTGCTGACTTCTTTGGCTCTCAATGTATTGTCGTTGCGATCGACGCAAAATACGATGAGGCACTTAGTAGCTGGAGAGTTTACACTCATGGCGGACGTAAAGCAACTGAGTGGCAGGTTGTCTCTTGGGCGAAGGAAGCAATCAAGCTTGGAGCCGGTGAGATATTATTAACTAGTATGGACGATGACGGAAGCAAGGATGGCTTCAACCTTGAATTAACAAGACGTGTAAGTGAGGCAGTTACTGTGCCTGTCATCGCATCAGGTGGTGCTGGAAATGCTGAACATTTTGCACAAGCATTTAAAGAAGGTAAAGCAGACGCTGCATTAGCAGCAAGTATTTTTCACTACAAAGAAACTTCCGTAAAAGAAGTTAAAACTTATTTAAAAGAGAAAGGGGTCAATGTCCGATGAACACACCAGACATTATATTCGACGAAAAAGGACTTGCTCCAGCCATTGTTCAGGATGCAGTAAGCAAAGAGGTTTTAACACTTGCTTATATGAATGAAGAATCTTTACGCAAATCCATTGAAACACGTGAAACTTGGTTTTATAGCCGCTCACGCCAGGAACTTTGGCATAAAGGGGAAACCTCAGGAAATACTCAAAAAATAGTGGATATCAAATATGATTGTGACCAGGATGCCATTCTTGTTTTAGTTGAGCCAGCAGGCCCAGCTTGCCACACAGGAAGCTATTCTTGTTTCAACGAATCAGTTCTAGGAGAAGCAAAAGAAGTGTCTTCCGACCGTTTTGCTATTCTTAATGAGCTTGAAGAGGTAATTGCTAAACGTGAAGCCGAAATGCCAGAGGGCGCTTATACTACATACCTATTTGATAAAGGGGTAGATAAGATTCTGAAGAAAGTCGGTGAAGAAGCTTCAGAGGTCATTATTGCAGCGAAAAACCGCGATCACGAAGAACTTAAGTGGGAAGCAGCAGATTTGATTTATCACTTACTTGTCTTACTTCGTGAACAAAAGCTTCCACTTGATGAAGTATTATCTGTACTTCAAAAAAGAAGATAAGAATGTCAAGGGTGCTTATCCACAGATGAGCACCTTTTTTAATGCCTGACTATACTGGAATGTGTATTATTTATCCACGATATCCACATTATCCACAAATGCACTTCAAATAATGTGCATATGTTCACTCAATTCAGTAGCCAAGCTACTTTATTCACAAAATTAGAAATACTTGTCCACATTACCCACAAATTACCACTCATACTTTCTCTAAAAGTTTTTCCCTTTTACCCAAGCACCCCTATGTGTCAAGGATTATATATGTTATACTACGTTGGGAAATATGTTTATAAAGCAGTATTTATAGTGATGTTCAAAAAGTCCGGTAAAAATGACACATCGAATTTCTTTGTTGGCTTGCTTTTCCGTTGCTCACGTATTAACAGCATACGTTCCGCTACTCAAAGCTGCGCCGCCTAGAACTTCTTGGTCCTTTTTATCCTCCTTTTTGAACACGTACTTTTAGTGGAGGACCCCGATGGAAAAACAAAACAGAAAAGAAAGTCAGCATAGTTCAAAGGTAATTCCGTTTATCCAGACGGGAGAATATTATTTTAAAAAAGGACTAAAGGCGTATCGCCAGCATGATATATATAAATCCATAAAACATTTTAAACGAGCGATTCAGCTTGAACCAAAAGAGCCGATGTTCTTATGTCAATTATCCGTAGCGTTAACGGAAATTGGCGATTACATCCTATCTAATCAATATCTTACACAAATAATGGAAGATCCAAATTTCGATATGCCAGAGTGCTTTTATTTCATGGCCAATAATTATGCACATTTAGGTTTGTTCCAAGAAGCAGGCAAACATGCACAAGCCTATTTAGATCGTGAGCCAGATGGAGACTTTTCGGAGGATGCCGAGGATTTGCTTGATTTACTGCTCCTTGAGGAAGTGGACTTTGAAGATTCGGCTAACCAACAGGACGAACTCATCGTCATGCAGGAACAAGCCCGTGATTACCTTGAAACAGGACGATTAGACGAAGCGGTGACCCTTTTAAAGGAAATCATTCGCGAATACCCGGAATTTTGGTCTGCTTATAATAATTTAGCACTTGCGTATTTTTATTCTGGAGATGTGGAGAATGCATCTGAGATTCTTGATGAGGTTTTGAGTAAAAACCCTGGTAATCTTCATGCACTTTGCAACTCATTGGTATTTCTATATTATCAACGAAAAAATCAACAGGTAAAAGAGCTAACGAAACGATTAGCACTGATTCATCCGATTCTTTCGGAACACCGCTATAAGCTAGGTGCGACATTTGGGTTGGTCGGTAGACATGATCTCGCTTATAAATGGTTGCGAAGTCTACAACGAAGTGGGTTTGAAGGAGACGAAACTTTCTATTATTGGCTTTCTCATTCTGCTTATTTTACAGAGCACCATGACGTTGCCCAAAATGCATGGAAGCGAGTGCTTGAAGAAAATCCAAGTAAAAAAGGCTCTGCTCCATGGGAATCAAACCGTACAAAATCCATTAGTGATGTATTGGACCGTTGGTTAACAGGTGATTTTATCGAGGAACGCTTATACGGTTTATTTTTAGCAAGTAAGACAAATTCTTCTCTTGCTCGCAAGGATATTAAACATATAAAATTCCATGCGACCCTTGAACAAGAATTTGCAAACTATGTCCTAAGTAAAAAGAAAAAGACAGGAAACATTCCGACCTATATCATTGATGGATATAATATTGCAGACACTCTATTTACAAAAAATAAACATGATGATTCTGCAAATGAGGAACTCTATTTAACATGGTTAATGATTTACGATGAAGCGGTTAAGCGTCAATTCAATGTGTCTAACTGGCAAGCATGGGCTGCAGCAACGGAATACATCTGGCGCAACCACGGATCGCGGACGATAACCCAACAACAGGTTGCAGCGAAATATAATATTTCCAAAACAACCGTGATGAAGTATGTAAAATTTGTTAAAGAACTCTTACAATGAGCATATTAATAGCGGATTTTGTCAGGTTTTTATAGGATAGGGGTAGGAGATACTAAAACAATAAAATCCACTTTTATAAGGAAGTAAGGAGAGACGTAAAAATGACTGAAGAAAAAATTTATGATGTCATTATAATCGGTGCCGGCCCGGCAGGTATGACAGCAGCTGTTTATACATCTCGTGCAAACCTATCAACTTTAATGCTTGAGCGCGGGATTCCTGGTGGCCAAATGGCAAACACTGAAGAAGTTGAAAACTACCCAGGATTTGATCATATTTTAGGACCTGAACTATCCACAAAAATGTTCGAGCATGCGAAGAAATTCGGTGCTGAATATGCGTATGGTGATATAAAAGAAGTTATTAATGGTGAAGAATTCAAGACTGTCATTGCTGGCAGTAAAGAATATAAAGCACGTGCTATAATTATCTCAACTGGTGCGGAATATAAGAAAATTGGGGTGCCAGGTGAAAAAGAACTTGGTGGCCGAGGCGTTTCTTACTGTGCGGTATGTGATGGGGCTTTCTTTAAAAACAGAGAGCTTGTTGTAGTAGGTGGAGGAGACTCTGCAGTCGAAGAAGGCGTGTACTTAACTCGTTTTGCTTCTAAGGTTACAATCATTCACCGTCGTGACCAACTACGTGCACAAAAAATCCTACAACAACGTGCATTCGATAACGAAAAAGTGGAGTTTATCTGGAACCACACCGTTAAAGAAATTCACGAAAAAGATGGTAAGGTTGGTTCATTAACGCTTGTGAATACACAAACTGGTGAAGAATCAGAATTTGGCGCAGACGGCGTATTCATCTATGTCGGTATGCTTCCACTTTCAAAACCATTTGAAGGTCTAGGAATCACAAACGAAAACGGTTATATCGAAACAAACGAGCAAATGGAAACAAAAGTACCTGGCATCTTTGCAGCAGGTGACATCCGTGAAAAGCAACTTCGTCAAATCGTAACAGCAACTGGCGATGGAAGTATTGCGGCTCAAACAGCTCAACACTATATCGAAGAATTGATGGAAAAAATTAAAGCATAAATGAGAGAAGCACCTCCCACGTGGAGGTGTTTTTTGACGAATTAAGGGTGGGGAACGTCTTATGATCGATTTACATGTTAAACCGACAATTGTTGGAGAAAAGACAATACTAAGACCATTTATAATGGATGAGGATTTCCCGTACATAGAAGAATGTCTAAAAGATCCTATCGTAATTAAATATACGGGTAGCACAGCGGGGTATGAACGAGATAAAACTCTTCTGTGGTACCGAACGAGAAATGAACAGGAGGATCGTTTAGATCTTGCTGTTGTTGATAAGGGGAATCGAGTCTTAGTAGGTGAAGTGGTGGTCAATCTTTATGATGAAAAAACACATAGCATGAATTTTAGAATTCTGATTGGCCCAAACGGCAGAGATAAAGGACTTGGAACTGAAGCAACTCAGCTTATGGTTGATTATGTATTTCAAAACACTGACCTTCATCAACTAACCCTCAGTGTTTTTGATTTTAACCCGAGAGCCAAAACAGTGTATGAAAAAGTAGGGTTTGCTTTCGACAGTGTAGATAAAGATGACCTAGAGTTTGAAGGAGAATGGATCGATTCCATCAACATGAAACTCACAAGAGCGGATTGGGAGAAGAAGCGGTCGGTAAAGTAGCTTCTTCAGCGTTCGTAAGTTCAAAAAAGAAATATTAACGTACCACCGATAATATATTGATAGAAAGGGATGAATTAAAACGTTCGATAAATTTGGAAAGTGCCTGTATTTATCGAATGCCCAGAAAGGGAGATATTTGTGTCGAGGATTGATCTTTCGAAATTTGAGAAGAGAATTGTGTTACGAAATATTAGGCATGAGGATATCGAGGAGATTATTGATCTTTCAAAAGTTTGTTTTCCGAATATGGACCCATGGGAGCGGGACCAATTAGAAAGCCATCTAAACATCTTTCCAGAAGGACAATTTTGTGTTGAATATGATGGTAAAATCATTGGCTCCTGTTCGAGTTTAATTGTTGATTTTGATGAATATGAGGATAAGCATACGTTTGATGAGATTAGCGATAATTCCTATATTCGCAACCATGATCCACATGGGAAAAATCTATATGGTATTGATGTTATGGTCCATCCGGAATATCGTCGCATGAAAATTGGACGTCGGCTTTATGAGGCAAGAAAAAAACTGACTCAAGAACTCAACTTAGAAAGCATCATTATTGGTGGGAGAATCTCAAACTATCATAAATATGCGGATGAAATGTCTGCTAGGGAATATGTGGATCAGGTCATCCAACAAAATATCTATGACCCAGCCCTTACTTTTCAAATGATTAATGGCTTTGTGCTAAAGCGCGTCAATGCCAATTACTTATCAGATCGGGATTCTTTAGGCTATGCAACACTAATGGAATGGAATAATCCTGATTACTTACCTAAGAAAACGAGAAGGATTTACAATCGGTCCCTCCCTGTAAGAATTTCAGTGATTCAATATATGATGAAAAAAATCAATTCCTTTGAAGATTTTGCAACTCAATGTGAGTATTTTATTGATGCGAGTTCTAATTTCCGCTCAGACTTTGCCGTGTTTCCTGAAACGTTTACCATGCAGCTATTGTCGTTCATTAATGAGCAGGTACCGAGTAAACAAATCAAAAAAGTGTCAGAGTATACGGAGGACTATATAAATCTCTTTTCGAAACTTGCCGTAACGTACAATATTAATATTGTGGGCGGTTCGCATTTTGTGGAAGAGGATCATTGCCTTTATAATGTTGCATACCTTTTTAGACGAAACGGTACAATCGATAAGCAATATAAGCTTCATATCACACCTGATGAGAGAAGATGGTGGGGAGTTCAACCGGGTAACGGTGTCCACGTGTTTGACACAGACTGTGGAAAAATCTCAATTCTGATCAGCTATGATATTCAGTTTCCGGAGCTTGCTCGTATTGCTGTGGATAAAGGGGCACAAATTATTTTTACACCTTTTAGCTCAGAAGACCAGCAGGGCTATTTAAGGGTGAGGTATTGCTCACAGGCTCGTGCTGTCGAAAATCAAGTGTATACGGTAATTGCAGGTGCAGTCGGTAACCTTACACATGTTCCACATATGGATGTGCAGTACGCACAATCCGGTATTTTTTCACCATCTGATTTTACATTTTCAAGCAATGGGATTGTTGGAGAGTGTAACCCAAATATTGAAACAATTGTGGTGGGAGAGGTGGACCTTGAAAGCCTTCGTCGTAACCGAAACATTGGAACCGAAACGCCACTAAAAGACCGCAGAACGGATTATTATCAAATTATCACCAAGAAACCTAAACAGGCCAAAAAGAAAATTCCATCCGATTAAGTACTTATACACATTTGTATAACTGTTCAACATAAAGTAACCGCCTAATCCACAAAGGAATAGGCGGTTATTCGTTTTTCCAACTTACACGCTCCGTTCAACCCTAAATATCGCATGATGTAGCATTTCTATCATGAGGTCGACTTCTTCTTTGTTGATACAGAGTGGAGGAGCGAAAACGAGTGTGTCCAACCCATCAAATACGACAGATCGGCAGATTAAGCCGATTTTCGCAGCCTCATTCACAATTTTAGGGGCAAGAGGGCCTTTTACATGCTGAGGTGTATTGATTTCGACAGCACCCATGAGTCCAAGTGCACGGACGTGACTAACAAGACTGCTTTCACTTTGAATCCATGAAAAGCCATTGAGCATCTTGGCTCCCATTTTTGCCGAATTCTCGATTAATCCCTCATTTTCAATGATTTCGATATTTTTCAATGCAACAGCACATGCCATTGGATGACCACTATAGGTATATCCGTGTAAAAGTGTACCACTCGAAAGCTTTTTGAAGTCATCAAAAATTGCTTCGGATAGCATGACACCACCTAACTGAGCATATCCACTCGTTACCCCTTTGGCAAAGCACATCATGTCAGGTGCAACCCCATAGTGGTCAACTCCGAAGTATTCACCTGTCCGCCCAAATCCTGTAATCACTTCATCTGTAATCCATAAAATATTGTATTCATCACAGATGTCCCGTACTTTTTTAAAATATCCTTCTGGGGCGATATGGACACCACCAGCCCCTTGTACTGGCTCTGCAACAAATGCCGCAATTGTTTCTGGACCTTCAGCCTCAATCGTTTGGCGCAAATCTTCAGCAGAGAAATTATCCGTATGATAAAAATCAGGTGCCAATGAATTAGTAAAATCTCGAAAAGGCTTTAGACCTGTTGCACTTGTCGACCCCATTGCAACTCCATGGTAGGACCTATTTCGAGAGATGATTTTCTTTTTCTCAGGCATTCCACGGAGTATCCAGTAATGCCGTGCTAATTTATATGCTGTATCATTTGCTTCCGAGCCACCTGAAGTAAAAAAGGTCGTTGATAAACTGCCAGGTGAAATTTCCGCAAGCTTAGCTGCCAAACGGATTGCAGGTTCATTGCTAAACGTTGCAAAACAAGAGCTAAATGCAAGCTTATTCATTTGCTCCATCGCTGCTTGCCCTAATTCTTTCCGACCGTGTCCAATATTGACATTCCATAAAGAAGACATGCCATCGAGTACGCGTTTTCCATTCACATCCTCAAGAAACACACCTTCTCCTTTTGTGAAAATAAAGGCAGGTCCTAAATCCTGTTGTTGCTGAATCGGAGAGGTTGGATGCAAGAAATGTTTTTGATCAAGTTCCATCAGTTCCTGTCGCACCATTAATTTTTCGTTCATTCAATTCCTCCTTCGTAAATAAGCTTTTATTGAAATATATGCGAAGGGTTCAAGCTTTTGAACTACGAATAAGTGAAGGAACTAGTCCTTTCAGGTTAATGTTTCTTTTATGTAAAACTTTTCCTTTAAAACGTAATTTTGTTTTAACTCTCCTGTAACACGGGTGAAATATATTTTGAGTATGATAATAGTAGTAATTGACCCCCTTTTTATAAAATAGATTTTTTTGGGCACGGGTACATCCCCCGTGCCCCCTTTTTTTTAGTCGGCCGAAAATGACACTTCGAATTTCTGCGTTGTCTTGCTTCTCCGTTCCTCACGTATTAACTGCATACGTTCCGGTACTCAAAGCTGCGCCGCCTTGAACTCCTCGGTCCTTTTCAACCTCCTTTAGGAAACACACCTTAAACTTAAAAAACAATATGAAAATCTTGTTCGTTGTGAGTACCTGTTAGAAATAGTATAATAATATCAATATGAATGCTTACAAACGGTCTACCTAAAAAGGGACCGACTTGGGGTGAAAGAGAGTGCAAAGAGTAACAAATTGCTTAGTACGCAAGGATAATAAAGTCCTGCTTTTACAAAAGCCACGTCGCGGGTGGTGGGTTGCTCCTGGTGGAAAAATGGAACCGGGTGAATCAATTCGTGACTCCTGTATCCGTGAATATCGTGAAGAAACTGGACTTTATCTTAAAAACCCAGATATTAAAGGGATTTTTACATTTATTATTAAAGAGGGTGACAAGGTAACCTCTGAATGGATGATGTTTTCTTTCTTAGCTAACGACTTTGAAGGGGAAAATGTTGATGAATCTGAAGAGGGAATCCTGAAATGGCAGGACATCGGGGACATACCCAATCTGCCAATGGCACCAGGTGATTATCATATTTTAGATTATGTACTTAAAGGTTCTGGGGTCATATATGGGACATTTACATATACACCCGATTTTCAATTATTATCGTATCGATTAGATCCAAGCTAGAAATTAGGGAGGCAAAACAATGAGTGTTGGTTCAACAAGTGAAATACAATTAGTGATTATAACTGGAATGTCAGGTGCCGGAAAAACGGTTGCCATTCAAAGTTTTGAAGATTTAGGGTATTTTTGCGTAGATAACCTACCCCCAACTTTGCTTCCAAAGTTTCTAGAGTTGATGAAGGAATCTGGCGGTAAAATGAATAAAGTTGCACTCGTCATGGACTTACGGGGCCGTGAGTTTTTCGATAGCCTATTTGCATCACTTGACGATCTCTCAGAAGTGTCATGGATTTCTCCGCAAATCTTATTCCTTGATGCAAAGGATACGACCCTTGTTACTCGGTATAAGGAAACAAGACGTTCTCATCCGCTTGCTCCAACTGGTTCTCCATTGGAAGGAATTCAGGCAGAGCGAGAAATTCTTGATGAACTTAAGGGAAGAGCACAATACATTTATGACACATCTGAGTTAAAACCAAGAGAACTACGTGAGAAAATTTTAAAGCAATTTGCATCAGAATCAAGACCTACCTTTACAGTCAATGTGATGTCATTTGGTTTTAAATATGGCATTCCGATTGATGCTGACCTCGTGTTTGATGTGCGTTTTCTTCCAAATCCACACTATATCGAAGCGATGAGACCGAAAACTGGACTTGATGATGATGTTTCAGGCTATGTTTTAAAATGGACCGAAACCCAGAAGTTTATCGAAAAGGTAACTGACTTGCTTGCGTTTATGCTTCCTCAATACAAACGGGAAGGTAAAAGCCAGCTTGTTATTGGGATTGGTTGCACAGGTGGACAGCATCGTTCTGTTACGCTAGCTGAATATATCGCAAATCATTTCAAGGCTGAATATCAAACCCATGTTTCTCATCGCGATATTGAGAAGAGAAAGGACAAAAAGTAATGACCGAGCCAAAACAGCCTAAGATTGTCATCGTTGGTGGGGGAACAGGACTTTCTGTACTTTTACGAGGGTTAAAATATCTACCTGTTGATATCACGGCAATTGTGACGGTTGCAGATGACGGGGGATCTTCTGGTCGTCTTCGAGATGAGATGGATATCCCACCGCCCGGTGATATTCGAAACGTATTAGCTGCGTTGTCAGATGTGGAGCCTTTAATTGAGGATTTATTTCAGCATCGGTTTGCTGGTGGAAATGGATTATCCGGTCATTCGTTGGGAAACTTGATTCTTGCGGCAATGACTACCATTACAGGCGATTTTGTTCACGCAGTTGGTGAAATGAGCAAGGTTCTCAATGTAAGAGGGAAGGTTCTTCCGGCAGCAAATAAAAGCGTCATTTTACATGCTGAAATGGAGGATGGTACTGTTGTTTCAGGTGAGTCCAAGATTCCATATTCGGGTAAAAAAATAAAGCGTGTATTTTTAACACCTAGTGATGTAGAGCCTCTACAAGAATCGATTGAAAAGATTCAACAGGCAGATATGATTATCATTGGCCCTGGTAGCCTCTACACTAGTATTTTACCGAATTTACTTGTACCCAAAATTGGCGAAGAGATTTTAAAATCGGACGCGAAAAAAGTTTATATTTGTAATGTAATGACGCAGGCTGGGGAAACTTTGAATTTTACAGCAAGCGACCATGTTCAGGCTTTATACGATCATATGGGCATAAAGTTCATTGATACGGTTCTTGTCAATAATGGAGAGATTCCCGAGAATATTAAAGAAAAATATGCAAAAGAGCTAGCAAAACCTGTAGTTTACGACACTGAAAGGCTTTCTGCTTTAGGTTTAGCCATCATCCATGATAAAATCATTTCATACGATAATGGCGTTATCAGACACGACACAAAAAAAGTGGCAAGCCTGATATATGATTTGCTCATTAAAAATAAAAAGGGTGATTGAGTTTTAAAATTACCCCTTTAAAAAAGGGAGGTGGAACTGTGTCATTTGCATCAGAGACGAAAAAAGAACTCACAAATTTAGACATCAAAGATTGCTGCGCAACAGCCGAGCTTTCCGCTTTGATCCGAATGAATGGCGCACTTTCCTTCTCTAACCAAAAAATGGTGGTCGATATCCAAACGGAAAACGCCGCGATTGCGAGAAGAATTTATACACTTCTGAAAAAATGCTATAATGTAGGGGTAGAGCTCCTTGTTCGAAAGAAAATGAGACTCAAGAAGAACAATGTCTATATTGTTCGCCTTTCTGAGGATGCAAAGGAAATACTAGAAGACTTGAAGATTTTCGAAAGCTTTTCATTAAGACAAGAAATCTCTTCAGAATTAGTAGCGAAGAAGTGCTGCAAACGCTCCTATTTACGCGGAGCTTTTTTAGCAGGTGGCTCTGTCAATAACCCAGAAACATCCTCATACCATCTTGAGATTTTTTCATTATATAAAGAACATAATGACTCACTTTGTGAATTAATGAACGTTTTTGATCTTAACGCTAAAACGTTAGAACGAAAAAAAGGTTTTATCACCTACTTAAAGGAAGCTGAAAAAATCACAGAGTTCCTAAATGTCATTGGTGCCCATCAGGCATTGCTTCGTTTCGAGGATGTTCGCATTGTCCGTGACATGAGAAATTCGGTGAATCGCCTTGTCAATTGTGAAACAGCTAACCTAAATAAAACAATTGGGGCATCGATTCGACAGGTGGAAAATATCAGATACATTGATGAAACAGTTGGCCTAGGTATCCTACCTGATAAATTAAGAGAAATTGCTGAGCTTCGTGTGGCTTACCAGGATGTCACACTTAAAGAGCTAGGCGAAATGGTAACATCGGGTCAGATCAGTAAGTCGGGTATTAACCACCGACTTCGAAAAATTGATGAAATTGCTGATAAGCTCCGAGCAGGCCAATCTATAAAGTGAGCACCTTGCTCACTTGGAGAAAAATAAAGCGTTATCATTTTTTGAAAAAACATGAAACCTTTAGAGCTCAACCTACGTAATAATAGGAATACAAAAAAACACAACTTAAGAATGTACAGAAAAATTTGAGGAGGAAGAAACGAATGGTGGAAAGACATGTTGAGGTTGCTTTAAGAACGGGGTTACAAGCACGCCCTGCAGCGATGTTTGTTCAGGAAGCAAATAAATTTTCTGCAGATATCTTTTTAGAAAAAGACGGAAAAAAGGTAAATGCAAAAAGTATCATGGGTCTAATGAGTCTAGCGGTTGGCAGTGGTACAACAGTTACATTAATTGCTGATGGAAATGATGAAGAAGCAGCAGTTGAAGCATTAACTGAATTTGTTCAAAAAGAAGCATAAAAAAATCCTCTCACGACTAAATGTGAGAGGATTTTTTTGTTTCTATTTATTATCTTGTGGATACATAACCTTGTCGATTAGACCATATTCCATTGCTCTTTCAGCAGTCATAAAGTTATCGCGATCTGTATCTTTTTGAAGTACCTCAATTGGTTGGCCAGTACGTTCAGCTAAGATTTGGTTAAGCTTTTCACGTAAGAAAAGGATACGTTTAGCAGCAATTTCGATTTCAGTTGCTTGCCCTTGTGCTCCACCAAGTGGTTGGTGAATCATAACTTCACTGTTTGGAAGCGCAAAACGCTTGCCTTTTTCACCAGCAGCAAGTAAGAAAGCACCCATAGATGCAGCCATACCAATACAGATTGTAGAAACCTTTGGCTTAATGAACTGCATTGTGTCATAAATCGCCATACCAGCGGTAATTGAACCACCAGGGCTGTTAATGTATAAAGAAATATCTTTTTCAGGATCCTCAGCTGCTAGGAACAATAGCTGAGAGACGATTGAGTTAGCAACATTGTCATCAATCGCACTTCCAAGCATGATAATACGGTCTTTTAATAAACGTGAGTAAATATCATAGGCGCGCTCTCCACGGTTTGTTTGCTCAATAACTGTAGGGATTAAATTCATTTTACTTCCTCCTTTAAAACATATTAAAACATTACTATGTATTTCCATCATACAATTAAGGTCAGTAAAGGTCAAACAATTCGCTTTACTAACTTATCATATTCTACAAACATTTATGACATACCTTTATAGATGTGAAAAAAACAAAATTTCATACGTATACCATCATACCCGATTTGGAGTGTTTTAAACATACATCTTGCATTCAAAAGCGTTCTAGCCTATAATGATGAGTGCAGTTTCTATTCAGACATGCCCTCGTAGTGTAGTGGATAGCACAAGAGATTCCGGTTCTCTTATCGTGGGTTCGAATCCTGCCGAGGGCGCTAATGAAGAAAGGACCAGAGTATGATCTGGTCCTTTTTTGCATATTACGGTAATTCGTGCCTTTTTTCCTTAAAATCAGACGAAAAGGGAACGCAAACAAGCTAATCGTACCCTCACGAGTCGGAAATTGATCAAAGAGGGAACGCAAATCCTCTAATCGTACCCTCACAGGCAAGAAATCAACTCAAAAGGGAACGCAAACGCGTTAATCGTACCCTCATGCGCCAGAAATCAACTCAAAAGGGAACGCAAACCCACTAATCTTACCCTCACAATCCAGAAATCGAACAAAGATGGTAAGAAAAGCCCCACACTATCTCAACGCCAAAAATCTCTTCTCCAAATACCTAGTTATCCTTATACCCCAATGTCCCTTCGTACACATCCTCATCAACTGGATTCACAGCCCACATTGTTTGGATGGGATCAAATTCAGATGCGAACTCTTCGTTGTTTTTCGCCTTTTTTGCTTCATCCAAAGTTCCCGTAACCGGGCCGGTGTACATAATCTCATTTTTTCTCAACACAAATCACCTCTTTAAGGTAGATTCTTTCAAAAAATGAATAAAAATGCGTGCTAAAATTTAACTTTTTCGATACCATAGAAGTAAGATGAAATTAACGATAGAACATATTCAATAAAATAATGGAGTTCAACGCAAATCAAAAAAGTAAACGCTTCCATTTAACACAACTCTGGCGAAAGGGGGAAAACAAGAGTGAATATGCAGACTGGACTTTTTCAGCAACAATCATTAAAGCTAGTCATGACAAAGGAGTTAACTCAAGCTATAACTCTTTTACAATACTCTTCTTTGGATTTGACTAAATTTCTTGAAGAGCAAACATTAGAAAATCCCCTAATTGAAGTGAAACAAACGGATTTTAGTCGACGAACAAAATCAAAGGTCTCAAAAGAATCCTACACAAATCCGATTGACTATGTTGAAAAAAAAGAAACAACCCTTTATGAACACTTGCTTTCACAACTTTCATATATGAAAGTGAACAACGAAAAAAAGCGAACGATGGAATATATCATTCAACTCTTGGATAGCAACGGTTATCTGTATTTTCCTGAGGAGGAGATTGCAAGGGACCTCAATACCGATACAGAAACCATCGAAAGTGCGATTCACTATATTCAAAGTTTAGATCCGACTGGGGTAGGAGCAAGGTCCTTACAGGAATGCCTACTTCTACAACTGAGGAAATTGCCAAAACGGAATAGTCTTGCTGAAACTATTATTCAGGACTATTTTGAAGAATTCGCAGAAAAGTCTTGGAAGGAAATCGCGAAACAACTTGATGTAAAGCTTTTTGACATTCAACAGCTTTTTGACTTTATCCAAACCCTACAGCCAAGACCGGGTGCAGCTTTTCATGGTGGAGAGGCACACTATATTGTTCCGGACTTTGATATTCAAGTTGAAAATGGTGTTGTGGTAATGAACATGCACGATTCATATTTGCCAAAGGTTTCGTTAAATCTTCAGTATTACCAACACTTTTTACAAGAAAAAGATTCACAAACGAAATCCTATCTCCAAGAAAAAGTGGACCAGTGCCAATGGATTATGAGAAGTTTGGAACAGCGAAAACTCACCTTACAAAATGTCATGAATGAAATCATTAATCATCAATTGGAGTTCTTTCTAAAAGGACCAGCTCATCTAAAGCCACTAATAATGAGTGAAGTTGCACAAAGTTTGGACATTCATGAATCAACTGTAAGCCGTGCAGTAAAAGATAAATTTGTGCAAACTCCATTTGGTATTTTCGAAATGAAATATTTCTTTAGTCGCAACATCCAAACAACGGGATTAACCGATACGTCATCAACGCAAGTTAAGAACGTTTTAAAACAGCTGGTTGATGAGGAAAATAAACAAAAGCCTTTGTCAGACCAGGAGATTGTCAGTATACTTAAGGAAGAGCATGGTATTCTCGTGTCCAGAAGAACAATTGCAAAATACCGTGACCAATTAAATATACCATCTTCATCGAAGCGAAAAAGATATAGCAAGTAGATTGGAAGTGTAACAGTTGAGTCGCATTCAAGTCACCATGTATTCAAAGGAAAATTGCTCCCTTTGTACAAAAGCGAAGCAGGTTATCGAGGAATTAAGTGAAGAATTTCCTTTAGACCTCAATGAGGTTGATATTTATAAAGATGATGAACTTTTGGAAAAATATCAGATCATGATTCCTGTTATTGAAATTGACGGAAACGAAGTGGAGTATGGGATTATCCATAAAGAGGCCATCCAAGAATACCTAAATAGATATTTAAAATAATCTGACTGCCTAATAATTAGGCAGTTTAATTATTGCTTTCTTTTAAAAGTACTGGTACTATAGAAAATGTAACACGGCGATATACAAACTTTATTCAATACTGAATAAAGTTATGCCTCCGGCGGATGCCACAGATTTTCAAAGGAAATTTTTCGAGCAAGCACGAAAAAATCTGGGCGCAAATACGCTAAGGTGTATTTGATTTAACGAGTTGTTTTTTTTTACTGTAAGCGGGACATAATATGTCACATCGGGACAAAAGTAGTCCCTTATGGTAAAAAAGGGGAAATGAAATTATGAGTTCGATTATTGAGGTACAACAAAAATTATTACCTGATCTATTAGAGGTTATGCAGAAACGCCATGAGATCCTCAAATACATACGACTTATGCAGCCGATTGGAAGAAGGAATCTTTCTACGAGTCTTGGTCATAGCGAACGTGTCCTCCGCGGTGAAGTTCAATTTTTAAAAGAACAAAACCTTGTTGACTTTAGTACGGCTGGTATGAGCCTAACAAGTGAGGGTGCTGAACTATTAAAAGACCTTGAGGATGTCATGAAGGAAGTTTTAGGTTTACGGGTTTTAGAATCGAAGCTTAAGGAAAAGTTAAATATAAAAGGTGTGATTGTCGTTTCAGGCGATAGTGACACAACTCCTTGGGTGAAAAAAGAAATGGGAAGAGCTTGCGTTTCAAGAATAAAACAAAGGCTTTCTGGAGAAAATATCGTCGCAGTTACTGGTGGTACAACCCTCGTTGAGGTCGCAGAAATGATGACCCCGGATTCGAAAGGGCGAAGTATTTTATTTGTTCCAGCAAGAGGTGGACTAGGAGAACGAGTAGAAAATCAAGCAAATACCATTTGCGCAAAGATGGCCGAAAAAGCTTCTGGTGATTACCGACTCCTCCATGTACCTGATGTTGTGAGCAATGAAGCGTACCATTCCTTTGTGGCCGAACCATCGATTCGGGATGTCCTGAATTTGATTAAATCATCAAGTATGGTTGTTCACGGAATAGGAGACGCTATTACAATGGCTAAGCGGCGTAAAACCGATGAAGAGGACATGAAAAAAATCATTGAATCTCATGCAGTCGCAGAGGCTTTTGGGTATTATTTTGACGAAGATGGGAAAGTGGTCCATCGGGTTCAAACAATTGGCATCCAGCTAGAAGGTCTGAACGCAATTCACGATGTGATTGCCGTAGCTGGTGGAGCTTCGAAGGCAACAGCCATTCAAGCATACTTAAAGCAGGCGCCGGAGACACTGTTAATAACAGATGAAGGTGCAGCGAAAGAGTTAATAAAGGGGTAACCCTTATAATATTTTTCTAGGTTTCACATACAAAAGGAGGAAATCAAAATGGCAGTAAAAGTTGGTATTAATGGTTTTGGACGTATTGGTCGTAACGTATTACGTGCGGCACTAAAAAATCCAAATGTTGAAGTAGTAGCAGTAAACGATTTAACAGATGCAAACATGTTAGCACATCTATTAAAGTATGACTCTGTTCACGGTGTTCTTGATGCAGAAGTATCTGTAAATGGAAATAGCCTTGTTGTTAATGGAAAAGAAATTCTTGTTAAAGCTGAACGTGACCCAGCTCAACTTGCTTGGGGAGACCTAGGTGTTGAAGTTGTTGTTGAATCAACTGGTCGTTTCACTAAGCGTGCTGACGCTGCGAAACACATCGAAGCTGGTGCAAAGAAAGTAATCATTTCTGCTCCTGCAACTGACGAAGACATCACAATCGTTATGGGTGTTAACCATGACAAATATGATGCAGCAAGCCATGACGTAATTTCTAACGCTTCTTGTACAACTAACTGCTTAGCACCATATGCAAAAGTTCTACATGAAAACTTTGGAATTAAGCGTGGTATGATGACAACAATTCACTCATACACAAATGACCAACAAATTCTTGATTTACCACATAAAGATTATCGTCGTGCTCGTGCAGCAGCTGAAAACATCATTCCAACAACTACTGGTGCAGCAAAAGCTGTTTCTCTAGTATTACCTGAATTAAAAGGTAAATTAAATGGTGGCGCTATGCGTGTTCCAACTCCTAACGTGTCACTAGTTGACTTAGTTGCCGAGTTAGATAAAGAAGTAACTGTTGAAGAAATTAACGCAGCACTACGTAAAGCTTCTGAAGAAGAATTAAAAGGAATCATGGGTTATAGTGAAGAACCACTTGTATCTTCTGATTACAATGGTAATGCAAATTCTTCAACTATCGATGCTCTTTCTACAATGGTTATGGAAGGCAACATGGTTAAAGTTATCTCTTGGTATGACAACGAGAGTGGATACTCTCACCGTGTAGTTGACCTTGTAGATTACATCGCATCAAAAGGTCTATAATTTTTACCGTTTGATACTAAAGCAACTGGCACTATAATAGAACTTGTGAAGGGAAGGGAATGTTCCCTTCCCTTTTTGATGTCTATATGAGATGCTAAGTACCGCTAGGATACTTTGTGCTTAGGGCACAGGTTTTTACCAACAATACATAGAACGGAGGCCTTCCCTGTGAATAAGAAGTCAGTTAGAGATATTGATGTGAAAGGCAAGCGAGTTTTTTGTCGAGTTGATTTTAACGTTCCAATGCAAGATGGTCAGGTAACGGATGAGACTCGTATTCGTGCAGCATTACCAACAATCGAGCACCTTCGTAAAGAAGGGGCAAAGGTCATTTTAGCGAGTCACCTTGGTCGTCCAAAAGGCAAAGCTGTTGATGAGCTTCGTTTAGACCCAGTTGCTAAGCGTTTAGGCGAGCACTTAGGTATCGAAGTTCGCAAAACAAATGAAGCATACGGTCCAGAGGTTGAACAAACCATCTCAGAGATGAACGAAGGCGATGTTCTTTTACTTGAAAACGTTCGTTTTTACCCTGGAGAAGAAAAGAATGATCCAGAACTAGCAAAACAATTTGCAGCACTTGCAGATGTATACGTAAACGATGCATTCGGTGCAGCTCACCGTGCACATGCCTCAACAGCTGGTATTGCTGAAAACCTACCAGCAGTAGCTGGTTTCTTAATGGAAAAAGAAATCGAAGTATTAGGTAAAGCACTATCTAACCCTGAGCGTCCTTTCACTGCGATTATTGGTGGAGCGAAAGTTAAGGACAAAATCGGTGTCATCGAAAACCTCTTAGAAAAAGTAGATAACTTAATCATTGGTGGAGGACTTGCTTATACATTCGTAAAAGCTCAAGGTCACGAGATCGGTAAATCTCTTTTAGAGGAAGATAAGATTGATCTTGCTACCCAATTCATGAACAAAGCAAAAGAAAAAGGCGTTAACTTCTATATGCCTGTTGATGTAAAAGTTGCAGATGATTTCTCAAATGATGCAAACACTAAGATTGTTCCAATCGAAGAGATTCCTAGCGATTGGGAAGCACTTGATATTGGGCCAAAAACAGCTGAATTATATAGAGATGTTATTTTAAACTCTAAACTTGTAATTTGGAACGGACCAATGGGTGTATTCGAATTAGATGCATTCGCTAACGGAACAAAAGCCGTGGGTCAAGCACTAGCTGATGCTACTGATACTTACTCAATTATAGGTGGCGGTGACTCTGCAGCAGCAGTTGAGAAATTCGGTCTAGCTGATAAAATGAGCCACATTTCAACTGGTGGTGGAGCATCACTAGAATTCATGGAAGGTAAAGAGCTTCCAGGAGTCGTATTACTTAACGATAAATAAAAAATGGTGCCATCAGGCAAGGCACCTTGTCATATTGTCAACAACGAAAGGGATGGTGAACATGAGAAAGCCAATCATTGCAGGAAACTGGAAAATGAATAAGGTTGTTTCTGAAGCAGTTCATTTTGTAGAAGAAATTAATGGTCTAATTCCATCACCAGAAAAGGTTGATTCTGTTGTTTGTGCGCCAGCACTCTTTTTAGAGCGCCTTGTTGCAAACGTAAAAGAAGGAAACTATGACCTTAAAATTGGTGCGCAAAATATGCATTTTGAAGAAAGCGGAGCATTTACAGGAGAAATTAGCCCTGTAGCATTAAAGGATCTAGGTGTTGACTATGTCATTCTTGGTCACTCTGAGCGCCGTGAAATGTTCGCTGAAACAGATGAGTCAGTGAACCAAAAAACACTTGCAGCATTTGCTCATGGATTAGTTCCAATCGTATGCTGTGGTGAAACATTAGAGCAACGTGAAGCTGGTCAAACAAATGACCTAGTTGGAACACAAATTGAAAAGGCGTTAGCAGGCCTTACAGCAGAACAAGCGAAAGAAGTTGTCATTGCCTATGAACCAATTTGGGCAATCGGAACAGGCAAATCTTCTTCAGCAGAAGATGCTAACGAAGTTTGTGCTCACATCCGTAAAGTAGTAGCTGAACAATTCTCTGCTGACGTAGCAGATGCTGTTCGCATTCAATACGGCGGAAGTGTTAAACCAGAAAACATTAAAGAATACATGGCACAACCAGATATCGATGGTGCTCTAGTTGGTGGAGCTAGTCTTGATGCTTCCTCTTTCGTTAAGCTTTTGGAGGCAGGTAGTAATGAGTAAATCTCCAGTTGCACTAATTATTTTAGATGGTTTTGCTTTTCGCGATGAAGTAAAAGGAAACGCAGTTGCTCAAGCAAACAAACCCAATTTTGATCGCTTTTGGAACCAATACCCACACGCTACTTTACAGGCAAGTGGCGAGGCTGTTGGCTTACCAGAAGGACAAATGGGGAATTCAGAGGTAGGGCACTTAAATATTGGTGCAGGCCGAGTTGTTTACCAAAGCCTAACTCGTGTAAATGTTGCGATTCGCGATCATGAATTTGAGCAAAACGAAACATTCCTTGATGCGATGAAACATGTAAAGGAAAATGGAACTGCACTCCACCTATTCGGTTTATTATCAGATGGTGGTGTACATAGTCACATTGATCATCTATTTGCATTGTTACGACTTGCGGCATCAGAAGGTATTGAAAAAGTATATATTCATGGCTTTTTAGATGGAAGAGACGTCGGTCCTCAAACCGCGAAAACTTATCTGGAACAGCTTGATGGAAAAATAAAAGAATACGGTGTTGGTGAAATCGCAACCTTGTCTGGCCGTTATTATTCAATGGACCGTGACAAACGTTGGGAGCGCGTTGAAAAATCATACCGTTCAATGGTTTACGGGGAAGGTCCTACATATAAAAATGCATTTGAACTTGTCGATGATTCCTATGCAAATGGCATTTACGATGAATTCGTTCTACCATCTGTCCTTGTAAAAGAAGATGGTTCACCTGTTGCAACGATTCAAGACAATGATGCTGTGATATTTTATAATTTTAGACCAGACCGTGCCATCCAAATTTCAAATACGTTTACAAATGAAGACTTCCGTTCATTTGATCGTGGACCAAAGCATCCAAACAAGCTATTCTTTGTGTGCTTAACTCACTTCAGTGAAAGTGTTGATGGATACGTGGCATTCAAGCCAACAAATCTTGATAACACTTTAGGTGAAGTACTTTCACAAAATGGATTAAAACAGCTTCGCATTGCGGAAACTGAAAAATATCCTCACGTAACCTTCTTTATGAGTGGTGGACGTGAAAAGGAATTCCCTGGTGAAACTCGTATTTTAATTAATTCACCAAAGGTGGCAACCTATGACCTAAAGCCAGAAATGAGTGCTTATGAGGTAAGGGATGCACTTTTACAAGAAATTGCTGATGATAAGCATGACGCAATTATCTTAAACTTTGCAAACCCAGATATGGTTGGTCACTCAGGCTTACTTGAGCCAACAATTAAAGCTATTGAAGTAGTAGATGAGTGCTTAGGAGAAGTGGTTGACGCCATTCTTGCAAAAGGTGGAGCAGCCATCATCACAGCTGACCATGGTAACTCTGATGAGGTTGTAACCATTGAAGGCAATCCAATGACTGCACATACTACGAATCCAGTACCTGTGATCGTAACAAAAGAAGGTTTAGCATTACGAGAAGACGGAGTCCTAGGAGACTTAGCACCAACCATGCTTGACCTACTAGGTATTCAAAAATCAGCTGAAATGACTGGAAACAGCTTACTTAAGAAATAAACGTTACTGAATAATTTTACAAGGACGACCTAATAAACTAATTTTTAATCGAAAAGGAGAGATTTTATTATGTCAATTATCATAGATGTATACGCTCGTGAAGTATTAGATTCTCGTGGAAATCCTACAGTTGAAGTTGAAGTATATACGGAGTCCGGCGCATTCGGCCGTGCGTTAGTACCAAGTGGTGCTTCAACTGGTGAATATGAAGCAGTTGAGCTTCGTGATGGCGACAAGAGCCGTTACCTTGGAAAAGGTGTACAAACTGCTGTAAACAATGTAAATGAAATCATTGCTGCAGAAATCATCGGATTCGACGTAACTGACCAAGTTGCAATTGACCGAGCTTTAATCGAGCTAGATGGAACAGAAAACAAAGGTAAATTAGGTGCAAACGCAATTCTTGGTGTATCTATGGCAGCAGCTCGTGCAGCAGCTGACTTCCTTGAAATTCCTTTATACCAATACCTTGGTGGATTCAACTCAAAAACTCTTCCAGTACCAATGATGAACATCATCAATGGTGGAGAGCATGCGGATAACAACGTTGACATCCAAGAATTCATGGTTATGCCTGTTGGTGCAGAAAGCTTCAAAGAAGCACTTCGCATGGGTACTGAAATTTTCCACAACCTTAAAGCAGTATTACAAGCAAAAGGCTTAAACACAGCTGTAGGTGATGAAGGTGGATTCGCTCCAAACCTTGGTTCAAACGAAGAAGCTCTACAAACAATCGTAGAAGCAATCGAAAAAGCTGGTTACAAGCCAGGTGAACAAGTACGTCTTGCAATGGATGCAGCATCTTCTGAGTTCTACAACAAAGAAGACGGTAAATACCATCTTAAAGGAGAAGGTAAAGTTCTATCTTCTGAAGAAATGGTTGCATTCTACGAAGATCTTGTTTCAAAATACCCAATCATCTCTATTGAAGATGGTTTAGACGAAAACGACTGGGAAGGCCACAAACTTTTAACTGAGCGTCTAGGTAAAAAAGTTCAGTTAGTTGGTGACGATCTATTCGTTACAAATACAAAGAAACTTTCTGAAGGTATTGAAAGAGGCGTAGGTAACTCAATCCTTATCAAAGTTAACCAAATCGGTACATTAACTGAAACTTTTGATGCAATCGAAATGGCAAAACGCGCAGGTTACACTGCAGTTATCTCTCACCGTTCTGGTGAAACAGAAGACAGCACAATCGCTGACATCGCAGTTGCTACAAACGCTGGCCAAATCAAGACTGGTGCTCCATCACGTACTGACCGTGTTGCGAAATACAACCAATTACTACGTATTGAAGACAATCTTGGTGAAACAGCTCAATACAACGGATTAGCATCTTTCTATAACTTAAGAGGTTAATCTTATAAAAGGAAAACGACAAGCGCGAGCTTGTCGTTTTTTTTGGTGTATTGCGGTTTTGCGGTTAAACACGCAACCCCGAGAGCGTAAAGAGGTATGGATTATCCTAGGAATTTCTAGATTCGCACCCGCAACGAGCGTAAAGAGGACCGGTGTTTCCTAGAACCTTCCAGATTCGCACCCGCAAAGACCATAAAGAGGATCGGTTTTTCCTAGAAGCTTCCAGATTCACACTCGTTAATTGCGAAAAAAGGTATGAAGTCTCCTATAATAAGTAAAGATGAGTGGAGCAACCAAATCTAACTACTTTTCTTTCTTCGGCTGCTGCTTCTTTTGCTTATCTTGCTGTGTATTTTCACCTAAATAATTTGCTTTGTGTTTTTTCTGTTCTTTTACCATTTCATCAAAATCCCAGTTGATCATTCATCTCATCCCTTTCAAAGTAGTCAACCTTAATATGGACGTTAACAGCCCAAATCATGAAGTGAATCCTTGGAAAAACTACGACAGATCACAATGCCATATGTTGGGTTTGAAAAAAATGTAAAGTCAGAAAATGCAGTATTGTCCACTTTGTGTTTTTATGGTACATTTAAACTAACGTCATATGCGTTCTCGTTCAGGAGGTGTAGTTTTATATGTTGCATGGAGTTCTTGTTACATTATTAGTAATCGTATGTATCGCGTTGATCGTAGTGGTCTTATTACAATCCGGTAAAAGCGCTGGTCTATCTGGAGCTATCTCTGGTGGTGCCGAGCAGTTATTCGGAAAGCAAAAGGCTCGTGGACTTGACGCAGTTTTACACCGAGTTACAGTTGTCCTAGCGGTATTATTCTTTGTTCTTACAATTGCAGTATCATACTTTGAACTATAAAACTATTCAAAAGTAGGTTAGACAGGAGATGTCTAGCCTTTTTTATTGCACATAAAAAGGTCTTTCAGGTACGATAGTAGAATACCGAAAAAACGCGCAAAATAAACATACTGGATATCATCAAAAGGAGTTATACATAATGAAAATCAAATTACCTCAACCTTTCCTATTTGAAGGTGGAGAAAAGGCTGTTTTATTACTACATGGTTTTACCGGGAATTCTGCCGATGTTCGGATGCTTGGCCGCTTCCTTGAGAATAGAGGCTATACCTGTCATGCACCCATCTACAAAGGACATGGTGTCCCACCGGAAGAATTGGTCCATACCGGTCCCGAGGATTGGTGGGAAGACGTCATGAATGGCTACCAGCTTTTAAAAGACAAAGGCTACGAAAATATTGCAGTTGCAGGATTGTCACTTGGTGGGGTATTTTCGCTTAAATTGGGTTACACTGTACCTATAAAAGGGATAGTGACGATGTGTGCGCCAATGTATCTAAAAAGCGAAGAGGTCATGTATGAGGGTGTTGTAGAGTATGCACGGGAATACAAGCGATTTGAAGGGAAATCATCTGAACAAATCGAGCAGGAAATTGAAGCATTCAAGAAAACCCCAATGAATACATTAAAAGCATTGCAAAACCTAATTGCAGAGGTGCGGGACAATGTCGATATGATTTATTCTCCGACTTTTGTTGCACAGGCTCGTCATGACAAAATGATAAATCCTGATAGTGCGAATATTATATATGAAGCAGTTGAAAATGATTTTAAAAAGATTAAATGGTACGAAGAATCAGGACATGTCATTACCCTAGACAAAGAACGTGACCAGCTGCATGAAGATGTGTATGCATTTTTAGAGCAGTTAGATTGGTAACGGGAGGGAAAGAAAAAATGGAACAAGATATCCAAAAACATATCAATCAATTATTGGACTTTATGAAGGAAGAAGCCTACAAGCCCTTAACCGTGCAGGAACTTGAGGAAGCTTTCGGAATCAAAGGTTCGGAGGATTTTAAGGATTTTGTCAAAGCCCTTGTGGTGATGGAAGAACAGGGGTTAGTCGTTCGAACTCGTAGTAATCGCTACGGTCTTCCGGAGAAAATGAACCTTGTCCGCGGAACGCTCACTGGGCATGCGAAAGGTTTTGCATTCGTGATGCCGGAAGATAAGACAATGGATGATGTATTCATTCCACCAAATGAATTAAAAAATGCAATGCATGGAGATACCGTACTTGTTCGAATAAGTACTGAGTCGTCTGGTCAACGAAAAGAAGGTACCGTTGTTCGGATTATTGAACGCGGCGTGAAAACAATTGTAGGTACATATACCGAAAGTAAAAGCTTTGGATTCGTTATTCCCGATGATAAAAAAATTGCAAATGACATCTTCATTCCAAAGCAAGCTTCAAATGGTGCGATAGAGGGACATAAGGTTGTCGTGAAGCTTGTGACCTACCCTGAAGGAAGAATGAGTGCTGAAGGAGAAGTTATTGAAATCTTAGGTCATAAAAATGACCCTGGAATCGATATTCTATCTGTTATCCATAAGCATGGCCTTCCACAGGAATTTCCAAGGGATGTATTAGATCAGGCCAACAATACACCAGATACAATCGATCCAAAAGATCTCGAAGATCGACGCGATTTACGAAATGAAGTCATTGTAACTATCGATGGTGCCGATGCAAAAGACTTGGATGACGCTGTAACAGTTACAAAGCTTGAAAATGGCAATTACAAGCTAGGTGTGCATATCGCTGACGTTACTCATTATGTAACAGAAGGTTCACCTATCGATAAGGAAGCGAGTGACCGTGGAACAAGTATTTATCTTGTCGATCGCGTGATTCCGATGATTCCACATCGTTTATCCAATGGGATTTGTTCATTAAATCCAAAGGTTGACCGTCTAACACTATCCTGTGAGATGGAAGTTGACCAAAACGGTGCTGTTGTTAAACATGACATTTTTCAAAGTGTTATTAAAACAACGGAACGGATGACGTATTCCGATGTGAACAGCATTCTTGCCGACAAAGACGAAGAACTAAGAACACGTTACGAGCCACTAGTGCCAATGTTTGAAGATATGGAGCAACTTGCTGCAATTCTTCGTGAAAAACGAATGAAACGTGGCGCAATTGATTTTGATTTTAAAGAGGCAAAAGTTCTTGTGAATGAAGAAGGCGCACCATATAATGTCGTCTTACGCGAGCGCTCCGTTGGTGAACGATTAATCGAAGAGTTCATGCTACTGGCAAACGAAACGGTTGCAGAGCATTTCCATTGGATGAATGTGCCGTTTATTTACCGAATTCACGAGGATCCAAATGAAGAGAAGTTAAGACGTTTCTTAGAATTCATTACGAACTTTGGCTACCTTGTAAGAGGAGCTGGAAATTCGATTCATCCTCGTGCGCTACAGGAAGTAATTGAGGCAGTTCAGGGTAAGCCTGAGGAAATGGTTGTTTCAACCGTCATGTTGCGTTCAATGAAACAAGCAAAATACGATCCAGAAAGCGTGGGTCACTTTGGATTATCAACTGATTTTTATACCCATTTCACGTCACCAATTCGACGTTATCCAGACTTAATCGTACATCGATTAATCCGAACTTATTTGATTCAAGGTAAGATAGACAATGCCACTCAGGATAAATGGAAGGAAAAACTTCCGGAAATCGCTGAGCATTCCTCCAATATGGAACGTCGCGCTGTAGAAGCTGAACGTGAAACAGATAGCATGAAAAAAGCAGAGTATATGATGGATAAAATCGGTGAGGAATACGATGGCATCATTAGCTCTGTTACAAACTTTGGAATGTTTGTTGAGCTTCCGAATACAATTGAAGGACTTGTTCACGTAAGTTATTTAACAGATGACTATTATCGTTATGACGAAAGAAGTTACGCGATGATTGGAGAACGGACCGGGAATGTATTCCGCATTGGTGATGAAATTACGGTTCGTGTTATCAACGTAAATAAGGATGAGCGTTCTGTTGACTTTGAGGTTGTCGGCATGAAGGGAAGTCGTCGCAAGCTTTCAAAAGAACAACCGAAAATCATCAAGTCCGAAAAAAGAAGTAGCCGTCGTAAGCCAGGTGAAGATGACAAGAAGCGCAGTAGCGAAAAAGACGGTGAATGGTCAACGCGCAAACCTCGTAAGAAAAAGAAGAAGTTTGACAATGTACCACCGCAGAAAAGCAAGAAACGTAAGAAGAGAAGATAACCGAGAGTACTCCACAAGTGTGGAGTGCTTTTTTTATGCTGTACTTCAGAATAGTTAATTTTATGGAACATATACTAAAGGTTGTTATTTGAATGACGGGAGGATGAAAAACATGAATATGAAAATAGGGGATCGTGTCAGTCGTGTGGCCCTAATTGGGACTGGTTTTGTTGGCTCAAGTTACGCTTTTGCCTTAATGAACCAAGGAATTGTTAATGAACTCATCATGATTGACGTAAATGAGGAGAAAGCCAAAGGGGACGTACTAGATCTCAATCATGGTAAAGCTTTTACAGGAAATCCTACACTCATTAAATCCGGAAATTACGATGATTGCAAAAACGTGGATCTAGTTGTCATCTGTGCCGGAGCCAATCAAAAGCCTGGAGAAACTAGACTTGACCTTGTAGAAAAAAACCTGAAAATATTTAAAGAAATCGTCGATAAGGTGATGGCAAGTGGATTTGATGGAATCTTTCTTGTCGCCACGAACCCGGTTGATATTTTAACCTATGCTACCTGGAAATATAGCGGGTTACCCAAAGAACGTGTAATAGGTTCTGGAACGATTCTGGATACTGCACGTTTTCGATTCTTATTAGGGGAATATTTTAATGTTGCTCCGAAAAATATTCACGCCTATATTATCGGAGAACATGGTGATAGTGAATTACCTGTGTATAGCTCTGCTTATATAGGTGCGCTCCCAATAAAAAAATATATGGAGCGAAATGAAAAGTATAAAAAAGCAGATTTAGATGAAATCTTTATCCGAGTACGTGACGCAGCTTATGAAATTATCAAAAGTAAAGGAGCAACCTACTACGGAATTGCAATGGGACTAGCTAGAATCACGAAAGCTATATTTTCAAATGAAAATGCTGTGTTAACCGTTTCTGCTCATATGGACGGACAATATGGACAAGAAAATGTATATATTGGAGTGCCTTGCGTGATTAACCGAAATGGTATCCGTGAAATCATGGAACTGGAGTTAAATGAAGAAGAACAACAAAAGTTTGAAAATAGTGCGAATGTGTTGAAAAACATACTTGCACCATATTTTGATGAGGTGAAACCAAGTTAATCCGTTAGCGGGTGAAGATATATGGAAGTAAAGCTACTATCAAGTATTGAAAAGCTAGCACTGTCACGCCGAGATACATTTAAAAGAAGCAGGATCATCTATTTTTTACGGGCCGTATTAGCCAGTATGTTTATTGGGTTTGGGGTAATCGTTGCTTTTCGTACAGGTAATTTCTTTTTTGAGCAACAATCACCAGTCGCCTTTCCTATTGCTGCCATCACATTCGGTGCAGCTATTATCCTCATTGCCTATGGTGGAGGAGATCTATTTACTGGAGATACTTTTTATTACACATATGCAGCACTGCGTAAAATCATGAAGTGGAATGTGGTTGGCCAAATGTGGCTGTACAGCTATATTGGTAACATCATCGGTGCCATTTTCTTTGCATTTTTAATTTACATGACCGGCTTATTTGAGGGTGAATTTGCAAATGAGTTTCTTTTAACGATTGCTAAAAACAAAACACAATTCCCCATTTCTCACCTGTTTTTTCGAGCGATTCTCTGTAACTGGCTTGTTTGCCTTGCCTTCTTTTTACCTTTGGGGATGCAAGGAGACGGACCTAAGATATTTATTATGATGTTATTAGTATTTTGCTTTTTTATCTCTGGATACGAACATAGCATTGCCAATATGTGTACGTTTGCTATTTCGTATGTGATGAATCATCCAGACTCTGTCACTATTAATGGAGTCATCCGCAATTTAATCCCAGTGACCATTGGTAACTTAATAGGTGGAGGTGGATTCATGGCATGGATGTATTTCTACGCGAATAAGGCAAATATTGAGTAACAGATTCAGGGGTGTGAGCTCCTGAATCATTTTATTATTGAGTCAAACCCTTACCTTGTGATGTTGTCCAATTTTTGCTAAAATAAAAGGTACCGTGTTAAGGGGGAAATCAATATGCCAAAAGGTGCAGGCAAGGTAATCGCACAAAACAAAAAAGCAAATCATGATTATTTTATTGAAGAAACTTATGAAACAGGAATTGTTCTTCAAGGGACAGAAATTAAGTCTCTTCGAAATGGCCGAGCCAATTTGAAGGATTCATATGCCCGTGTTCATAACGGTGAAGTATTCCTGTACAACATGCATATTAGCCCTTATGAGCAAGGTAACCGATATAATCATGAACCGCTTCGTACACGTAAGCTTCTTCTTCATAAAAAAGAAATCAACAAACTAATTGGTCTAACAAAAGAAGAAGGTTATGCACTTGTTCCAATCAAAATTTATTTAAAAAATGGATATGCAAAGCTTTTATTAGGTCTTGGTAAAGGTAAGAAAAAATACGACAAACGTGAAGACCTAAAGAAAAAAGAAGCAAAACGTGACATCGAACGTGCTTTCAGAGAAAGACAGAAGATGTAACTTTATTCAGCAGTAGATCCCAAACTCTAATTTGGGATAGATGATAAATCAAAAGTATAACGACTAATCAAAGTTACGGAATGACTGAATAAAGTTAGCCTCCGGCGGATGCCACAGATTTTCAAATGTAATTTTTCGAGCATGCTCGAAAAAATCTGGGCGCAAATACACCGAGGTGCATTTGATTTAAGTAACTTACAATAACTTACAATTGAAATTGTAGGTACATGTGCTATAATAAGACATGAGGTTGACAATTGAATAGTCAACGAAAGCAAAAACACTTCATCCGAAACACCCAGATAACTGGTGATTAAGTTCATCATTATCATTTTATAATGGGGACGCTACGGATTCGACAGGGGTAGTTTGAGCTTAAGTTGCGAGTCGAGGGGATCGGCCTCGTTAAAACGTCAACGCCTATAACTGGCAAAGAAAACAACAACTTCGCTTTAGCTGCTTAATAACAGTCTATAGCGGTTCCTCCCTCCATCGCCCATGTGGTAGGGTCAGGGACTCACTTTAAGTGGGCTACGCCGGAGTTCGCCGTCTGAGGACGAAGGAAGAGAACAACCAGACTAGCTGCTTGGAAGCCTGTCGATAGGCTGATAAGTTAGCGAAACGCTAATATATCGACTACACTCGTAGAAGCTTAAGTGCCAATATCTTTGGACGTGGGTTCGATTAGTAATTAGTCGCCTTATGTGGTAACACATAAGTGATAATCCGGCTTTATCGGTGAAACCTAAGTCGTACTTGATGCGATAAGGCAATGCCGAGCGGTATGTAGAGCAATCTAACAGCCGTGTATCGACTTATAGGCTGCCATGAATCATGGTAGTACTAGGATGTGAAATCCTACCTGACCAGGTACAAATTATATTTCGCATAATACGCCGGAGGACCTGATAACTGCAGGTTCAAGATATAGTCAGTGCCATGACGAAAGCATGGAAAAGCACGTCCCACCGTCTCCACCAAATACATACTTGGTGGTTAAATACGAAATTGACACGGACTCACCGATGATGGTGAGTCCGTTTTACATTTCAAAAAAGAATTCTTCAAACATAAATTTATTTTACCAATAATCCAGCAATATTTTCCGTTTAAACCATTGTAGGGAATCTCTCTCTTCTTGTTGTTAAAGCATGAAAACGCTTTATAAATATATTGACAGCCTAGTAGGAGTAGGCTAATATTCAAAATAAATAGTCTTTATTTTTAGAATATTACATAATTTATAGGTGTGTAAAAATAGACGAGAGAGGACTGATATTGATTTGAGAACAAACACCATAGCCGAGGCCGTACGTCGTACGGCCGCACGGATCCCACATAGTACTGCCATTGTCTTCGGTGACAGGGAATGGATTTACCGTGAACTTGACATGGCGGTCACGCGTATCGCACGTAAACTGCGTGAACAGGGGGTGAAAAAGGGAGATCGAGTCGCGTCCTACGGTAAAAATTCCGATCTGTACGTTCTACTGTTTCTGGCCACAGCACGTATAGGAGCCATTCACGTTCCGGTGAACTTCCAACTCCGAGCCGGGGAACTCGACTATATTCTGGGTGATTCCGATCCATTGTTCGTAATTGCTGACCGAGACCTCGCCAACGCGATTTCTCAGACAAGGTTGAACAGCCATCGGCAGGTATTACGGTTTGAGAACGAAATCCTAGAGTGGGCCTACAGTAACAGTAACCGTCCTGTGGAAGATGATGAGTTTGATGTAGAAGACACGGATGTTGCACAGTTACTCTACACCTCAGGCACCACATCAGACCCAAAGGGTGCAATTATGACGCATCGTGCTCTAATGCACCATTACATAAGTTGCATCCATGGTTTGGACATCAAGGAGTCAGATCGTGCGCTCCACTGCCTGCCTCTTTACCACTCCGCGCAAATGCATGTGTTCATGCTGCCGGCACTGTTGGTGGGTGGCTGGAATAAAGTGCTTCCTGCTCCCAAGGCTGGTGCTGTGCTTGAAGCCATCGAACAGGACGCCATTACATCGTTCTTCGCTGCTCCAACTGTTTGGGTTTCTATCGCGAATCACTCAGATTTGACATCTCGAGATCTCAGTAATCTTCGGAAGGCCTACTATGGAGCTTCGATCATGCCTGGCCCAATACTCGAACGACTTCAGAAGTGTCTGCCAAAGCTCGGTTTCTACAATGTGTATGGCCAGTCCGAGATGGGTCCTGCCTGTACAGTTCTGCGTCCTGAAGAGCATGCGGATCACCCAGGTTCCGCAGGAAGACCAATGCTTTTCGTCGAGGCGCGGGTTGTGGACACCGAAGGTAATTGTGTACCTCCGGGAGAACTTGGCGAAATTGTATACCGTTCACCACAGCTGTGTCTAGGCTACTGGAACAAAAGTGAAGCGACGGCCAAGGCGTTCGCTGGTGGTTGGTTCCACTCTGGAGATCTCGTGAAGCAGGATGAGAAAGGATACATCGAGGTAATCGATCGGGTGAAGGATGTCATCAACACTGGCGGTGTGCTGGTGGCGTCCCGTCAGATAGAGGACTGTATCTACGAGTTGCCCCAGGTCGCTGAAGTCGCAGTTGTCGGTGTACCGGATGAAAAGTGGATCGAGGCAGTCACTGCCTTTGTTGTCATCAAAGCGCCAGTATCTGAGGAGGAGATTCTCCAGCATGTCAGGAACAATCTAGCCAGCTATAAGGTACCAAAGAGGGTCGAGTTTGTGGACGAATTGCCGAGAAACGCTAGCGGCAAAATTCTCAAACGCCAGCTGCGCGATGTTGGAAGCTCAAAGAGCGCTACCTGAGACATTTTTTTGAATCTCTTGTTCTCAGAAATAAATTGTCCAATAAATGTTAAAATACGAAAAAGCTATAGACTCCACGTCTATAGCTTTTCCCAATGTTCCTATATCTTTAATTTTTTGCCCCATAACTAATCAAGTTAGCAAAGATACGATATCCTCCAGGTACTTGAGCACCAATTTGGCGGTAGAACACTAGGTTGGTGTATAGATAAGTACCTTCCCCGTATTCAGCCATTAGGATTCCACTTGTGAATGGGTCCTCGTTAGGGTCTGCCATTGAAACGAATGTTTCATAGTTTTCTGACCATTCCATTGGGAAGTAAAGGCCTCTTTCTTGTACCCAGTTATCCCAGTCATTGTCAGTAATCTTGTTAGGAAAATTAAAGAGATCATGCTCTGGTTGAAGTACATCAACTTTTGCATTTTCATCCGTTACGCGCCAGCGAATGGATGGGGTTCCAATTTTTAAATAGTGAGGTGGTGTTAACTCAGCATCCCATGGATCTGCTGCAGTCACGTATTGCATGACCAAATGTCCACCATTTTCCACATATTCAAGCAATCTTTCATTATTTGCTAGTAGATCCTCTCTACCAAGAGTTGCACGAATCCCCGTAACGATTGTATCGTATTGTGAGAGATCTCCAGTGGCTAAATCTTCTGGAGTTAGCTTTGTAATATCGAACCCTGCATTAATGAAAGAATCAGCAATTGTGTCAAAGCCGCTGTCGATGTAACCAACTTTAAGATTATCTGGTTTTAATAATTCAAAAGCAACACCGTTAATGGCAGCAGGATACATGAAGTAAGAATCATTAATATGCTCATATTTAATTTCTTGTACAGTCGTGTTGTAAGACTTTCCATCTGCTTCTGCGATTGCTGCAATTGTAAAATTACCCTCTGCGACAGTTGAAGGTGGTACTAATGTGAATGATACTACTTTTTCCTCGAATCTTTCTGTGAAGTTTACTTCTCCTACAGCAGGTTCACTCGTCCAGCCTTTTGGTAAGTCCAAAGAAACCTTTGCAGTTTTAGCTCCATTGGCATAGTTTTTCACCTTAACTGAAACTGGGATTTCATCTTGAACATTAGCTGTATTTACCGTAATGTTTACTGGATCCGGTGTAACGCTTAACTCAGGAAGAACACTTACCGTATTATCTAAGTCGATAACAGATGTCGTTTCCACACCATTTTCCTTAAATGTTAACTGTGCTTGAATCGAAGCATGATCATAAGGTTGAAAATACTCTGCATCAGCTGGAACAGTTACATTAAAACTCACAGTCTTTGATTCACCTGGCTTTAAATGCTTTAACTGACTCGCACCTTCATGCTTCCAGTTTTCAGGAGTCAGTAAAGCCGCTTCAATATGATGAATTTTTTGCTTACCGTTATTTGTTACCGTAACCTCTACTTGAGTTTGTTCACCTTGTGTCAATACGTAAGAACCAATTTCACTATCAACAGCTAAGTTTGAAGAGACTAAGCTTACCTGTTGAAGCTGTTCTTCTTTTAGTTCAAGCTTATGAAGCAGGTCATTTTTAAGTGCATCATCTAGTTTACCTGATTTTGTCGTTGAGATTAATTTTTGAACAGAGCGTAAAGCTTTTTGAGACTCAGGTAAAATTGCCTCGCGATTTGGGTAAAGCTCAATAATTTTTTCTAGATTATTTTGCAATATGTCTAATTGCTCGCTGATATTTTTAGCAGGAACGATGTCTGCCCAAGCCTGGAAATCATAAGGTACTCCTGCAAATAAATCAAATGTTTCTGTATCTACTGCTGATTTTTCTAATTTCAGATGTTGTTGCTTTGGTTCAACTGGAATATCACGTCCCATTCCTTGGCTTTTATGTAGGTATCTTGAAGCTTCACCAAGTTGTGGGTAACTCATTCCATAGATTGGATCATAATCGCCGATTTCAATAGATGTTGTAGCTTCGGCTTCTGAAACTGGTAAGTAAAGTTTTTTAATCTGCCAAGGCTCTAACCCATTTTCTAATTGCTCTGGGAAAACAGATGGATCTGCGGCATCTTCAAAAGCTTTAACAGATAAGATATTGATCAATCTGTGATGTCCGTGTTGGCTATCAACATTTAGGAAGGAAGGCATGACAATATCAGGTTGATAGGTTCTAATAAATTTGATAAGACGTTCGTACGTGACGTCCTCTCCCCATTTTTCAAGTGTTTCATCTGGTGATTTGGAAAAACCGAAATCATAAATCGCATCAGAGGTTGTTTCACTTAAGTGATAGGCTTTTACACCATTTACCTTTGCGGCTTCTATCATTTCATTTGAACGAATAATTCCAAGCGCATTTCCTAGTTCGTTTCCGATTGCGTTTTGACCGCCTTCACCGCGGTTAGCTATTAAACTTGCTGTTTTAACACCTAGCCCTCGGGATAAATAGGCTAGAAAATCACTACGTTCATCATCTGGGTGAGCACCTGTGTTTAAGAAAGTGACGGTGGTATCTAGAGGCTTAACTGCATTCCAAAGTTCAACATCGGCTTCACTTTGTTCTTGTGCTAGACTGAGTGGTGGGAATAATGAAGCAAGTAAAAGAATGGACATCAATACATAGAGACATTTCTTCATTTTGTAACCCCTTTCAATTTTAGGTAAAAAAATCTACAAAACTCTCCTTTCTTAGGATTTTTAGTTAGTAATTATAACTAACTAACTAATGATCATACCTTCAATTCGAATTATATATCCTTTCTGAATATTGTAAATATTACCAAATAACTATTTGCTATTTCTTTGTAGGTATAACGTAGGAGGCATATAGTTTTAGGACAAACCGTTGATATAATAGTAATAATCAGCTTTACCAGTGTACTTAGTAAATTTAGAAAATTTAGTATTGTAAACGATATCAAATTGTTATATAGTGTAGTTGAATTAGTTAAACTTACTAACTAACTAAACGAAATAAGGCCGTGATGCTATGAATAGACTACCATCCCATCTTCATGTAAGAACGAATAATAAAAAAATGGTCCTACAATGTATTCGAATTTATCAACCAATTTCAAGGGCAGAAATATCTGAAAAACTAAATATTAGTAAACCGACTGTTTCCTTATTGGTTGATGAACTAGTACGAGAAAATTGGATTCATGAAAAGGGAAATGGTGAATCCTCCTCACAAGGAGGAAGAAGGCCTATTCATCTTTATTTTAATGAAAACGCTGCTTATGTAATTGGAACAGACATTGGAGGCACAAAGGTAAGAATTATTATTTCCGATCTGAATGGAAAGATGCTCTGTTCAACAAGCTTTAGCACAAGTAAGTACTTAGAAAGTGGCTTAGTCAAACAAATACATAAAGAGGTTCAAGAGTTGATTCAAAGTAGTCAACTCGACCCAGCAAAGATATTGGGTATGGGAATAGGCGTACCAGGTATTACAGAAACGGCATCAGGCGTTGTTGTCGAAGCACCAAGTTTAAATTGGGTTCGTTATCCGCTTTTGATGGAGGCAGAACAATATTTTTCTTTCCCAATCTTTGTAGATAATGATGTGAATGTAGCCGTTCTTGGAGAACAATGGTTAGGAAACGCGAAGAATAAGGAAAATGTTTTATTTATAGCCGTCGGAACTGGTATTGGGAGTGGCATTATTATTCAAAATCAGTTATATCGTGGCTCTTCAAATGCGGCTGGGGAATTCGGATATATCGTCACTGATAAGAACGATATAAAAAATGAATTTAAACCCACTTTTCACCGGTATGGATATCTTGAAAGTGTTGCTGGAGGAAAAGCAATTGGAGAAAAGGTAACAAAACTGATTTTGCAACACGAGGGTCACCCTTTGTATAAAGAGGCACTGAATTCTGAAATCACAGGAGAGCAGGCATTTTCACTGGCAAAAGCTGGTGATGAGATTGCCCAAACAGTGGTCGATGAAGCGATTGAACATCTTGCATATGGAATCATTAATGCAGCCACTCTATTAAATCCAGAAATTATCTTATTAGATGGCGGTGTCATGAAATCATCCGATTACATTCTTCCTAAATTACGGCTTATTGTCCAAAGGTATCTTCCGAGTTCGGTTGAATTACAATTGTCGCAATTAGGTGAACATGCAGGCGTGCTTGGAGCTATCTCGCTATTCCTCAGAGAGCATGAAAGTATTTTAAACTAGCTGGAATAGCAGAATACACATCATTTTTCTGCATATTTTATAGCAAGCTCTTATTCTATTCGATTCTTTAGTAGGTCAAATGGTCCTGCTTTTGAATAAATAAAAATGATTTAAGGGGGATTCTTATGTTTAAAAAGAAGCATTTTTTAGTTCTTTTGATTGCAGCATTGATGCTTTTTGTATCAGCATGCTCTGGTAGTTCTTCTACTGAGGAAGAGGAGCCAGCTAAGGGAAATGACGAAGGCAAAACGGAAGAAACAGCTGAAGCAAGTGGTAACCTCGTAATTTATACAGCTCGTGACCAAACAATTGTGGATCAAGTTGTTGGGATGTTCAATGAAAAGTACCCAGATGTTAAGGTTGATGTATTAACAATGGGTGCTCAACAAGTTCTTGAGCGTGTTCGTGGAGAAAAAGCAAATCCACAAGCTGACTTCTGGTGGGGAGGAACGCAATCCGCGTTCATGACAGCAGCAGATGAAGATTTACTTGAATCATTTAAGCCAAGCTTTGATGCTAGTATTCTTCCAGAACACAAGGATGCTGAAGGACGTTGGTATGGTGAAATGCTTTTACCAGAGGTAATCATGATTAACTCTGACATGCTGTCTAAAGAAGAAGCTCCACAAGATTGGGATGATCTTCTAGACCCAAAATGGAAGGATGAAATCATTATCCGTGGTGTATTAGCATCTGGAACGATGAGAACCATCTACTCTGCAATGATTCATGAGCAAGGTGCTGATAATCCAGATGCTGGGTACGAATGGCTTGCAAAATTAGATGCGAATACAAAAGAATATGCACAAGATCCTACTAATCTATACTTAAAGCTTGCTCGTCAAGAGGGATCTATTTCTCTTTGGAACCTTCAAGACATTTTAATCCAAAAAAATCAGCACAACCAACCATTTGATTTCGTGTATCCAGAAAGTGGTGCACCAATCTTAGTTGATGCTGTTGGTCTTGTGAAAAATGCAAAGAACCTTGAGAATGCAAAATTATTCTATGAGTTCTTGTTTGAACCAGAGACACGTACAACATTAGCAGAAGATTTATACCAAATTCCAACTCGTACAGACATCGACAAGTCTACAATGCCAGATTGGTACCAAGAGCTTGAATTGAAGTCATTAGATCTTGATTGGTCAGTAATGGCTGAAAAAGAAGCTGAGTGGATGCAACATTGGGATGAAAATATCAAAGGTAAAAATTAATAAGTTCTTGTAAGAGGGGTGAAGATTTGTTTTCACCCCCTTTTTAAAGGTTAGGAAGTAGTACTTTATACAGCGAGGTGTTTGGTTTGAAAAATGTAAGACTTGATCATGTTAGTAAAATGTTTGGTAAAGCAAAAGGGGTAGAAAACGTAAATATCGATGTAAAACCTGGTGAGTTTTTCACATTTTTAGGTCCATCAGGATGTGGGAAAACAACGACATTGCGGATGATAGCGGGATTTTATTTTCCTACAGAGGGTAAAATTCTGTTTGATAATAAAGATGTAACAACGCTTCAACCAAACAAGCGTAACATTGGTATGGTATTCCAAAACTACGCACTATTCCCACATATGACCGTATTTGAAAATATTGCATTCGGTCTTGAAGTACGTAAATTACCGAAAGCCGTTATTAAAGAAAAGGTAGAAAAAGCACAAAAGCTTGTTCACCTTGATCAATATGGTACGCGTAAAATCAATGAGTTATCTGGTGGACAACAGCAGCGTGTTGCTTTAGCGCGTGCACTCGTTATTGAACCGGATATTCTTCTGCTTGATGAACCACTATCAAACTTAGATGCGAAGCTTCGTGAGGAAACGAGAATTGAGATTAAGAGATTGCAAGTTGAATTAGGTGTCACAACGATCTATGTTACTCATGACCAAACGGAAGCCATGACGATGTCTGATCGCATAATGGTTATGAAAGATGGAGTCGTTCAGCAAATTGGCACTCCTCAAGAAATCTATAATCGTCCTTCCAACCACTTTGTAGCCTCCTTTATTGGAGAATCCAATATTGTTAATGGCGAAGTTGTTGAAATTAATGGTGACGCAGTCAAAGTGAAATTGGAAGAGGATGTTTTCGTAACAGGTTCAATGACTCAATCTGCAAATGGGAAAAAGCTTGTTGTAGGTGAAAAAATCAAATGCTCGATTCGACCGGAAGCATTGCATGAAGGACCAGGTGTGAACCAATTAACAGGCACGGTTCAGCTTGTTGAATTTACAGGAGTCAGTATCAATTATCTTGTGAAAGTAGGATCCAATGTTATAAAGGTCATGATTATTAACAAAGGCAACAAAATTTTAAGTCGCGGTGATTCAATTACCCTTCACGTACCCGAAAATGGAATTTACTTGATAGGCGAATAGGAGGTGAAAGAATGAGTGCGAATCAAAGTACAGTCGTGCAAGAGCACTGGTGGGCACGACTTACCCGTTCAAAATATTTTGTGTATGTGTTAATTTCTCCATTGTTTTTAGTGTTATTAGCTTATGTTATTTATCCGTTTTATCAAACGTTTATTCAATCCGTGGTCGGTGAAGAAGGTGCAAATCTCGAAAATTACCAACGCTTCTTTGGTTTAACAAGTACAGCAAACCTAGAGGCGCTTTGGACAAGTATATATATATCGGTAATAAGTGTAATTACGTGTGCCATTGTTGGTGTCACGATGGCATTTTTAATGGAACGTTACGAATTCCCAGGAAGAAAAATTCTCTCTGTCTTAATTCTAATACCGATGGCGTTACCACCACTAGTTGGGGTACTGTCATTTACCTTCCTTTATGGGGAAAGTGGGATTATTCCAAGAGCTGTCCAAGCGCTATTTAATCTGGAAGAGGTTCCATTTGCCTTAAGAGGTGTCGTTGGGGTAATAGTGGTACACACCTTTACAATGTATACGTATTTTTACTTAACGGCGGCTGCAGCAATCAAAGGGTTAGATCCTTCATTGGAAGAGGCAGCAACAAGCCTTGGATCAGGAAGAATTCGCATTTGGAGAAGGGTAATCCTACCAATGCTGACTCCAGCACTCGTAGCTTCTTCATTACTTGTATTTATGATTTCAATGGCTTCTTATACAGCTCCCTTAATGTTCGGTGTAGAAAGAACCATGACGATGCAAATCTATCTATCTCGTACAAATGGAGATTTAGATATGGCGGCAACGCAATCTACAATTCTATCCATTGTGTCGATTTCGTTCTTAATTTTAATGAGATGGTATCAAGGAAGACGTAACTTCCAAAACCAAAGCAAAGGGATCAGTGTTCATAGAACTGAATTACGTTCCCCATTTGTAAAATACTTATCGATGTTCCTTTCATTTGTTGGGGTTATTATCTTAATGCTTCCAATTCTTGTCCTCGTGCTTATTTCGTTTTCCGTGGACGGGGAATGGACGGTACAGATTATCCCAACTGCGTACACCCTGCAACACTATATTGACCTGTTTACAGATGAACGAACATGGCGTCCAATTTGGAACAGTTTACAGATGAGTTTTGTCGCAACAGCAGGTAATATCCTGTTTGGTGTGGCAGCGGCCTATGCAATGGTTCGGACGAAATTTAAAGGGAAAGCCTTATTAGATATTCTAATCATGGTTCCTTGGGCATTACCTGGTACGGTTGTAGCGGTTAACTTAATTGCAGCATTTAGTGAACCTAACGTATTCAGTTTTAACCAAGTGTTAATCGGAACCTTCTGGATTTTACCTTTGGCTTATTTTGTACGACATTTACCACTTATCTTCCGTTCTACTTCTGCAGCTTTAATGCAAATGGATGAATCAGTAGAGGAAGCAGCGCGAAGCTTAGGTGCCAATTGGTGGTACACATTTAGAAGAGTCGTTGTTCCAATGGCCTTCTCAGGTATTCTTGCTGGTACGTTGCTAGCATTAGTTCAAGGGTTAGGTGAATTCGTTGCTTCAATCCTGATCTATAGTACGTCAACGATGCCACTATCAGTTGCGATATTCCAAAAAATGTACGCTTTCCAATTTGGAACTGCGTGTGCATACGGCGTGCTTCAAATCATTTTAATAATTACAGTTCTATTTATTTCACAAAAGATTACGGATGGAAAAGCAGGCTCCGCAATCTAAGAAGGGGGATATTTTTAATATGAAGGCTAGTGATGTTCACGGAAGAGACTTGAAGACGTTGGAGCAGGCAACATTTGCGGTTGTGCCATTAGGGAGCTTTGAGTACCACGGGCCGCATTCTCCTTTAGGAACTGATATTATCCTTGCTGATGGATTTGCAGATTTAATTGATGATGATCTAGGTGGAGCCGTTTTGCCAACGGTTCCCTATACAGCATGTCCTGGAAAAACTTCTAAATATCAAGGGACGATCCCGATTCGACCAAGTATTATCACCGAATATTTAATTGATATAACGATGGGAATTATCAACCAAGGGATTAAAAGGATCGTTCTTTTAAATGCTCATGATGCCAATATGGGAGTTTCTCGAACAGTCGCTGAATATGTGACAGGGAAACATACGGACGCTAGCTTCTTGTTAATCAACTGGTGGCAGATGGTTGCGATCGATGCTGCTGAAGAGATCGGTTTTGTGGGGACAAAAGGTAGAGGCCATGGTGGCCCATATGAAATGTCCGCGGTAAAAGCATTTCGTCCCGATTTGGTGCATGTACAAGAAGGGGACACAGAATTTAAAGAGGTGACCCCACTTTCTTCTATGCCATATGTTCTAGTAGAAGGAACACCGAGAGCCTGGGATGGCTATACAGGTCTAATTCAACAAACCTCCTATGAAAAAGGAAAGTTAATTGTAGAAAAGGCAGCGGTAAACATGAATGAATTAATCAAAAATTGGATCGCAGATAAAGAAACAGAAGGGATTGACTAGAATGAAAAACTCACTTAGAGATAAGATCATTGAAACTGAAGGTACAGTTTTTCCTTCTAAAACGTATACGTCACTGGTACTTGAACCTGCCTATAATGAGGCAAAGCATCAATTGCTTGATTCAATGATTGAAATCCACAATGCCCATTTAATTATGCTAGTCGAACAAGGGCTCGTTGGAAAAGATGAGGCAAAAAAAATTGCCAAGGCAGTATCTCACCTTGATCAAGATGAAATTCAAAAGAGAAGTTACACTGGCGAATTTGAGGATTTATTTTTTGAAGTCGAGCATGCATTGATTGAAGATGCAGGTGACCTCGCAGGTAACCTGCATATTGCTCGGAGCCGAAATGATATGGGGATTGCCATCTATCGCATGACATTAAGGAAAAAGCTTCTTCCATTAATCGAAAAGGCATTAAAGCTCCGCGAGGCACTAATCGAAATGACGACCGAGCATAAAGAAACAATTATGATTGGATATACACACACGCAACAGGCGCAACCAACAACATTAGCCCATTATTTAAATGCAATGACCGATATGTTGACTCGCGATATTATTCGACTTCAATCTGCATACAAAACTGTAAACCGCAGTAGTATGGGGGCAGCAGCACTCACAACTTCAGGTTTTGCCATTAATAGAGAACGAATGAAGGATTTACTAGGTTTTGAGGATATGATTGATAATGCCTGGGACGCTGTCGCAGGTGCCGACTATATCGCAGAAACAGCAACTGCTGTTCAATTATCAGCCTTAAATCTCGGAAGGTCCATGCAAGATTTCTTATTATGGGGAACACAGGAATATGGCGCTTTTCTTCTTTCTGCCCCATATGTGCAAATCAGTTCAATCATGCCGCAAAAACGAAACCCTGTTTCAATTGAACACATGAGAGCACTTTTATCAAGTGTAGCGGGTGATTGTCAAACAGTATTATTGATGGTTCACAACACTCCATTCGGAGACATTGTCGATACTGAAGATGACATGCAGCCATATATTTGGAAAGCCATCGAGAGACTAGGTGGCATTTATGAGTTGTTGACTTCTGTCTTACTTACAATGGAAGTGAATAAAGAAACCCTTTTAAAACGTGCTAGAGAAAGCTTTGCGAATGTAACAGAATTAGCGGATACAATTGTACGTAGTGATGGTCTATCCTTCCGCCAAGCACATCATGTTGTAAGTTCTACAGTTAAAGAGCTTACAAACCAAGGTAAAACATCGCTAGAATCATTAACACTAGAATTATTAAATGAGCAATCTAAAAAAATAGTTGGCAAGGAATCCACCTTAACAGTAGAAGAATTAAAGCAAGTATTAAGTCCAGAGTATTTTGTTAAAATCCGTGATTTAGAGGGTGGACCAAGTCCAAGTAGAATGGAAAAAACGATCAAAACACGCTTAACTGAACAAGAAGAACTCTCAGCTTGGTTAGATGAAAAACGAGAACATCTTAACAAATCCGCGGCTAAAGTTTCAAGCTTCATAACAGATTGGACTGGAGCCAATGAATAAGAATACCATCGAACTGCTTGCGGTCGATGGGGGTGGAACAAAAACACATGCAGTCCTGGTGGATGCAAATGGAACCATGCTTGGTGAAGGAAGAGCTGGTGCCACAAATTATCATGTAGCAGGGGCTATCAAAGTCAAAGAAGCTTTAGAAAAAGCTATTCTTGCTGCCTTTAAGGATGCAGGGATTGATCCGAGTAATGTGGGTAACGTGCAAAAAGCTGTATTTGCGCTTGCTGGTATTGATACGGACAATGATGAAAAAGAAGTTTCCAGAGTTGTTAAGGATACCGTAAACGGCTTGCCAATTAAGGTTGAAAGATTACAAGTAGAAAATGATTGTCTATCTGCCCTTTTAGGCTCGACCCAAAACAAAGCTGGCGTCCTCTTAATTGCGGGTACAGGCTCAATCGTTTTTGCTCATGATGGCAACAATCGAATTGTCCGTTCCGGTGGATGGGGACACCGATTTGGGGATGAAGGGAGCGGTTATTGGATTGGCAAACAAGCCATTGAATCTGTTCTTAAAATGCAGGATGGTCGTGGAGAAGATACACTGTTAGCCAAGTTAGTATTGGAGAAATTTGATTTTACAAAAATTGAAGAACTATATAATTGGGCTTATAGTGATACATATTCAGTTGATGATGTTGGGGCTCTTGCAACCACAGTGGATGAGGCATTTCGGTTGGGTGATTCAGTAAGTAAACGGATATTAGAGCGTGCTGTAGAGGAACTGCTACTTCTCGTAAATACTGCAGTTAAAAATGCAGGCATCCATCAGACCGAATTTGATTTGATTTTACAAGGTGGCGTTTTTCAACACAACCACTACATAAAAAATCAAGTTCGTAACAGGATTCAGCTTAGTTTTCCAAAAGTAAACATAATTACCACAACAGAAGAACCCATTCAAAGCATAATCAAGCGTGGTTTAAAGTTAATGTAGTTGGAGGAGTTGTATTATTTACCTATCAGAGAAAACTGCCTGCAACCTCCCAAACGAGTTAAAATCTGATTTCCTACACGGTAATGGACCCCTTTTTGTATAAAAGGGGTCCATATTAATTTAAGATTCGTTTGTTGTTTGTGTTTGAAGTGTAGATTGGGCCTGACTTATTAATGTTTGAATCTGAGCAATCTCCTGTGAAGCTGATTTTAAAGCTTCGTTTGCTAAAATTTGGTTTGCAGCTGACTGTTCGATTGCGGAAGTAATCATGTCCTTTGCAATTGAAGCTTGAGCTTCTGCTTGTTTTAATTTATTTGTGTCAAGTTGATTTGCCATTTTACAGCCTCCTACTTTTACTTGTTGTTAAGACAACGATTATATTTTACCTAATTCCGCTTTTTATATGATTGTATTTATTGTAAAAATAAATTAGATAATAGTGGGCATATTGAAATTAAGATCTCGTTTTAAAATCATTATTTTTCAAATTCCAAGTGCAGACACTTGTAGTTATTCCACCAGCTAATATGGTAATAGTAGAAAGTAAGAATGTATCACTAGAAACGAATAAACCCCCAAGACAAATGACAAAAACGTCGATAATCAGAATGATGATCCCTACATTCATTTTCACGATCTCTGAGAAGAACTGGGCTAATAAATCTGTCCCGCCAGTACTTGTTTCAAAGCGAAGCATAATTCCAATACCAAAACCAATCAAGATACCACCAGTAAACGAGCTAAGAATAGGTGAAATATGTAAACGGAGTTGATTTAAGTTATGAAACAGGTCAATGAAAAATGAGGACAGAAGCATACCGTGCAAACTATTAAAAAAATAGGATCGATACTTAAACCATGAGACAATAAAGATAGGAATACTTAAGATCATGATGGTGAAACCAGCGTTGGTATGAAATAAATAACTAATAATTAAACCTAAACCAATAATCCCACCATCTAAAACTTTATTGGGTATTAAGAAAATATTTATCCCTAATGCGATTGTTGTGCTGCCAACAAGGATAGCAAATGCTTTCGTAAAAAATGACATATATAAAGATTTCTCCTGTCTAAATGGACGTGTTCCTATGTATATGCGAAAAATGCACCATTTTGGACAACTTTTTTTCTCGATTACCCAATTAATCATTATGCCTAATATAGCTGAAATTGATAGGAAAGTACTCAAGCTTTAATTGTCCCTAGGTATTTTTTACCTTCAGTTTACGCAGAATAGAAATAGATATAATTTGATATAGGAGAGGTTTTAAATGAAAAAAATTCTATTTCTTATTACCATACTAAGTATTGCCACGATCTTGGCCGCATGTAATCAAAACAATGAATCTAATCAACCTAACGAGAACGAAGAATCGAATGAAACAGAGGAACAAATTGATGACAATAATGATGAAGCATCTGAGGAAGAAGAAAATAATGAAGTAGATGAAAATGAACAAGGTACTGAAAATGATGTAACACTGACGAATGAAGATAAAGTTTACCAGAACAAAATTTTCAAGGATGTAAAAGTGACTGAGACGGATAATGAATTCGTATTTACTGGTAAAGCTCAAGTTTTTGAAGGTGTTTTTGACTATGCAGTTTATGATGGTGAGGAAAAGCTACTTGAAAATCACTATCAAACAGTAGGTGCACCATCTTGGGGTGACTTTGAAATCCCAATTGAGAAAAAATTAATAGCAAATGCAAAAAATGAAGCCAGATTCGAACTCTTTGTTTATTCCGCTAAAGATGGTTCGAAAGAGAATGTATTAACTATTCCACTGACAAATAAATAGATTAACCCAAAAGCTGACTCGATACAGAGTCAGCTGTTTTTTTATTTAAATGCTCAATCTCGCGGGCATTACTTCACCCTTTCCGCTAATTTCCGAAATCTACACCTTCCGATTCCTCTAATTTACGGTAGATAGCATTTTCCTAAAAACACTATAATTAATATGAAAATTGTAAAAATTATGATTTCTATATGAAAAATATACATAACGGAGGGTTTACCATGGAATTTAACCAAATTGGTGTAATTGGTTCAGGAACTATGGGTGGTGCAATTGCTCATCAAGCAGCAATTTGCGGATTTGAGGTAGTGCTAGTAGATGTCGACCAAAGGTTTCTAGATCGTGCACAAGCACGTATGGAAAAATTGATGGATCGTTCCATAAGCAAAGGAAAATTAACCGAAGATGATAAATCAGCCATTCTTTCAAGAATAAAACTAACGACTAGTATGTCTGATGTGAGAGACTGTGATGCCGTCATTGAAGCTATTATTGAAGATTTAGATGCAAAAAAAGATATTTTTCAGCAGCTAGATGAAATATTAAAGCCGGAAGCATTGATTGCATCAAATACTTCCTCCATGTCAATTACCGAACTTGCCAGTAGCACTAACAGACCTGAACAAGTAGCGGGAATGCATTTTTTCAATCCACCACAGGTAATGAAATTAGTAGAAGTTATTAGAGGTTACAAAACGAGCGATGAAACTGTAAGCGTATTCAAGGAATTGGCAATCGCGATGAAAAAAGAGCCGATTGAAGTAAAGAAAGATGTTCCAGGATTTATTGTCAATCGAATTATGATTCCTCAATTTATCGAAGCAATCCGTTTAGTGGAAGAAGGAGTTGCAACTCCAGAAGACATTGATAAGGCAGTTACTTTAGGACTGAATTATCCGATGGGGCCGTTTACTCTACAAGACTATGCAGGAGTCGATATTGGGCTTCATGTTATGGATTATTTTTACGAAGAATTCAAAGATCAACGATTTGCCGCACCCCTTACATTGCGTAATTTAGTTCGCGCAGGCAGGGTTGGAAAGAAAGCAGGAGCAGGCTGGTACGACTATAACGATAAATAATATAGAAAGGTTGTGTTACGAAACAATGGATACAATTCAATACCTTACAAATGACCAACATATTGGGATTGTCTATTTAAATCGCCCTCCATATAACCCGTTAAGTAGCCAAGTATATAAAGAATTATTTACTTTATTCGAGGAGCTAGAGAAGGATTCAGAAGTTCGGGCCATCATTCTTACTGGAAAAGGAGACCGCGCGTTTGCAGCAGGTGCAGATATTAATGAAATGGTCAACTTAGATGGTGCCGACATGATGGAGATGTCAAGAATCTCTCGTCTAGCTTATGACAAAATTGAATCCATCTCAAAGCCGGTGATTGCCGCAGTTAACGGGCTTGCTTTAGGTGGTGGCTGTGAATTAGCACTTGCATGTGATTTCCGAATCGGATCACCAACAACAAAGTTTGGATTACCTGAAATTAATTTAGGCATTATCCCTGGTGGTGGTGGCACGCAACGTCTTCCACGTTTAATTGGTCAAGTGAAAGCGAAAGAATTGCTCTATTTTGGTGAAATGATAGATGCTGAAATAGCACTTGAAGTGGGCTTAGTCAATAAGGTGGTAGAGTCAGATCGTGTACTTGAAGAAGCGATTGAATGGGCTGAAAAATTAGCACAAAAACCACGAATTGCTATGAAAATGTTGAAGACTTCTATTAACCGAGGGACAGAGGTGGATTTACAGGCGGCCTTGGATCTTGAAACGGCTTGTTTCGGAAATGCATTTGCAAGTAAGGATCGTGTTGAAGGCATGAAGTCTTTTGTAGAAAAAAGAAAGCCACAATTTGTTGGAAGGTAAGGTGAAGTACATTGAGTAAAGAAATTGTTGTCATCGATGGTGCACGTACTGCTTTTACAGAATTCGGGGGATCATTTCGTGATGTAACAGCGATCGACCTTGCCGTGCATACAACAAAGGAAGCAATGCGCAGATCATCAATCCAGCCGGAAGAAGTGGATCAAGTAGTAATCGGAAATGTTATTCAATCCAGTACTGATGCAATTTATATGGCAAGACATGTCGGGTTAAAGTCAGGTATTCCTGAGCATGTGCCTGGATTAACCGTCAATCGACTCTGTGGCTCAGGCTTACAAGCCATCGTTAACGCTGCGCAATCTATTAAACTAGGAGAATCCAATGTTAGCATTGCGGGTGGTACAGAAAATATGAGCCAGGTTCCACATGTCGTTCGAGGTGCTAGGTGGGGCTTACCTCTCGGAAAAGCACCAATGGAGGATTACCTATGGGAAGCGCTCTATGATCCTTACGGGAAATGCTCAATGGCTATTACAGCGGAAAATCTTGCCGAAAAATATGAGATTTCAAGAGAACAAATTGATGAGTTTGCCTCACAAAGTCACAATCGTGCCTTAGCAGCGCAAGAAAATGGTACTTTTGCAAAGGAAATTGTACCAGTAACGGTGAAAGTAAGAAAAAGTGAAAAGGTAATCGATCAAGATGAACACCCACGTGATACACCAACTGGTGTTTTAAATCGATTACCAGCTAGATTTATAGAAAACGGTGTAGTTACAGCTGGAAATGCAAGTGGCATTAACGACGGCGCAGCGACGATGGTCGTCACTTCTAGTGAATATGCTCAAAAACGAGATTTAAAACCACTAGCAAGATTAGTTTCATGGGGAATAGTTGGCGTTGAGCCAAAGTACATGGGAATCGGACCTGCCCCAGCGATTCGACAGGCATTAGAGCGTGCCAATATGAGAGTTGAGGATTTGGATTTAATTGAAATCAATGAAGCTTTTGCTGCTCAATATCTTGCTTGCCAAAAGGAACTAGGCTTTGACCCGAGCATTGGGAATGTCAATGGTGGTGCGGTAGCATTAGGACATCCACTTGGAGCAAGTGGTGCAAGAATCAGTTTATCGCTCATTTACGAGCTTAAGAGACGAAATAAAAAGTACGGCGCATCTGCATTATGTATTGGTGGAGGCCAAGGAATCGCGGCGATTTGGGAAGTCTTGTAGTCTTAATCAGTCGGGGCTTCAGCTTGACTGATTAAAGGAAATTTTAGTTATTGGGGTGAATTACATGAAAAAAGAATTAAGCAAACTTAGCGTTACGGAGCTTTTAGAAAGCGTTTGCAAAAAGGATCCTCATCATGAAGTTTCATACGATGGTTACACACGTCTGTCCTATCAGGAATTATGGGAGAAATCTCTTAATCTTGCAGCTTCACTACAAGAAATCGGTATAACCAAGGGAGATAAAATTGCGGTTTGTTTACCAAACTGGAATGAATTTGTCGTGATTTATATGGCCGTCTCTCATCTTGGAGGCATCATCGTTCCATTCAATACTCGTTACCGACAAGACGAAGTGGAGTACATTTTACGTAACTCTGAGGCTAAGATTGCCTTTTTTGCCGAAGAATTTGGTGGAGTCAAACATTATGAGCAATTCACGTTGGCAATTGGGCGTGTTACAAGTCTTGAAAGACTCATTACAGTTCGGTACGTGAAAGATGGCCATATGAGTTACGAACAATTGCTTGAAAGAGTCGACGACCAGCCTTTCTCGCCTATCAAAATCGATTCGGAAAATGATATTTTCTGTATCTTGTATACTTCAGGTTCTACAGGTGCACCAAAAGGAGCGATGCTTACCCATAGTAATTTCGTGAACACCGCAATCATTACTGCTGAAGAGATGAAGTGTACTGAAGAAGACGTCTTTTATGTAGCTGTGCCACTCTTCCATGTATTTGGTATGGTACCAAGCATACTAAGTACGATTGCGGTTGGGGCTCGGATGGTCTTGGCAGAAAAATACAATGCCAAAGAAGCATTGGAAACCACACAAAATGAAAGAATCACGGTCAAACATGGCGTACCAACGATGTTCATTTTAGAGCTTAATCATGCTGAGTTCAGAAATTATGATCTGTCTTCATTGAGAACAGGTATTATCGCAGCGGCTCCATGTCCGGTTGAAATTGTGAAGCGAATCCGAATAGACATGGGCTGTGATATCGTTGTTTGCTACGGTTTAAGCGAGACATCACCTACCCTTACTATGACTGCTTTTGATGATGACGACCAAATTCGTGCCGAAACAGTTGGAAAGGTACTGCCAGGTGCCGAAGTGAAAATTGTGAACGAATTTAAGGAAGATGTTGGTCTTAATGAGGTTGGAGAAATAGCTTGTCGTGGTTTTGGTATCATGAAGGGTTACTACAATATGCCTGAGAAAACGAGAGAAGCATTAGATGAGGATGGCTGGTTTTTTTCCGGTGACCTTGGCACATTAGACGAGCAAGGAAACTTAAGAATTGTTGGCCGAAAAAAAGAATTGATCATTCGAGGCGGCTATAATATTTACCCAAGAGAAATAGAAGAAGTTTTATATACCCATCCGGATGTAATGGAAGTGGCAATAGTTGGACTGCCTGATACTGTTTTAGGTGAAATCTCTTGTGCTTGCGTAAAAATTAAGCCAAATACTTCACCAAGTGTAAAAGAGCTTTTGGAGTTCGTAAGACCCAAAGTTGCTGACTATAAAGTCCCGGATAAATTGTTGATCATGGATGAATTTCCGATGACAGCCAGCGGGAAAATTAGAAAAATATCACTTCAGGAACAATTAAAAGAAAAATTGGGGGCCGAATTACGATGAGAAAAAATTCTTGGGTCTGGTCATTTCTGGTCATTTGTTTAAGTGTATTTGTTATTGCAGGCTGTAGTGGAGGTTCACAACAAACAGAAGGAGAAAACAGTGGAGGCGATGCTAAGCCTAGCGGGGAATCCTCAGATACAATTAAAATCGGTGTTATCGTTGCAGAAACTGGTCCAGCATCTGCGTTAGGTAAACCTGAAGTAGACGTTGCGCGATTACTTAACAAACAACTTAAAGACAAAGATTTTAATGGGAAAAAGGTAGAGCTTATCATCGAGGATTATGAAACAGACGACACAAATGCAGTCGTGCTTATGAAAAAAATGATTTCAGAACATAATGTTACGGCTGTAGTTGGTGGAACTCAAACAAGTACGAGTGTGGCACTTATGGGTGTGGCTGCTGAAAATAAAATTCCACTCGTTGCGTTAGGTGTACTGAATAATGACCAATTTAATGAATACACAGTTCAAGCTCCACAAAGCAATGAAACAGTTCTTCAAAATGTCATTGATTATTTAAAAGATAACAATATTGATAGTGTTGCTTGGATCAATGCAAGGGATGGTTTTGGTCAGACTGGACTTCCTGTTTTTGAAGGAATGGCAAAAGAAAATGGGATTGAAATTGTAGCAAAAGAAGACTTTGATGCTGAAGCTACTGATATGACTGTCCAATTAACAAAAATTAAGCCTAAAAATCCAGGTGCCATCATTATTTGGTCACGTCCTCCTGGAGCAGGAATAATTGCGAAAAACTATTCACAATTAGGCATTGATGTTCCAATGATACAAAGCCATGCTGTAAGTAATCAAGGATTCTTAGATCAAGTTGGAGCAGATGGGGTAGGAGTGTTGGTTCTTGGAAGTAAATTAAATGTTCTAGATTCATTAGAAGACAACGAACAAACTCAGCTCTTTAAAGACTTTGCGGAACCATTTATAGAAGAATACGATTATAACCCAGGTCCATTCGGTGGTTATGCGTATGATGGGATTCAAATGGTGCTACAAGCTATTTCCGAAGGTAATACGGATTCCGAATCTATTAAGAAATATTTAGAAACAATCTCTTATAAAGGTGTTACAGGAACCTATAATCTATCACCAGATAATCGTAATGGTGTTGAAGGTGATGGTATGGCCATCCTTAAGGTTGGGGAGAGTGGCTGGGAATTAGAATAGCATTTTTAGACAATCAATTGAAGCATGTATGATGTGAGTCATGCATGCTTTCTGAGTTCTTTCGTTAAAGGAGGCTTACAATGGATGCCGTTATTCAATATTTGATCACAGGCTTAACTACCGGAAGCATCTATGCATTAATCGCGATAGGGTTCGTGACGATTTACAATGTGACAGGCATTATTAACTTCGCACAAGGTGAATTCGCGATGCTTGGCGCGATGTTTTGCATCACTTTTTCAAGTCTTGGATTACCGATATATGTTGCTATTTTATTAGCTGTGCTTTGTACTGCATTGATCGGATTTGGTGTTGAGAAACTTGCAATCGCACCAACGAAAAGTGCAAGCTTTATCAACTTAATTATCATTACAGTTGGATTATCAATGGTTCTTAAAGCAATTGGATTATTTGCTTGGGGAACGTATCCGAAGTCTCTTCCTGCTTTTTCAGCTAATAACCCAATTCAAATTATGGGAGCTGTATTAATGCCACAGAGCATTTGGGTCATATGTACTCTATTTTTCCTACTAGTACTTCTTTATTTCTTCTTTGAAAAAACAATTACAGGATCGGCGTTAAAAGCATGTGTTGTAAATCCAGTAGCTGCTAGGCTAATGGGAATCAATACCTCCTCCATGTCTACATTGGCATTTGTTTTAAGTGCAGCCGTAGGAGCTATTGCCGGGATTGTAATCGCCCCTGTAACAGGTGCAACCTATGATATGGGGTTAATGCTTGGATTAAAAGGCTTTATGGCCATGATTATCGGAGGAATGACGAAAGTTCCTGCTGTAGTAGTTGCAGGCTTTTTAATTGGAATTATTGAATCTTTTTCAGCAGGATATATTTCCACTTCATACAGCGATGCGATAAGTTTTGGAATTCTATTACTTGTTCTATTTGTTGCACCAAATGGAATTATGTCAAAAGTTATTGGGAATCGCGTGTGAGGAGAGGGGGGAATGAACATGTTGTATCCTAGTCGAACGAAACCACTGATTCTCATGCTTATCACGATAATCGTGCTTCCACTAGTATTCAATAATTCTTATATGCTAAGTCTATTTATCCTAATTGGAATTTATAGCATGGTCACAATTGGATTAAGTCTCCTAATGGGGTATGCAGGCCAAATATCACTTGGGCATGCAGCATTCTTTGGATTAGGTGCTTATATGACAGGAGTTTTAACGACAAGTTATCAAATGTCTTCATGGATTGCACTCATTGTTGGGGTACTAGTAACAGGCCTGTTAGCCTTTATAATCGGAATTCCTATATTAAAATTGAAAGAACATTTCTTAGCATTTGCAACTATTGGTGTCAATGTCATTGTGTTTATTTTATTACTAGGACTTACCGATATTACAAAAGGTGCTGCTGGCTTATCGGGAATCCCAAAATTGAATCTTTTTGGATTCGTTTTACAACAAGAGTTGAGCTTCTACTATTTTATTTGGGGGATTGTTGTTTTAATCGTAATCCTTTCCCTTAATATTGTACATTCTCATGTTGGAAGGGTGTTAAGAGGCATTCATGATAGTGAGATCGCAACAAGGTCTTTAGGTATCAATGTTGCAAAGTTTAAACTTCATATTTTTGTATTAAGTGCCATTTTTGCCGCAGTTGCAGGAAGTATGTACGCTCATTTTATGAACTTTATTACACCTTCTACCTTTCACATATTAGTCTCGATTCAATTTTTAGTAATGGTCGTAGTAGGTGGGTCGCAATCCATTTGGGGAGCAATAGCAGGTGCCTTTTTAATGACGATGCTCGGTGAATGGGTAAAGGATTACCTTCCATTGCTATTCGATGTAAGTGGAGAAGTTGAAATCATTGTGTATGGTCTCGTCTTAATCCTTGTCGTTATGTTTATGCCAAAAGGACTTATCCCAACAGGTGCCACCCTTTATGAACGGGTCAAAGATAAAATTCGTCCGGTTACAAGAAAGGAGGACGTTGTCGTAAATGAAAACAACCATCCTGCAGATTAATCATTTAACGAAACGATTCGGAGGAATTGTGGCTGTAAACGACGTCTCCTTCACAATGAATCAAGGAGAAATACTTGCTGTTATTGGTCCGAATGGTGCTGGGAAAACGACGTTATTTAATATGATCTCCTCCGTTCTACCAAGTACTAGTGGTGAGGTTTGGTTTATGGAGGAAAAGCTTAATGGGACACCGGTTCATAGTTTAGCTTCTAAAGGGATTACTCGTACGTTTCAAAACCTTCAAATCTTTGATAATATGACCGTTCTTGAGAATGTAATGCTCGGTGTTCATCCACAAATGAAAACGAATGTTTTTCTTGCGGCATTAAGAACTAAGGCGGTAAAAAAGGATGATGAAATGGTAAAACAGCTAGCTGAAGAAGCTTTGGAAAAGGTAGGAATCCTTGAACAAGCAGACCAAATTGCAGGAAACTTACCATATGGATTACAAAAGCTTTTAGAAATTGCACGTGCAATCGTTTCGAAACCAAAGCTTGTTTTACTTGATGAGCCAATGGCTGGGCTTAATGATGGAGAAGCTGCAAAGGTTGCCGATATCCTACTCGACATGAAGCAAGAAGGTTATTCATTTCTATTTGTGGAACATGACATGAATACAGTTATGAAAATAGCAGATAAAATTGTTGTAATCGACTTTGGAAACAAGATTGCTGAAGGGACACCAGAGGAGATCAAGAAGAATCCAAAGGTGATTGCTGCCTATTTAGGGGAGGAAGTACTATGACACTCCGCACAATCAATCTTACAACCTATCATGGTAGAGTTAAAGGAATCGATGGAATCAATCTAGTAGTGAATCCTGGAGAAATCATATCGATTATCGGAGCGAATGGAGCAGGAAAAAGCACATTGCTCGGAACGATTTCAGGTACTTACAAGCCAACGGAAGGTGAAGTCTTATACAATGATACATCGTTAACGAGAGTAAAGTCTCATAAAGTCGTTGAACAAGGAATTTCTCTTGTTCCTGAAGGACGTCAAATCTTTTCCAATCTAACAGTTAAGGAAAATCTGATTCTAGGAATGTATTTCAAATACCGAAAAGAAAAACAGATTGTTTCCCCCAAAATAGACCGAATGATTGAGATGTTTCCAGGATTGCAGAAGCATATGAATAGCGTTGCAGGAACATTAAGTGGAGGAGAACAGCAAATGTTAGCCATTGCAAGGGCATTGATGTCTGATCCAAAAGTGATCCTTCTAGATGAGCCTTCAATGGGATTAGCGCCTTTAATCGTAAAAGAGATCCTTGATATTATGAAGCAAATTAGGGATGAATTTGGAGCAATGGTGATCTTAGTTGAGCAAAATGTAAAGGCAGCCCTAAGTGTTGCTGATCGAGCATATGTTATGGACAGAGGGAAATTTGTCCTTGAAGGCAGAGCAGATGAATTAATCCAAAATCCACTCGTTCAATCCACATATTTAGGTTATACAGAGAAAGTCATATAGAAGGGTGATATAAGTGAGCTTTATCGTAACAGATGAACAGCAAACAATTAGAAGTTTTGCACGTGACATCGCAAAGAATGAAATTACACCTTTTGCACGGCAGTATGATGAGGAAGAAGAATTTCCGCTAGAAATCATAAGAAGACTACATGAGGTAGGTCTATCGAACCTAGCAATACCAGAGGAATATGGAGGGCCGGGTATTGATAAGCTCTCACACGCTTTAATCGTTGAAGAAATTGCAAGAGCATGTGCGAGTGTTGCAACAAGTATCGAAGCGAACTCTCTTTCTTCCTATCCTATCCTTGTAGGGGGAAGTGAAGAGCTTAAGAGAAAATATCTAACCCAATTAACAAGAGAAGGAAAGTTTGCTTCGTTTGCCCTGACTGAACCAGGTGCAGGTAGTGATGTTAATTCTCTGAAAACGACCGCGATCAGAAGTGGTGACGACTACATTATTAACGGAGAAAAATGTTTTATTACAAATGCAAGCTACGCTGACTTTTTTGTTGTGTTAACCACTGTAAAAGATACTGGTTTTACTGCTTTCATTGTAGATCGAGATTCAGAAGGATTACAGGTAGGTGTCAAGGAGAAAAAGCTTGGCTTACGTGCCTCTAATACTGCATCTGTTATTTTCGAAGACGTTCGAGTTCCCACATCGAACCGCATTGGTGTGGAAGGTGCTGGTTTAAAAATCTTTTTACAAGGGCTCATGAATGCAAGACCTATGGTGGGGGCTCAAGCAGTAGGAATTGCTCAAGGGGCCTATGAAGATGCCCTTGCTTATTCAAAGGAAAGAACTCAATTCGGAAAATCGATTTCCAATCTGCAGGCGATCCAATTCATGTTGGCTGATATGGCGATGAATATTGAAGCAGCAAGACTCCTTGTTCATCAAGCTGTCCAGTTTTTACAATCGGGTACACCATCCATCAAGCATGCTTCCTTTGCAAAGTGCTTTGCCTCTGATACTGCAATGAAGGTAGCGACAGATGCCGTCCAAATTTTTGGTGGCTATGGATTTATTCGTGATTACCCGGTAGAAAAGTATTTTAGAGATGCAAAAATCATGCAAATATACGAGGGCACGAATCAAATTCAACGAGTTGTCATCGCTAAAGAAATCCTTAAATAGGCCTTTCTATATAAATTAAACGCTTTAAGAAGGAATTCGAAACATCGAGTGGAATGTATATAGAAAACAAAGTATAAGGTGGCGATTTTTTTGAAGTTAACGAGTGAACGAGAAAAGTTAATGAAGAAAATTGATAATCATTTACGAACGATGGCGCGCCACCTTGTTACATTTGACACGATTGAAGAAACGCTAGATTACTTGTTAGAAGGATTTTATAAGGAATATGCATGTGATTTAGTGGGAGTCGTCCTTTATGAAAAAGGAAGACTTGTCCCCAAGGTTTGGAAAGGAGAACAGTTTACAATCGATCAAACACTTCACTTAGATGTAAAAGACTGCTCTCCTAAACTCCTTAAAAACGCAATATGGTGGCAGAAGGATAAACGTGAAGAAACCAACTGTGCCTTTCATACTGCAATCAAGAATGAAAACCTATCAACATGGTTTACAGTCCCCCTACATAATCTTAACGAAAGCTTTGGACTCTGCGTAATTGGCTTTCGTGAATTTATTCCATTAATCATTGAAGCAGAACAAATTTTTACAGAATTCGGTCATGATGTCGCTTCCTCATTAATCATCGCACGTGAGAAGGAAAGTCAAAAACGAAAAATGAAGGGAATTGAATGGATTAAGGAGAATATCCTTCCAAACTCTTCAATTGAACATATCATTGAAAAAGTGGTCGAACGTGCATGTAAAGGAACCCAAGCAAGTGGTGCCTGCGTCTATTTATATGATGAAGAAAACACATGCTTTGATCTCCATCCCCCATGGTATGGGCCTGTTGGCCATCCAATTAAGATTAAAGTAAATTCAAATAAATCACTGGATTCCTATTTTCCATGTGTTGAGGTATCAGGAGGAACTGAACTCACAGTTCCTTTACTTGTTAATTTAAAGACAATTGGCGTTATTTATGTCACTACCGGTGGGGAAGGCTATTTTACGGAAGAGGATCTGGAATTTCTGAAATTTGTTTCTGACTTCGTTTCTATGCAAATCGAAAACGCAAGACTTTATCGGTTCGAATATGAAAGCAAAAAAAGTCTTGAAACCATACTAGAGCACCAACAGGAATTAGTAAAAAAAACAGTAAAAGGTGCAGATTTAATTGAGATCACAAATACAATTAGCGCTATGATTGATAGTACCGTATTTTTATACGACAGATTTATGAATCCAATTACCTCAAAAGTTAAACAGGAGGAAAAGCACCTTCAAAACGAATACGGACATGAAATCATCAAGATGAAAAGCGAAATCATTAAGCTTCGTACCGAAGATCTGACAATTAAAGTAAATGGCACTGGCTTACATGTACTCCCCATTTTGCAGGGAAATAAAGCTTTAGGGTATTTGATCGTGAGCTTATATCAGAAGAAAATGCACCGCTTGATTCGCCTTACGATTGACTATGTATTAAATGTATATGCAATCGAATTCATTAAACAAAAACTCGTTCTTGATACAAAAGAACAAATTCAAGAAGGCTTCATCAATCAATTGTTTGCAGAAACGATTGAAAATCCCGAGAAAATTATTCAATATGCAACTTTAACCAATTGGAATATACTTGAACCCCATACGGTTGTAGTAGGCTCATTCTATGTAGCCGATGACGCAGGCGAGAATGTCGTGGCGATCGAAGCAAAGAAATCAAGGGTATGGGACCAAATGAAGTCTGATTTATCTTTTCATTTTTCAAACATGATCTTCAGTCGTAAAGGTGAAGATTTTATTATCATTGCTCAAACACCAAGCGAGAAAAATGTATGGGAACGACTTTATAAACTTCTTTCAGATTCAACAAAAAAAGAAAAGATAACAACCTATTTCGGAATCGGTGGGAGCACAACAAAACTAGAAGATTATTATGATAGTTACATAAAAGCGTCCAAAGCGAAAAATGTTATCATGAATCGTAATCCAGACGGAGGCTATGCACTATACGATGATCTCGGTGCCTACACCATTTTAAGTAATACAAGTGATTTAGCATCAGCCAAAATCTTTATTAAGAATAACCTTGGGGCTTTGGTGCAATATTCGGAAAAAAATAACGTTGATCTCTTCGGGACGCTTAGGGTTTATCTTCTTCATAATGGCAATGTAAGAGAGGCCTCTAATGCACTGTTTATACATCGAAGTACACTAGAATATCGGATTGACCGTATTGCTGAACTATTAGATGTCGATTTAAATGACGCGGAGGTAAGGTTTGAGCTGTTAATGGCGTATAAGCTTTATAGCCTTTTTGATTTTGATTCATCTGAATTGATGTAAAGAAGTTTTAGCTTTCCCTCACCATTCCGGCATTAACTGAAGTTGAGATATTCGGTAGAAATGTTGAACAATAAAAATAGAGTGCGGAAAAGAGCTGTCCATTTAGACGGCTCTTTTTTTGCTGTCAACCTTGTGAATGAGAATGGCTGAACTTGTAAAATCTACTAGTAAGCAGAAACACGCATTTAATTCACAGGGGGTTTTATTAATGAAAAAACAAGTTTTTTTTCTAATTTCCATCATCCTTACATTTGCTTTTTTCCTGGTAGGATGCGGTGGCACTGATCAAGACAACAACAATGCGGGAAATGAAGAAAACAACGATACCGAACAAACGGGCTCTTTATTTGATGAAATCAAAGAAAAGGGAGTGCTAACAGTAGGAACAGAAGGTACATATGCACCTTATACTTTCCACAATGAAGAGGATAAATTAACGGGCTATGACGTGGAAGTGATTAGAGAGGTAGCAAAGCGTATGGATCTTGAAGTTGAGTTTATGGAAACTCAATGGGATTCAATGTTTGCTGGTTTAAATTCAAAACGATTTGATTTAATTGCAAACCAAGTGGGGATAAATGAAGACCGTCTCGCTAATTATGAATTCTCAGAACCATATACCTATTCCTCAGCTGTTCTGGTTGTACCAAAGGATAATAGAGATATAGCTTCGTTTGAGGACTTAAAAGGTAGGAAAGCTGCCCAATCTTTGACAAGTAATTACGGGGCAATCGCTCAAGAAAATGGCGCTGAAATCGTAGGTGTAGAGGGGCTCGCTCAGTCGATTGAATTGATTAAGCAAGGACGTGCGGAAGCTACTGTTAATGATAAGCTCGCAGTCCTTGATTATATAAAATCACAGGGTGATGAGAGTATTAAAATTGCTGCTGAGTCAGATGATGTTTCAGAAATGGCTTTTACTTTTAATAAAGGGAACGAAGACTTGGTAAAGGCAATTAACGAACAGTTGGCTGCAATGAAGGAAGATGGGACATTAGCAAAAATTTCGCAGGAATGGTTTGGTGAAGATGTTTCTACAAAATAGCCTAATTTTCACGATTACTGCCAATATGGAGGGATGGGAGTTATTTATGAACTCCCTTCCCTCCATGCTTTCTGGAGCGATTCAATATACAATTCCACTCACACTTATATCATTTATAGGTGGACTTATCCTTGCTTTGCTCACAGCAATCATGAGATTGTCCAAATCTAAACTCATTCAGATTCCGGCTATTATCTATGTTTCAGCGATTCGCGGAACGCCTTTACTTGTCCAATTATTTATTATTTTTTACGGACTTCCCAATATTGGAGTCAATATTGACCCTTTCCCGAGTGCAGCCATCGCGTTTATTTTAAATGTTGGCGCCTATGCATCAGAAATTATACGTGCATCTATTTTATCAATACCAAAAGGACAATGGGAGGCTGCGTTTACAATTGGAATGACAAGATGGACAGCCTTAAGGCGCATCATTCTCCCGCAAGCAGCAAGGGTCTCCGTCCCGCCATTGTCTAATTCATTTATTAGCCTTGTAAAAGATACATCCTTAGCTTCATTGGTGCTGGTGGCTGAATTATTTCGTAAGGCCCAGGAGATTGCTGCAAGGACGTACGATTTCCTCCTTTTATATCTGGAAGCTGCTCTAATCTATTGGGTAATTTGTTTCATTTTATCACTGTTTCAAGAAGTACTCGAACGAAGGTTAAGTCGACATGTCTTAAAGTAAAGGGGTGAGGGTATGTTTTTATCTGTTAAGGGTTTGGCAAAATCTTTTGGTGCAAATGAAGTATTAAAAAATATTGATCTCGAGATTAAAAAAGGGGAGGTTGTCTCCATTATTGGCCCATCCGGATCAGGAAAAACAACGATGCTCCGTTGCTTTAATGCTCTTGAACAACCGGATAAAGGACTTTTTCAGTTTGAAGATGGATTATCCATAAATTTTGGAGAAAAATTGAGTAAACAGAACGTCATTCGTTTAAGTCGAAAATCGGGAATGGTGTTTCAATCCTATAACCTTTTTCCACATAAAACAGCCCTTCAAAATGTAATGGAAGGGCCACTAATTGTTCAAAAAAGAAATAAGGCGGAAGCAAGACGTGAGGCAGTGGATTTACTAGAAAAGGTCGGATTAAAGGAGAAAATGGATTTATATCCTGACCAATTATCTGGCGGACAGCAACAGCGGGTAGGGATCGCAAGGGCATTAGCACTGAAGCCGGAATTGCTCTTATTCGATGAACCAACCTCCGCATTAGATCCTGAACTAATCGGAGAAGTGTTAAAGGTGATGAAGGATTTAGCTCACGAAAATTGGACCATGATTATTGTCACCCATGAAATCCAATTTGCTGGTGAAATCTCAGATAAGGTCCTGTTTATGGATGGAGGGTATGTCGTCGAACAAGGCAAACCAGATGCGGTATTAAAAAATCCAAAAGAAGAACGGACGAAACAGTTCTTACAACGAATCCTAAATCCTACATAAATAATGTGTGAATAATGTTTAACCGATATTGGGAAAATAATATCATAATGCTTTCTTAACTACATAGGTGGTGTTAAGTATGGGCTTTTTAGACAAATTATTTGGCAAAAATACAGCAACGGAGGAACCAAAAATGACTGAAGAAAAATTAAACATTGGGATTATTTTAAGTAGTACACGAGAAGGTCGAGTTAGCCCGCAGGTTGGAGAATGGGTTAAGGGTTATGGTGACAAAAAGGGGAATGCAAATTACGAAATCGTAGATATTAAAGAGTATGATTTACCGTTCTTAGGAACAGCTGATGCACCTGGAATTGCAAAATGGAATGAGAAACTAGCAAGTCTTGATGGATTTATCTTTGTTGTGGCAGAATACAATCACAGTATCACTGGAGCATTAAAAAATGCGTTGGATTTAGCTCGTGAAGCATGGTACAACAAATCAGCTGGAATCGTTAGCTATGGTTCAACTGGTGGTGCTCGTGCGGCCGAACATCTACGTGGAATCTGTGGTGAGTTGAACATTGCGGATGTACGTACCCATCCAACATTATCACTATTTCTAGATTTTGAAAATGGTACTGATTTTAAACCACAAAATATTCATGACGATAATATGAACATGCTGTTAGACCAGGTTGTTACTTGGGGTAAGGCATTGAAGACAGTTCGATAAAAAAATGAAAAAACAACATCCACTGTGATGTTGTTTTTTCATTACAATATGATTAACATACTTCTTTATTATTAAGGTATCATCCAAGCTAGTACATTATTTTGTAGGAACGTGATAATACAGATCAGTAATAATAAGAAAAGACTATGCTTAATGGTAAAACGGAACAAATCTGATTCTTTCCCAGCTAGTCCAACTGCTGCACAAGCAACGGCAATTGATTGTGGTGAAATCATTTTACCGGTTACCCCACCAGACGAGTTAGCGGCAAGTGCTAGTACCGGGTCCATACCGATTGATGTTGATGTAACCTGTTGCAGTTTGGCAAAAAGCAGGTTTGCAGATGTGTCTGAACCAGTGATGAATACGCCGAGCCAACCAAGGACAGGAGCGAAGAAAGCAAAGAGCTCCCCTGTTTTTGCCAAGACCATCCCAAGAGTTGTGCTCATTCCAGAGGCATTTGTTACATAAGCATATCCTACAACAGCAGCTATTGTTATAATTGGGTATTTTAATTCATTTATTGTCTCGCCGAGTGTTACTGCCCAGTCGCGCCAAGAGATTTGCACAATAAACTTCGTAACAATAGCTGCTAAAAGAATAGCCGTCCCAGCTGCTCCTATAATTTCAAGCTTGTATACTGCAGCGATTGGTTCTCCAGAGGCATCAATGATTTTGTTGTGCAGCCAAGGTACTTCCGGTTTAAAGGTGAGAGCATAACCAAGTGAGTTTATAGTTTTTAAAACGATATTAGCTCCTTCATAATTCCCAGTTAAAGCAAGTTTAACAGTCGGAACTCCCCAAACAGTTATAAACCCCGTTAAAATTAAAAATGGTGACCATGCTTTGAAAATTTGACCACTAGAGTATGTGTGACGTTCCGGTTTCGACTTATTTGCTGTCACTGTTGCTGCCATTTCCTGTTCTGCAGAAAAACGATAAATGTTTTTTGGCTTCCAAAATTTCATAAAAATAGCCAAAGCAAATAAAGATACCAAAGCGGAAAGAATATCTGGTAATTCAGGGCCTAAAAAGTTAGAAGATAAATATTGTGTTATGGCAAAAGATAAACCTGAAACTAGAATTGCAGGCATAACTTCAAATGCTTTTTTAAAGCCTGTCATTATGACAACTAGATAAAAAGGAATAAAAACGGATAGGAACGGTAACTGACGGCCTACCATTTTTGAAATTTCAGTAGCAGGTATACCTGTGGGGCCTTCCATTGCAATAATTGGAATCCCGATTGCACCGAAAGCAACTGGAGCTGTATTAGCAATTAAACAAAGACCAGCTGCATATAAAGGACTAAATCCTAGACCAACTAATAATGCAGCCGAAATTGCAACGGGTGCACCAAAACCAGCGGCCCCCTCAAGAAATGCTCCAAAAGAAAAGGCAACGAGTAAAGCCTGTATACGTCTATCCTCTGTGATTGATAAGACAGAACTACGAATAATATTAAATTGTCCTGTTTTAACTGTCAGCTTATAAAGAAAGACAGATGTAATGATGATCCAGCCAATTGGTAATACACCATACACAGCTCCTTGTGTTGCGGACATAACAGCTGTAACAGCAGGCATCTTAAATGCGAATACAGCTAGGACTAATGCGATAATCAAAGTGGTTAATCCGGCTATATAGCCCTTCATTCTTTTAATGGCCAAAGCCCAGAAAAAATAAAGAATTGGAATAAGGGCAACGATTGCCGTTGAAGCAAGGTTGTCACCAACAACCGTAAAGTTTTGTGTGAATGTCAAAGTCTCTTCCTCCTGTTGTTTTAATTACCCCATAAAGTAATCGTTTTCAAGTTCTGGTGAATTTAATAGATAAGGTCATCAGATGACTATATGATATGATTATATTTTTCGGTTCCAAAAAAATCAATAAATTTTTAAATATTTTTGTTTTGGGGTAAAAATATAAGTATATAAATTATTGATGTATACTAATGATATTAGTGCAAATATTCAATGAGGTGGAATAGGTTGGAATATAAACAAATCAAACCGAAAAAAATATATGAAGAAGTGGAAGAAGCCTTACATGCAATGATTTTAACAGGACAATTAAAGCCAGGTGATAGGATAGAATCGGTTCAGCAGTTAGCCGAAAATTTTCAAGTTGGTAGATCGGCAATAAGAGAAGCATTGTCCGCATTAAAGGCAAAGGGATTAGTTGATATAAAACAAGGAGAAGGGACTTTCGTTAAGGAGTTTGAAGCAAGCAAAATTATTTTTCCTCTATCATCTGCCATCCTTATGAATAAAAAGGATGTCGTTCACCTTCTAGAAGTCAGGAAAATTATTGAAACTGGCGCAGCTATATCTGCTGCAAAAAATCGAAATGAAGAAGATCTAAAAGCCATGGCTGAAGCTCTCGAGGAAATGAAGGGGATACACGGTGATGGAGAATTGGGTGAGAAAGCAGACTTCAGGTTCCACCTAGCGTTATCTTCAGCATCTCATAATCCCTTATTATCAACTTTACTAGAACAAATTTCAGGGCTCATGATTGAAACGATGAAAGAAACAAGACGAATTTGGTTGTTCTCCAAACAAACAACGATTGAAAAATTATACCGAGAGCATGTTAAAATTTATCAAGCAATTGAAGAAAGAAACGAGGAAAAATCGCGGTTAGCCATGCTTTTGCACCTTGAAAATGTGGAAAATATCCTAAGTAAATATTTTCTAGAGACGGATTAAGAGCAGTTATAAAAAGAGGAAATGATGTCATCATTTCCTCTAAATATCGTTTTAAGTGATTATTGGGATTAAGTTGCAGCAAGAAGTGCAATCAACATAACTTAACATTGTTGAGGAAAACATATGGGATTTTTTAAAGAATCTCAAAAATAAACTTTCATAATATAAAAAAAAGTAGTAACATAGTCTTGTGATAAGGTCATCAGATGACCTGTTCACATGTTTTGCTAAAGGGGGAAATACAAAAATGAAAGTCACCTTATTTGCCACCTGCCTTGTTGACATGTTTCAAACAAATGTGGGGAAAGCGACGGTTGAATTACTAGAACATCTCGGCTGTGAAGTGGTGTTTCCGGAAAGTCAGGTTTGCTGCGGACAGCCTGCTTATAATAGTGGATATGTAGAAGAAACAAAAAAAGCAATGAAAAAAATGATAGAAACCTTTGAGACTTCGGAATACATTGTTTGTCCATCTGGTTCCTGTGCAAACATGTTTCACGAGTACAAAGATATTTTTAAAGGGGACCCCGTGTGGGAACCAAAAGCAATTGAATTAGCTAAAAAAACGTATGAATTAACACAATTCATTGTCGAGGTTTTAGGAATTCATGATGTTGGTTCAACCTTCAAAGGAAAGGTAACCTATCATACATCCTGTCACATGACGAGATTGCTAGGTGTAAAAGAACCGCCAATTAAATTATTAAAAAATATTAAAGGCGTGGAATATGTCGAGCTTCCAGGCAAGGAAAACTGCTGCGGTTTCGGTGGGACGTTCTCTGTAAAAATGGGGCAAATTTCGGAGCGAATGGTTGATGAGAAGGTAAAATGTGCTGAAACAACAGAAGCAGACTATCTCATTGGTGCTGATGCGGGCTGCCTAATGAATATCGGAGGTAGAATCAACCGACTTGGGAAACCAATTGAAGTCTTGCATATTGCTGAAGTATTAAACTATCGAAACTAAGGAGGGGAGAAAAAGTGGCATTAAAAACAAGTAACGAAAAATTTAAAACTCGAGTGGAAACGGAAGTTCAAAATACCTTTATGAGGGGAGCAGTTTCTAAAGCTCAGGAAACAATTCAAGGCAGAAAGCAAGCGGTTACAGATGAATTAGGTAACTGGGAGGAATGGCGCAATCACGGGGAAGAAATTCGCCAGCATGTCCTTGAAAACTTAGATTATTACCTTTATCAATTAAGCGAGCAGGTCTCAAATCGGGGTGGACATGTTTTCTTTGCGCAAACGGCAGAGGAAGCAAGTACCTACATCAGTGAACTTGCAAAAAAGAAAGAAGCTAAAAGTATTGTCAAAGCGAAATCGATGGTAACAGAGGAAATCAGTCTAAATCAAAAACTAGAGGAAGCGGGTTGCCGTGTCATAGAAACCGACCTTGGCGAATACATCCTACAGATGGATGATCATGAACCACCATCCCATATCGTTGTTCCAGCCTTGCATAAAAATAAAGAGCAAATTCGAGACGTATTTGCGAATAAAATGGATTACAAGAATTCGGAAAAGCCCGAAGAACTCGCTTTATTTGCGAGAGAATCATTACGCCAAGATTTTTTACAAGCAGATATGGGGATCACCGGTTGCAACTTTGCGGTTGCGGAAACAGGCTCAATCACACTTGTCACAAATGAAGGAAATGCCGACCTTGTAGCTGCTCTTCCAAAAACACAGGTTGTCGTAATGGGAATGGAACGCCTTGTTCCAACCTTTGAAGAAATGGAAGTACTTGTTGGAATGCTAACTAGAAGTGCGGTCGGTCAAAAATTAACAAGCTATATTACGACATTAACAGGTCCACGAGAAGAAGGGGATGTTGATGGACCAGAAGACTTTCATCTTGTGATTGTCGATAATGGACGTTCAAATATTCTTGGTACAGAGTTTCAATCTGTATTACAGTGTATCCGCTGTGCGGCGTGTATTAATGTTTGTCCGGTTTATCGCCATGTTGGTGGCCATTCTTATGGATCGATTTATCCAGGTCCGATTGGTGTCGTGTTAACACCATTGCTCGGAGGCTATGACGATCACAAAGAATTACCGTATGCATCAACCCTTTGTGGCGCATGCACCGATGCGTGCCCGGTGAAAATCCCACTTCATCAATTGATTCATAAACATCGTGAGGTCATTGTGGAGAGGGAAGGGCGTGCACCAGTCTCTGAAAAACTATTAATGAAGGCATTTGGTTTTGGAGCATCATCACCATCTCTTTACCAAATGGGGTCAAAACTCGCGCCAACCTTAACAAAGCCAATAACTAATGGTGACAAAATTACAAAGGGAATCGGCATGTTAAAAGAATGGACCGATGTTCGGGACTTCCCGGCTCCAAATAAAGAGAGATTTAGAGATTGGTTTAAGAACCGTGAAAAAGGGGGCGAGGAGTAATGAAAGGAACTGTCCATAACCGCGACGCCTTCCTCGACCTGATTGCCAAACAACTTGGTCGGGAACGAAAAACAACATTAACACCACTTGTGTGGAAACATAATCCACAGGAAGAAGTGTTAAAGGATGCAACTGTGGATGAGTTGATCGAGGTTTTAAAGCTTCAATGCACCAAAATCCATACGGAACTCATTATGACGTCAAAATCCAAGTTATCGGAAGCTCTAGAACAGAAAATTAAAGAATTTGGAAACGGACCAATTATTACCTGGAAAGATGAGCGCTTTGAACAATTTGGGATTCAGACCTTATTGAAAGAAGAACAAGCTTTTGAATGGAATCCTGACTTGGGAAAAGAGAACATTGCAAAAGCAGAACAAGCAAACATAGGAATTACGATAAGTGAAATCACATTAGCGGAATCAGGTACAGTTGTGTTATACAGTGGTCCGAATCGGGGAAGAACAATCAGTTTCCTGCCAACTAATTCGATTGTAATCCTTCCAAAAAGTACGCTTGTTCCAAGGATGACCCAAGCAGCAAAGATTATCCGAGAAAAGGTTAAAATGGGAGAACAAGTACCTTCAGCTATCAATTTCATCACTGGACCTAGTAATTCTGCAGATATTGAATTAAATCTTGTTGTTGGTGTTCATGGACCAGTAAAGGCTACATATATACTGGTAGAGGATTTGTAAGTAATAATTATTTATATTTGCAACCTGTAAGTTTTTAGAAACAAAGTTTATGTTTCTTAGCTTACAGGTTTTTTTCTATTTGATTTGTTATAAATTGTATTCCTGCACCCACACACTTATTAATTAAGATAGTGTATTATAATGATGTTTATCGAAGGCTTTTGGTTGACTTCCGGATTAAAATATCGGAAGGAAGTACGATTCTCCTTTTATCTGCAGATCCTTTCTAAAGCTTGCATGCCCCGAATTGATTGATTCTCCTAATTTATAAGAAGCAGTAAAACGAATGACGAGTATACATTAGTTGCCGCCAACTTGAAACAAATTGATTACTCTAACAAAGCAAATATTAATAGATTGAAAGCATTAAAACACCCACTTATAAAAAATGACTCAGGGGTTGAAGATGGGAGTATTAGGGAAGCATTTACACTAAAGGCCTTTTCTTACAGGTAAAAGCACGCACAGCCTAACCTTTAAATGAGGTTGACTGTGTTTTTTTAAAAAAAATATCATATAAGGAATTTGAAGCATAGTAGAGTTGAGTCCTCCCCTCAAAAAACTATCCACAACCCCGAAAATCTTGATACAATAGGGACAGAGGGACAGGTCCCATGTCCCAAAATTATTACCTGAAGTGGGACAAGGGACCTGTCCCCGCGACCCAAAAAGGAGCATGTTTATGTTCGTATTGTTGATTACTATGTTGGAGCGGTTAGGGATTATTGTTGCAATCGCTTTTATTTTGACGAGATTGAAATTTTTTAGAGGGATGATGTATCAGGAGGAACTGAACCGCTGGCAAAAGCTTGTGGCGATTGTCTTCTTTGGTTTTTTTGGAATCATCGGTACGTATACTGGCTTAAGCCTGAACACGGAAAGTTTGCAACTTGACCGGTGGGCATCTGCTTTAACCACTGATGAGGCTTTAGCGAATTCACGTGTAATTGGTGTTGTGCTTGCGGGTCTTCTTGGAGGCTACAAGGTTGGTTTAGGTGCGGGCCTAATTGCAGGGATTCATCGTTTTACCCTGGGAGGATTTACTGCGTTTTCCTGTGGCTTTGCATCGATTATTGCTGGTTTTATCTCCGGATACTTTTATAAGAAAAATAAACATGTGAAACTGAGCACAGCATTTATTATTGCAGCCTCTGCGGAAGCGCTTCAAATGCTGGTTATTTTACTCTTCTCACGACCGTTTGAAAAGGCATGGGCTTTAGTTGAGATTATTGGGATTCCGATGATTTTAGCAAATGGTCTAGGCTGTGCGCTTTTCCTTATGATTATTAAAAGTGTAATTAATGAGGGAGAACGGGTGGGGGCAGTTCAAGCTCAAAAAACACTGCGGATTGCCGACAAGACGCTCGCTTATTTACGGAACGGTTTGAATCGTGAAACAGCTCAGGCTGTTTGCCATATTATTCAGGATGAAATTCAAGCTACAGCTGTCTCGATGACAAACACGAACGAAATCCTAGCGCATGTGGGTCTTGGCCATGACCACCACCGTTCACAAATGCCTATTCAAACACAAATTACACAGGAAGTTATTCATAACGGAAAAATTGTAATCGCAAACAAAAAAATGATTCAATGTAGAGATGAGGATTGTCCACTTGGTGCTGCTGTGATTGCGCCATTAAAACGTAGAGAGGAAACGATTGGGACATTAAAATTCTATTTCCGTTCTGAAAAAGAAATTACACCTGTTGTCACAGAACTAATTTCTGGATTAAGTTCCCTTCTAAGTAATCAGCTTGAAATTGCGGAGGCGGACAAGGCGTTTCAGCTTGCAAAAGAAGCGGAAATCAAAGTGCTTCAAGCTCAAATCAGTCCGCATTTTCTGTTTAATACATTAAATACGATTCTCTCATTAGTAAGGAGAGACCCAACAAAAGCTAGAAAACTACTCGTTTCTTTATCCCATTTCTTACGTCAAAACCTATCGGTGACGACACAAAGTGTAACAACTTTAGAGCAGGAATTACGGCAGGTTCGAGCTTATTTAGAAATTGAGGAAACAAGGTTTGTAGACAAATTGAAGGTATCCTATAAGGTAGAAGAAGCTGCTTTGTATCAGCATATTCCACCACTTACCCTCCAGCCGATTGTAGAAAATGCAATCAAGCATGGCATGAAGGATCGTGATGGAGACTTTCAGGTCAGTATCTCCATTCAAAAAGGGAATGACTGTGTTTATGTAAAGGTTGAGGATAATGGAATGGGGATGAGTAAAGAACGTGCTAGGGAAATTTGCGTTACCCCAATCAAGTCAGAAAAAGGTAGTGGTGTCGCTTTATATAATGTGAATAGAAGACTCACGATGCATTTTGGTGAAAAGTCTGCATTAGCAATTAAAAGCGAAGTAAATAAGGGAACGGAAATCGCTTTTTCAATTCCACTTACGGAGGCTATATAAAATGGAAACAAAAATTAAAACACTCATTGTCGATGATGAATTATATAGTCGTGACGAACTGTCACATCTCTTAGAGGCGCATCCATCCATTCAAATAGTCGGGGAAGCAGATTCAGGGGAGGCAGCGATTTTAAAAGCGATCCAACTTCAACCAGATGTTGTCTTTTTAGATGTAGAAATGCCAAAGGTTAACGGAATGGATGCAGCAAAAGCCCTTTTGGAATTAAAAAAGTCGCCACTTATTGTGTTTGCAACCGCCTTTCCGGAATTTGCTGTGGAAGCATTCCGTTTTAATGCAATTGACTACTTATTAAAGCCGTTTGATGAGGAACAACTAGAAGAAACAGTAAAACGGATCGAAAAGCATTTCCAGACGTCTGAGGAAAAGGAAAAAGGAAGGCAAACTGGGAAATTGGCGATTGATTCAAGCGGTGAGATTATCTATCTTGAGCCAAAGGATATTTTATACATTGTAAGAGATGAAAAAATAACCAAGCTGATAACTAAGATAGGTGAATACGAGACAAAAATACAGCTGAAAGATTTGGAGAGCAGACTTGAATCATACGGGTTCTTCCGCATTCATAAAAGCTTCCTTGTCAATTTAAAATATGTCACTCGCCTCACACCTTGGTTTAACGGCGCGTATCAATTGGAAATTGAAGGTAGAAGTGAACAGCTCTCAGTTAGCCGAAATTATGTAAAGGCATTAAGAGCGAGCTTAGAAATCTAAACAAAAAGGTAGAAATTTTGCATTTTAGTTCACAATTTAGACACGTTATTGTCGAATTTCTACCTTTTAATCTAAAACCCTCCTAAAATACTTTTAAAACATTATAATTATTGTAAACGCATTCATAAATTATAATAAAGGGAATAGGGGGAAATAGAATGATTACCTTTTTAGCTAGTATAGCTTTGTTAATTGTAGGATACTTTACGTATGGTAAATATGTTGAAAAAGTATTCGGAGTGAAGGAAGAACGTACTACACCAGCATATGTAAACGCTGATGGTGTAGACTATATTCCAATGAGCACAAAGAAAAACTCGTTGATTCAGTTACTTAATATTGCGGGAACTGGACCAGTATTTGGACCTATTATGGGAGCGCTTTATGGACCAGTTGCATTCATTTGGATCGTGGTTGGCTGTATCTTTGCAGGTGCGGTTCATGATTATTTAACTGGTATGATTTCTATTCGTAACAAAGGGGCTCACTTACCAGAGCTTGCGACTAAGTTTTTAGGAAAAGCAATGAAACACGTTGTAAATGCATTTGCTGTTTTACTTTTACTATTAGTTGGTACCGTTTTCGTATCAACTCCAGCAAGTTTATTAAATCTATTATTAGATGGAAAAGTTGCTTTAGGAATTCTGATTGCTGTCATTTTCATCTATTATATTTTGGCTACTTTATTGCCAGTAGATAAAATTATCGGTCGTCTTTACCCATACTTTGGAGCAATCCTTTTAATCAGTGCTGTAGGTATTGGTATTGGTTTAGTAGTTAAAGGAGCACCAATTCCAGAACTTTCATTATCAAATTTCCATCCTGATAATGCACCAATTTTCCCATTACTATTCTTTACAATCACTTGTGGTGCTTTATCTGGATTCCATGCGACACAAACACCAATTATTTCACGTACGACACAAAAGGAAAGCCAAGGTCGTAAAATTTTCTACGGTATGATGATTGCTGAAGGGATTATCGCCATGATTTGGGCAGCAGCAGCAATGAGCTTATTCGATGGTTATGGTGGTTTACAAGAACTTCTTGCAGCTGGTGGACCAGGAGCAATTGTAAGTGAAGTTTCAACATTAATGCTTGGTGCTGTTGGTGGAACTCTTGCAGTTCTAGGTGTTATCGTATTACCAATCACTTCTGGTGATACTGCATTCCGTAGTGCTCGTATGATTATCGCTGAATATATAAATATGGCACAAAAGAAAATGTCTAGCCGTCTATGGATTGCTGTTCCGTTATTTGCAATCTCAGTTGTACTAACTCAAATTGACTTCAATATCCTTTGGAGATACTTTAGCTGGGCGAACCAAGCTACAGCAGTAATTGCCTTATTCGTAGGTGCAATGTACCTATACATTGCGAAAAAGAACTACTGGATCTCACTAATTCCAGGAACATTCATGCTTATCATGGTAATCACGTATATCCTAAATGCACAAATCGGTTTCCGATTACCAATGAACATTGCTTGGTACGGTGGTTTTGCAGGAACTGCAATACTACTTGTATTATTCTTCCGTCAAGCTAAGAAGTTAAGAGCAGCAAATCTTCCGCTTGAAGTAGATATCTCAGACTATAACCGGGTGGCTTAAATGGGTTGCTGTAGTCCTGAATATCGGAAGGTAGTTGAGGCTCAAGAGCAGAAGGTCAATCAGCAAACGAATGACAAAGTTCCTGTTTGGGGAAAGATTGTGAGCATCTCCATTATTATTGGAGCCATAATCACCTTTGTACCTTATAAATGAATCAAAAGTGCATGCATTCTTTCATGAATGTATGCACTTTTTAATGTTTGAAAAACAATTCACAAACTTGTTGATTTCCTATATATGAAATCTTTAGTACTATAAAAGTAATAAAGGATATCTTTCTGCACAAAATATCAGAAGGACACCTAGGGAGGTTCATACAGATGGAAATGACAATCAGTGAAGCAACTGTAAAATGGTTCAAAGAGGATATAAGTGTAAAAGAAGGCGATAGCGTTCGATTTTATCCAATGTTTTACGGAACGAGCCCTGTACAAGAAAAGTACTCATTAGCCTTTTCAACGCATGATGAACCCATCCAAATTCATACAAGTCAAAAGATTGATGACATTGAATTTTATGTAGAAGAGGATGACATTTGGTTCTTTAACGGCCATAATCTTATTGTCGACTATAATCCAGATAAAGATGAATTGGAATATCAATACCCAAAACCATAGGCTCACGATAAGTGAGCCTTTAATTATTTTTAAGATGTGATTCGAATCACGAACCAATTCTTAAAACTATGCTATTTTCAAACATAACAGGTATTTTTCAATAGTGCATAGTTTGAAAGGAGAAATTCGTGTGAGTGAACTTATTAAAAACCGTGAACAAAATAAAATCAGTGACCAAGAGCGTGAGGCTCTTATAAAACAAAGCTTTAAAGATTTACATAATGGTAAATCTGTTGAAGAGATTAAATCTCAACTAAAGGATAAAGTGGGCTATATTACGATTGGGGAAGTGTCAAGGCTCCAACATGTGTTAATGGAAGAAGAAAATATCCAAGCACATGAGGCTACAGAAATTTGTTCAAAGCACCGGGAAATTTTCAAGGGTTTTATAGAAGATACGCTCAATCGTCACCCAGAAGAACAACCTGGACATCCTGTGTATACGTTTAATCTTGAAAATAGAGAACTTGAAAAGCTAGTAACTATAATCAAGGAGAATTTGCAAGCATTTGAAGCAGTTGATCATAATGAAAATAGATTGAAGTTACTCGGTGATTGTAATCTTTTATTGGATATCAGAAAGCATTATGAACGAAAAGAACAGCTTCTCTTCCCATATTTAGAAAAATACGGCATATATGGCCCAACAAATATGATGTGGAAGATTGATGATTTTATTGTAGATGCAATAAAAGATGCTAAAAGAATGCTTACAGAATATGATGGGGATAAACAGTCAGTTGTGGAGGTTATAAACTTTTTTGCCGATCAAATAGACGAAATGATTTATCGCGAAGAAAATATTCTCTTTCCAATGTCGTTAAATAATTTAACAGAGGACGAATGGTTAAAAATTGCTCATGAAAGCGATGAAATCGGTTTTTGTTTAATTTCTCCGGAAGATTGGAAGCCTGAGCGAAGTGTGATAGATGACGAGCAAGTGACGTCAAAAGGATTTATTAAAATGGAAACGGGTATCCTGTCCCTTAAACAACTTGAATTACTTTTAAACCATTTACCGGTAGATATTACGTTTATTGATAAAGATGATGTCGTTCGCTACTTCTCAAAAGGAAAAGAGCGTATCTTTGCTAGGACGAAGGCTGTGATTGGCAGAACTGTTCAAAACTGTCATCCGCCTAGAAGTGTTCATGTCGTCGAAGATCTGCTGGATGACTTTAAAGCGGGAAGAAAAGATGTTGAAGATTTTTGGATCAAAGCAAAAGGCAAATATGTGTATATCCGTTATTTTGCGGTCCGTGATGAAGATGGAGAATATATCGGAACGATGGAATTCTCTCAAAATATTGCTCCAATCCAAGAAATTGAAGGAGAAAAACGGATTTTATCATAGTCACCATGAAAAATGCTGACAGCTCAATGTCAGCATTTTTTTGGAACATCCCAAAAAAATGTTACCTCAAACAAAAAGATTCTCTGCTCACACTCCAACACAAACAAAAAAAGAACCATCATTTCCATCTCTGAATGATTGGTTCTTATGTTTATTACGGTATAAGTGATCTTTTTTCGTTTTTGTCATCCTTGTTTGCATGTCGATTTCTACAAATGGGCTTCTTCCGTTTTCTGGATTTCGTTTTCCTTCGCGTACAAGCTTCTCGCGCAATTTCTTAGCTTTTGATTTCGCCATCTTCAAATCACCTCTTCAAAATATTCACATTTTCATTATACATGTTTTCTCACATGGCTTCCATTAGAAATTTTCAACAAAAATAGGCGTACTCCCATACAGATGCAAATGCCCTGAATAGGATATAAACGACAACGAATTTGGGGAGGTGTCGGTATTGGCTGATGAGAAAGAAAAAGAAACCCATGAGGAGCAGGAGTTCCAACGAATGGATCCATGGGAATTCTTTTGGGGAAGAAGACCAAGGTCCGAAGAGGAAGAAATTGAAGAAGAGTAATATGCCCGATGCAATTTAAAAAATAGGTCGCATGGATTGTTTCATCTATGCGGTCTTTTTTTAATCTAAAAGTATGGCATAATAAGAGCAAGTATAATTCGGAGGATATCCATGCAGGAAAAAATAGTAGATATTTTACTAAATTATGAGGCATATGCAGTAATCATAAGCTTATTTCTAAATATAGTGATTAGCATTTTTGGAGTTCTTCCAAGCGTATTTATGACAGCGGCTAATCTTCTTGTTTTTGGTGTTTGGAAAGGGACCCTTATCTCTTTTATTGGAGAGGCAATGGGTGCGATTGTGGCATTTTGGTTATACCGCAAAGGATTTAAAAGGTTCATTGATAAGAAGAAACACAAACATTCGCTTATTGATAAACTGCTTTCCGCCAAAGGGAAAGAAGCATTCATGATGATTCTACTATTACGTTTGTTCCCTTTTATTCCTTCGGGGGTAGTTACCTTTACAGCAGCAATGGGTGAAGTGAGTTTTATCAACTTTCTTTTCGCAAGCTCACTAGGGAAAGTTCCATCCTTACTTATTGAGGCGTATTCGGTGCACAATGTTGCTGCTGGGACAATGGAAGGGAAAATCATTTTAACAGTCGTTTCAGTTGTTGGAATCCTGTATATTTGGGCTAAACTAGTAAGAAAGAAAAATACATAGAGATAGTTACATAGAAATGAGGGTTGGACTGGAGATGCAAAAACAACGTATTTTAATTGTGGAAGATGAAGAGAAGATAGCAAGGGTATTGGAGCTGGAATTGACATATGAAGGCTATGAAACTGGAAAAGCCTTCGATGGTAGTACGGGGTTACAACTGTTTCTAGAAGAATCATGGGATTTGGTCCTGTTAGATATCATGCTTCCGGGAATTAGCGGAATTGAGGTGCTTAGACGCATTCGAGCTGCAAACTCAGGTACACCGGTCATTCTATTGACTGCAAAAGACTCCGTAGAAGATAAGGTGTCTGGCCTTGATTTGGGAGCAAATGATTATGTGACAAAGCCCTTTCAAATAGAAGAACTGCTTGCACGTATTCGAGTAGCACTTCGAAGTAAACCTACTCATTCAATTTCCGGTCAAGAACAAACTGAGGACTGGTTAAGTGTGGGGGACCTCAAGCTTAATGAAGGAACACATGAGGTCATTCGTAGAGACGACGCAATTGAGCTAACACCAAGAGAATTTGATTTGCTTACCTATTTAATGAAGCATCCAAGACAGGTGTTGAATCGGGAGCAATTATTAAATGCTGTTTGGGGTTATGACTATTACGGGGACACAAATATCGTGGATGTGTATATCCGATATTTACGAAATAAAATGGATAAGCCATACGACGAGCCATTAATTCACACAGTACGTGGTATCGGCTATGTGATGAAGGAATCGAAATGAAACTAAGAACTAAGATCAATTTATTCACGGCTGTTTTGTTTATCATTTTGTTAATCTTAATTAATATTGCGTCTTTTTTTACGTTTAGGCATATGATGTTTCAAAATGAATTAGACCGTACACATGCCGAAACGGTACGAGCACTAAATGGGATATCCGAATCTGTTAATACAATCCCTGCACAGACCTTGCTTCGTACATACATGCCGATTAATGGAATGCTGCAGGTCGTGTACCCGGATGGAGTGGTAGGGCCAAAAGCGTATGTTCCAGAGCAGAAAGTGTTAAAAGACTTTCCAACTTCCTATCAAAAATCAGAACGAAAAGAAATCCTTGATTATGATGGAAGACCTTACGCTTTTACTTCATTGCCAATCATTTGGCAAAATGGTGAAGTAGCTGAGCTTCAGATGGTGGAAGATTTATCACAGACAGCTGCCAACTTGAAAACATTAAGCCTCGTATTACTTGCTGTAACGATGATTGCAACCATTCCTGTTATCGTTTCAACTAGGGTATTGAGTAATGTGATTACAAAGCCTATTACGGCGATGATTCAAACGATGCGGGAAATTCGAAAAAGCGGTCAATATAAACGGATTGAATTAACAAATGAATCGAACGATGAATTGCATGAAATGGGCCAAACCTTTAACGAAATGATGGATTTATTAGAAGTAAACTATGAAAAACAGGAGATTTTTGTCTCAAATGCGTCTCATGAGTTAAAAACACCTTTAACGGTTATAGACTCTTACTCAAGCCTATTAAAGAGAAGGGGACAGACAGACCCAAAGCTTTTTCAAGAAGCAGTGGATGCGATACAGTCCGAAGCCATTCATATGAGGGAATTAACGCAGCAGCTATTATTAATGGCAAAACATGATGAGCAATGGAAACTTCAGATGGAAAGCATTCCTCTACTGCAGTTAGTGGACGAGTCGGTTACTTCTTTCCGCGAGGGCTACAAACGCGACATTTCAATCATTGTGGAAGAAGAATCCAGTGTGAAAACTGATAAGCAAAAACTTAAACAAGTTTTTTATATTTTAATGGAGAATGCTCTAAAATATAGCGAAAAATCTGTGATTGTAGTGATTGGTAAGGAACGGAATCAATCAAACATTAAAATTATAGACCAAGGGATTGGGATTCCGTCACAGGATGTTGGAAAAGTATTTGATCGTTTTTACCGTGTTGATAAAGCGAGAGCGAGAAAAACAGGGGGCTATGGACTAGGACTTTCACTAGCAAAGGAATTGGCAGATGCAATCGGGGCGAAACTCGTTCTCGAAAGTGTTGAAGGAGAAGGAACAACGGCCAATATTCTGCTATCCAATGAGGATTCTCATTAATTTCTCATAAAATGCGGGTATTATAGTAGATAAAAAGAAATCAATGGAGTGAGTGCAATGAAAAAAGGAACACTTCCGAAAAGTCTACTCGCTGTAGCAGGTATTATAGTCGCAACTGTTGTGATCTGGCAGCTAACAAAGACCTTTACATCTGCAGAACCTTTATCTGAAAAGGATGCCACCCGCCTTGTGGAAAAGATGTATAGCGGTGAAAACACAGAGGTGAGCCGAGAAGATGACGTTTACAAAATTAAATTTGAAATAGAATCCGGCATTTATGAAATAGATGTTAATCGGAAAACGGGGGACGTTACTAACCTCACTCAGATTTCACAGGAACCTCAGGAAAAAACAGAGGCTGAGGTCCGGGATATATTAGCCAAAGAGAAGGCCGGAGAAATTAAAACAATTGAAAAGAAGAATGAACAAGATAAAGCCTATTATTATGCAACTGTCACAAAAGGCGAAACAGAAGCAACTTATAAATTAGAAACAACAACAGGTAAGATTGTTGATGTTGTAGAAAATAAGCAGCAAACACAGACTCCTCCAGAAACAACACCAAATACACAAGAGCCTCCTACAAAGACAGCACAACGTATCTCTGAGCAACAGGCAATTGAGCTTGCTCTTAAAGTTGTAAATGGTGTTGTGGATGATGTTGAACTTGAAGAAGAAGCGGGCCAGCCCTACTATTTTATTGAAATTGAAGATGCCGGGGAAGAAGAATTCACCGTACAGGTTCATGCAATCTCCGGTGAAGTTAAAGCGATTGTGTCAGAAGATTAATTCATAGAAACTCTCACATATTTCTCATCAATTTCTCATTTTATTATCTGAGTTTCCTCATTTTCATTGACTATGATGAAGATAGTTCAAGTAAAGGAGGAAACAAACATGAAGAAAAAACTTGTGGTACTAGGAATTGTTGGAACAGTTGTATTAGGAGGAGCAGTTGGAGTTGGTGCTTTCGCGAAAGAAGCTGAAGTTCCATCTAAAAAAGCTGAAGAAATTGCAATGCAAGAGGTAAAAGGTGCACATGTGAAGGAAATTGAGCTTGAGCGCGAGAATGGAGAGCTTATTTACGAAGTTGAGCTTGAAGGTACACATGATGACGATATTGAGGTAGAAGTCAATGCAACTACAGGTAAAGTTGTAAGAGTTGATGATGATCGCGATGATGATGACGATGCAAAGGCAAACAACGTAGCGTCTGGAACAGTTGTTAAAGTAGATGACCATGATGACGACCGAGTTACTTCTCAAAAAGCTGCTGTTTCATCACCAAAGGTTTCAAAAGAACAAGCCATTTCAATTGCAACTAAGGATACTCCAGGTAAAATTGTAGAGATTGAGTTAGATGATGATAATCATTATGAAATTGAAATGATATATGAAGGAAAAGAAGTCGAAATGGAAATTTCTGCAGTAGACGGAACGATTTTAAAAAAGGAAATAGATGACCTTGACGACAATGACGACGACAACGATGATGACGATGACGATGACGATGACAAAAACTAATATTAAAAACAAATGAGGCCAGGACGATCCTGACCTCATTTTTCATTACATATTTTCCTCAAAAACATCCGTTACATCGTGTGGACCATATGATTGATTCGATGGGATGACTAACGTGATGCCTGTAGCAGGATAATAAGAAGAAGCAAAGCTCAATCCAGGATCATACCCCATCACATGATATTTATAAATCTCAGATTCTCTTTTAGAAATCCATACCCCATAGCCGTAGTATTCATCATCCTCAGCATGTACGTGAGGTGTTAAAAGCAAGTTAGTCGTTTCCTTGCTTACTAATTTATGGCTCAAGAGAGCATCCCATAATTTCATCATGTCGGGTGCAGTGACAAACGCTCCACCATCTGCTCCTCCTTGAATTGGAATCGAGTACATATTTGTTCGCCATGTTCCATCTTCCTCGTTATCGATATACCCAATTGCCGTGTTTTTCGGTAGGTTATCGAGAGAAAAATATCCTGAGTCTACCATTCCACATGGATTAAAAACTTTCTCAATCACATAATCCGTAAATGATTTCCCCGTTTTGTCCTCAATGATTAACCCTAATAAAATATAACCGGCATTGTTATAATGAAATCTTTCACCTGGTTCAAACATCATATTGCTATTCTGGAACAATGGAAGAAAGTCCTTCAATCCACGGATTAGGTACATCGGATTGTCTTTCCAAAGCTCCTCAAAATCATCCATAACGGCTTCATCAAAATAATCAGGGACACCGGAAGTATGAGTTAATAAATGGTGGATGGTAACATTCTCATGAAAATTAGGAAACTCCAAGTTCAAGCAATCTTTTAATCTTGTATCAAATGTTACTAAACCTTCTTCAACAAGCTGGCACACTGCAATGGCGGTAAAAAGTTTGCAGCCAGATGCGATTCCAAACCTTGTATTGATCTTGTTATCTAGTTCTTCAGCTCTATTGGAAAAGCCGTAAGCTGATTGGAGCATTACTTCATCAGGATGTTTGGCAAGAACAACTCCGGAAAACTGACTTTGGTTACAAAAATCATTTATTTTACTGTTTAAAGTTGAATTTAATGTATGCATTCATTTAACTCCTTAGTCATATTCCAATTGGCTTTTGCGACAAACAACAATTAAATTCAGGGACTCTATTAAATATTACCATAATTTTCTAGTTATATGTCGAAAGAATATTCAAAAAGACAGGGCATCATTATTTTTTTAGATGAGTAATATTTATACCTCGAAGTAAAATATAGTAAGTGAGGATAAGTATAAGGAGGAGAATACATGACCTATCTATTGCTATTAGTTGGCTTTGCGTTATTAATAAAAGGTGCGGACTATTTTGTTGAAGGTTCCTCTAAAATTGCTGGACTTCTTAACGTTCCTCCAATCCTCGTCGGGCTTACCATTGTTGCATTCGGTACGAGTTCACCAGAAGCAACGGTAAGTATTATTGCGGCTATCGAAGGCAATGCCGATGTGGCAGTTGGAAATGTAGTCGGAAGTAATATCTTCAATATTACATTCGTCGTTGGGATAACTGCCATGATAAACCCGCTGAAAGTAGAGAATGCTACGATTCGAAAAGAAATTCCATTTACATTTTTGGCTAGCATTGCCCTATTTGTAATGATGGGTGACCTGGCTTTACAAAATGCAACTGTTAATACCATTTCTCGGACTGAAGGGATCCTCCTCCTCCTCTTTTTTAGTGTGTTTTTGTATTATATTATTGAAGTGGCAAGAAATAATCGTAATTCTGTAGTGACTGAAACGACAGATAAAAAATGGGGCAAAAATATTGCTTTCACACTCGGTGGCTTAGCAGCAATCATTTTTGGCGGGGATTTGGTGGTAGATAACAGCATTAAAATTGCCTACTCCTTTGGAATGAGTGAAACATTAGTGGGCTTAACTATTGTAGCGGTTGGAACTTCCTTGCCAGAACTTGTGACATCTGTTACCGCAGCCATTAAGAAACAAAGTGAAATAGCATTAGGAAACATCGTTGGAAGCAATATCTTTAACATTTTCTTTGTACTTGGTGCTTCTTCAGTTATTTCCCCATTACCGGTCGACGGAAAAATTCTTATCGATGTCATATTAATGCTTATTTTAACAATCGTCCTATTTGTATTCTCTCGAACAGAATTCAAAATTGCCAAATCTGAAGGTGGTATTCTTGCCGTTGCATACATCGCCTATATGGTATTTATCATTTTAAGAGGTTAAAATTCACCGTGTAATGCGGTGTTTTTTTATTAAAAATGTATAGATTATTAGATAAAAAATATGTAAACTAAATTAATACAGAAGTTGACAATTAGACTCATTACTTCAAAATAGGGGGGATGTTGATGTATAAGCTGCGGGGTCACCATCTTTTTTGCCTTTTAGGTTATAGGGGAATGGGCTATTCCAGAGAGTACGTGGAAAACATGACGATCGTTCACCAGACTCTTAGAAACTACCCAAGGACGCTTGTTCAGATTGTAAAAGGTCCAGATCATCTATGTGAAAAATACCCGAACAATGGTGAATACCATTGTCAAATTGCGTCCATCTACGAAAGGGATGCTATGATTCTAGAAAAAATGGGACTTCGAATCGGACAAATTTTAAGATGGGAAGACATTGAAGCTAGAATCCAAAAGCATATCATTCCTGCAGACATTCAAACGGTGTGTGAATCTTGCTCATGGCGCTCCTATGGCGTCTGTGAGGAAGGGGTACAGGAAATGATTGAAGGTAAAGGACTACGAGAAGTAAAATAAAGCAATAAAAAAATGCCTGAACAAGGCATTTTTTAGATTAAGTAAATAATGATAAAATATCCCATCATCACGCAAAGTCCCATTGGTACTCCGAACTTTGCCCACTCCTTACTTGTAATTTCTAATTTCCCGGCTGCAATAATATTAGGGATATTCCCAGGAATAAGCATTCCACCACTAATCAATAGTCCTAATAGTATTGATTGAATTGTAAAATGGTCCATCGCAGGGCTGATTTCGGCGGCTGCTAGAGTGGCGTTATCAAGAATGGCTGAAATCATATTTAGCCAGTAAAGAAGTTGCGGGTCAAGCCCGATGAAATAACGATTGATCATTGGTTCAAAGCCTGCACCTAGTAAGGTTAACCCCATGACGAAAAAATAAATCTTTAACGCTCGTACAAGAATTTCCTCATATGTTTCAAGATTTGATTCCTTTCCAACCGTTGCTTTTTTCCGATTTGGCGGCTCGACAACAAGGGTGGCCAATAAACCGAAAAGAAGGAGAGATGCGAAAATTTGAGGCCCGATTAAGCTTATTAAAAAGAAAAACTCTTCATTAAGCTTACTGATCGCAATCGTGGATAAGGGCTCCCCTATGGGTGTTAATGCTGCTCCCATTCCAATTGAAAAACAGGCGATTATCACGAAACGAATCATAGATGCACGTTCTAGTTTAAGTGAAGAGGCAACCAAAACAAGTACAAGTGCTGCGATGATGGCCGTTATGATACTTGAAATGAGCCCTAGGATAATGACAACTAATCCAATAAATAAGCGGAATGGGATTCTTCGGCTCAGTCCAACGATGGATCTTTGTAATGGTGTATGAAACCATTTGAAAAGCAAGCCAGCTATAAAAACAGCTAACGTGATTTTGATGGGATCAACTGCTGCCCGTATGAATAGCTGACTGCTAAATACACCGCCGACAACCGCAGCAAGAAGCCCCATAACAAATAGGAATAACTCTAGATTTTTCTCAACAATCCTGACCGAAAATGGCAAAAATAGAACAAAAATAAGAATTACTGACAATCCGATAATCATTCACATTACCTCAACTTTTCTTATTGATGCGCCTAGGAGCAAGTATTATATTCATATGCAAAAATCGGACAAACTTGCTAAACAATTTGTTACTTATTTAATAGTGTTATTTTTGATTTCAAGAATAGTGGAAAGAATAAGGGACATCTCTCTAGGTTAGAGGGCTGTTTTTTTATTGACTTTTTGGATAGCCGGAATTATAGTTAATGATGTTAATAGTTAAAGTGTTTAACTATTAAATGATTGAATCTTATTTTGTGAGGTGACATTGAAATATGGCTAAAACAAATATCAAGGAATTGGTTGATTTATATGTTGATGTTTCGTTTTCAGTGAATACCATTGCGGATTCGCTTGTGAAGGAACAGCTCGGAACCGAACTTACCAATGAACAGCATTATACACTTCGCTACATAAATAAAGTGGGTTCGTGTACATCAACCGAACTTGCAGAGGTTTTTGAAGTGAAAAAAAGTGCAATTACTGCCATCATAAATCGCCTTTTTGAGAAAGGGTTAATTGATAGAACACGTGACGAGAATGATCGACGACTTGTCTATCTAACTTTGTCAACTAGAGGGGAGAAACTGTTTTTAAAGACAGAGGAGCGGGTTAATAACCTTGTCGAGTCTATTATTGGTGAATTTTCTGAAGAGGAAATCGTTCAATTCTTAAAAACGTATGAAAAGCTTAATGGAATTCTTCAAAAGATAAAACAGAACAAGGTGGTGGAATAAGTATGAAATTTATTATAAAACGGAAATGGTTTGTCCTTATCGCATGGGTTGTTGTCGTAGCAGGATTATTCTTGGCAGCTCCGAATATGGGAGATCTTGTGCGTGAAAAAGGCCAGATAACTGTACCCGATGAATACTCATCCTCCATTGCAGGTCAAATTTTAAATGATGCACAGTCCCAAGAGGGTGGAGGAGATGAAACACAGGTGGCCCTTGTGTTTCATGATAAAAAGAAGTTAACAGATGACGAGATCAAAGAAGCGGAAAAAGCAATCCAACTTCTTGAAGAGAAGAAAGAGGAAATCGGGATTACCGAAATTCTTACTCATTTTAATGAGGAAACACTAAAGGAACAGCTTGTATCAGAGGAGGGAAAAGCAATCCTTGCCTCTGTAACAATTAGCTGGAATGACCGGGAGCCAAAAGAGGTCAGCGATGCTTTGTATCAAGCCATTGAAGATGTAAAGGTTGACCATTATTATACGAGTGAATGGCTCATTAGTGAAGATCTCGTAACCAGTTCACAAGAAGGTTTGAAAAAGACTGAAGGTATTACGGTTGTCTTTATCCTTGTGGTTCTTTTACTTGTGTTTAGATCTCTCGTAGCACCGATTATTCCACTTGTGACAGTTGGATTTACTTATCTTGCGTCACAATCGATTGTTGCGATGCTGGTTGATAAATTTGATTTTCCAATTTCAACCTATACACAGATTTTCTTAGTGGCTATTTTATTTGGAATTGGAACAGACTACTGTATTTTGCTTTTAAGTCGATTTAAAGAAGAACTATCACAACGAGAAAGCTTAACAGAAGCCATTGTTGAAACGTATAAAAATGCTGGTCGTACAGTATTTTTCAGTGGCGTTGCCGTCATGATTGGCTTTGCTGCCATCGGTTTTTCTCAGTTCATATTATACCAATCAGCTGTGGCTGTAGCGGTAGGTGTTGCTATTTTACTAGTTGCATTATTCACGGTCGTTCCATTCTTTATGGCCGTTTTAGGAAAAAAATTATTCTGGCCATCTAAGCAGAAATTAGAACATGGAGACAGTAAAATTTGGGCAGTTGCTGGAAGATTTTCATTAAGTCGCCCACTCTTATCTCTAATAATTGTTGCTGCAATCATTGCTCCATTCTTATTTGTGTATGATGGAGAGTTATCTTATAACTCATTAGAAGAATTAAGTGGAGATGTAAACTCGATTAAAGCATTCAATGCGATTTCGGACAGCTTCAGACCTGGTGAATCCATGCCAACTCAAATCGTCTTGAAAAATGATGAGGCAATGGACTCCACAGAGTATATCGAATTAGCTGAAAAAATCAGCCGTGAAGTGGAAAAAGTGGATCTTGTTGACTCTATTCGCTCTGTCACAAGACCAACTGGTGAACCAATTGAGGATTTATTCGTTGCGAACCAAGCAAAAACACTTGAAGAAGGTATTGGTGAAGGCAAAGACGGACTCACTCAAATTAAAGATGGGCTTGAAGAGGCAGGTAGTGAACTTGCAAAATCAGAGCCAGAGCTTAAAACCGCCACTGATGGAATCGGTGAATTAATTACTGGAACTAATCAGGTGAAATCTGTCCTAACAGAGATCCAAACAAACCTTTCAAAAATTGAGTCAGGGATCCGTAGCGGAACAGCTGGAATCGATACGATGATTGCTGAGGTTGACAAAGCAAAGGCTGGATCAGAAGAATTATTAAACTATTATAATACGAAACTATTAGTCGGTTATAAAGATGCCCAAAGTGGAATTGCTGGTTTGCAAACTGGCTACACTGAAATAGCAAATGCGCTCAAACAATTAACTACTGGTGTGAATCAACTAAATGAAGGTGGATTTGCTTATCTAGAAGGCTACTATATTCATGCAGAGAGTGGCCAAAGTATTGCTGATGATGATGTATATAAAGGAATGAAGCAATCCTTGCAAGGGATCCCACAATTATCAGCGGGGATTCAAGAACTAAATGGTCATCTTTCGGAAGTAAATACCGGAATGACTCAAGCTAATGCAGGATTTGAACAATTGCTCAAAGAACAAGCAGCACTTCCAGCTGGTCTTGAACAGCTAATTGCAGGTTTAGAAGAACTAAAAGGTGGGCTTGTCCAAGCGGCAAATGGCCAAGGACAAATCGTTCAAGGTATGCCACAAATTACAAATGGCCTTACAGGAATTAATGATGGCCAACAGCAGCTCCTTGATGGATTCGGAAGTCTAGGTGGTCAATTAACACAATTAACAGATGGACTAACTCAAAGTGCTGATGGTCTAGAGCAGGTTTCAGCTGGATTAGGATCCGCTCAAGAATATTTATCAAATCTATCAAACTCTGAAGAATTAAATGCTTTCTATATGCCAGAAGAAGTACTTGAGAGTGATGATTTCGCACAAGTCCTTGATGTATACATGTCAAAAGATCGTAAAGTCATGACATTAGATGTCATATTTGAAGCGAACCCATATTCTAACGAAGCAATGGCACAAATCGAGGAAATCGAAGCAGCTGTTGCAAGAGCAACAAAAGATACCAAGCTTGAAAATGCAGATGTCGCCCTTGGTGGTATTACAAGTACCAATACCGATTTAAGTAAAATGTCTGAACAAGATTACTCACGTACAATCGTGCTAATGTTTATTGGTATTGCGCTCATCTTAATTTTCTTGTTCCGTTCGTTAATCATGCCACTCTATCTCATAGGTTCATTAATTTTAACCTATTACACATCGATGGCCATTAATGAAGTTATTTTCGTCAATATTCTCGGATATTCCGGAATCAGCTGGGCGGTGCCATTTTTTGGATTTGTCATCTTAGTTGCACTCGGTGTCGACTATAGTATTTTCCTAATGGATCGCTTCAACGAATACCGTGATATTCCAGTAGCAGAAGCGATGCTTCTTTCTATGAAGAAGATGGGGACTGTTATTATCTCAGCAGCTATCATTCTTGGAGGAACATTTGCAGCCATGATGCCATCTGGAATGCTCTCATTGCTCCAGATTGCATCAATCACACTCGTCGGTCTCATGCTGTACGCATTTGTGATTCTGCCATTATTTATCCCAGTTATGGTCAAAAACTTTGGCATCGCCAACTGGTGGCCATTTAAACGACCAACCAATTAATCATAAAACCAGGCTCCCTGTCGCGGGGGCCTTGTTTTTTTAGGCTAAGTTGTTCACTCAAAATAACTCCGATATATCTTTTCAATTTTTTCCTTAAAGGGTTCCATCGGGACAAAACGTGCTTCTCTAACATACTCCTTACCTTCCACAAATAAAAGTAGGACCGGAACTGTGAAAATGGAAAAATAACCTGCAACATCTTCAACATCGTCGGCATTCACAAAGCCAAGTTGTATTTCGGGGAAATCACCCATTACTTCCCTAACCTGAGGCAATAATGAATGGCAAACACTGCAATCGGTTCTTGAGATGTAGATAAAAGAAAGTGGATGTTTCTCTATAAAATGTTGGATATTATCAACAGATGTTAATTCAATAAATTCTCTCATTTTGGGCCTCCAAACAAAAATATGATATTAATAAGGTGCGTAAGCCTTTATGCTTTTAAACTCATTCAGAGCATTAATTGTATGAATATATAAAAACGTTGTTTTGCACATACTTTAATTTCTTCGCGCACATTATACCCTATGTGGTATAATGATATACAATAGCACAGTGGAGGTACAAGATGCATTTCATACAAATTGGCTCTCTAGCCATCATGACAAAATGGATCATCCTTGGAGTTGGCATAATCGCAGGCCTTATCATAGCAAGGGTTTGGTTAGCCAAAACAACATCAACTGACAATACCAAAAGCATTATCAATCTACTCACTAACGGCATTTTCATTGGCTTTTTAGCGTGGAAGGGAAGTTTATTCCTTTTAGAGCCAGCACTCGTCATAAAAAGTCCGATGTCCTTACTCTATTTCACCGGAGGAACAAAAGGATTAGCGATTGCATTTGTTATTATATTACTTTATTTTCTATATCACATAAAAAAGAGAACAGTAACAAAATCGCATCTCATTCGCTCAGTGCTTATTGTGAGCTTCACAACCGCTATGCTCCATGATTTACTAGCGCTATTTTTCCTTCACGATGACAGTGTTTTGCATTTTATAAAATCAATGGGTGCATTCTTTCTTTTATTGTTGACACTCTATAATAAAGGACAACAAAAAAAGGAAGTGCTTCATGAGATGAAAAAAGCAGCGTTAATCGTTGGTTTAACAGGCCTTATTGTGTGGACGGTCAATAGCAATATTTCTTTCGCTACCCCGACAGAAGATGTAAAAGCAACTGAGGTTGAAGTTGGAATTTCTGAAGGGCAATTGGCACCTGATTTCACCTTAAAAACAACAAGTGGAGAAGAAATGAAGCTTTCAGAGTTTAGAGGGAAGAAAGTTATTTTAAACTTTTGGGCAAGCTGGTGCCCACCATGTAAAGCGGAAATGCCACATATGGAAGAGTTTTATGTGGAAAATAAGGAATCCAATGCTGCGCTGTTATCGGTAAATCTAACAACTGCAGAGAAAAAGAGCTCGGACGTTGCGAAATTTGTGGATGAATATGGGCTCACCTTTCCAGTCCTACTTGATGAGGAAGGAAATATTGGACAAATCTATCAAGCTTACGCGATTCCGACAAGTTATTTAATTGATTCCAGGGGCATCGTCCGGAAAAAAATTGTCGGGCCGATGGATAAGGAAATGATGACAGAGTTAATCAATAGTGTGAATTAAAAAAAGAAAAGTGAGTCTCGTCACTTTTCTTTTTTTTCGCCCTGATTTTGAATGAGTTCGTCCACCAAGTTTTCAGCAGCACGACGATAAAATTGGCTAGCTGTAATAAAGGATAGAATCAAAAGCACCTTTTTCAGCTGTTCATCCTCGGAAGCGCCAATTTCTTCTGACACATCCTTCATCTTTGTATCGACATCTTCTTTGAATTCAGTTGCATTTTTTTTATAGAGAGCAAGATAGCTCTTATAAAATTCTTCGAGCTCGAACTTCTCATCATTCATGATTCTTTGATTTACACCATCAAGTGTTGCCTTGATATCATTGATGGATAGCCCACCTTTTAGTTGGTAAATCAAACTTAATAAAAGTAAATGCTCTCTCGAATATTTTTTGTTTTTAATCGGAATCAGCAATTTACCTTTTGCGTAATTGTTGATCATGGTTTTCGTAAGGACCTTTTCATCCTCATTTCTTTTTGTGGGGCTAAACGTATTTTCAAAGAGTTGGATGACCTGGTCCATGTATAAATCAATTTGTGGAATGTCCTCTAAAAAAATATTTTTATCAACATCTATATTCATGGTTATGACCTCATTTATAACGATATTATTTGTTACCTAGTTTACTCTATAACTATCAGAAAGTAAATGTTGACTACATGATGAAATGTGTATATGATTATAAGTAGTATCGATAACTACATGTAATGGTATCTTTAATGAATTCAATTAAAATAGATGAGCGGTGATAAATATGAAAATTGTATGTTTTGGTGATAGTTTAACTAGAGGTGTTTCTTTTGTGAAAGGTCGCATGCGAATCTTAAAAGAAAATTATCCTGCGTTTTTACAGCAATTTGCTTCTGATCACATCACTGTTATAAATAAAGGTGTCTTTAATGATAATTCCGATTTATTGTTGTCCCGAGTTGAAAAAGATGTGATTGACGAACACCCTGATTACGTAATCATTAATATTGGTGGCAATGACTGCAATTTTAAATGGGACGAAGTGGCGAAGAATCCTGAAGATGAGCATCAGCCAATTGTGCCAATTGAACGCTATATGGATAACCTGAAAAAATTAATTCAACGAATCCAAGAAACGAATAGTACTCCAATTTTGATGACCTTACCACCACTTGACCCTGTTCGGTATTACAAGCTACTTGCTCAAACGTATGGCAGCTCAATCAGTCATTGGATTAGTCTTCAAGGAGGCATCGAGCACTGGCACGGTCTCTATAATCACAGCTTGAATAGCTTAGCTGAGCAATTAAATGTCTTGAAAATTGATGTGCGTACAGCCATGAAACATGCTGGGAACCTGAATGATTTTATTAGTGATGATGGGATTCATTTGACAGGTGAAGGGTACAAAACAATGAGTAGTGCCATTTTCTCTTCTTTAGTAAAAACAAAATAAAAGGAATATGCCACTTGTATAATAGGTGGCATTTTTCTATTCAAAATGGAATACAACAAGAGTAATGTGAAAAACTGTATATCAATGGACATAAGCAAATAGGAAAGCTAAGATAAAAACATGAGAATGAGTAAAGGTAGATGAAAACAAATGAACTATTATAAATCTGATTACATACTTACGATGAAGGATATTGTTCGTGAGGGACATCCGATTTTAGCTGAGAAAACAAAAGAGGTTCCAGTGCCGATTGCAGAAGAGGACAAGGAATCACTTATTAGCATGATGAATTATATAAAAAACAGCCAGGACCCTGCGCTTGCAAAAAAGTACGGTTTACGACCTGGGGTTGGCTTATCTGCAAACCAAGTTGGTCTCAATAAGCGGATGTTTGTCGCCTATTTTACAGACTTTGATGACAAATTGCATGAATACCATGTAGTGAACCCGAAAATTGTGAGTCATTCGGTATCCATGACTTATTTGCCAGAAGGAGAAGGATGTCTATCGGTCGATCGACCGGTAGAAGGCTATGTTCCTAGGTATGAAAAAATTAAAGTGAAAGCATATGATATCAATGGTCAGGAATTTACTCTTCGTTTAAAAGGCTATGCCTCTATCGTCTTTCAACATGAAATTGACCATCTAAACGGAATCATGTTTTACGATCATATCAACAAACAGAATCCATTTAAGCTTCCAGAAAACGTAGAAATCAAGAGCCTCTATTAATACAATTGGTAATTCCAAAGAATTTTGGAGGGATAGGCATGAAATATAATTTTGATGAATCAATCAATCGATTGCAGACGAACTCAATAAAGTGGGATGAGGTAGAAAATTTATTTGGGGATAAAGAGATGCTTCCGATGTGGGTAGCAGATATGGATTTTAAATCGCCACAGCCGGTCATCGATGCCTTAATAAATCGCGCTGAGCATGGAATTTATGGCTATACTACAAGACCTGACGCCTATTATGATGCAACAGTTGGCTGGATGAAACGTCGTCATAATTGGACGATTGATAAGGATTGGGTTACTTTTTGCCCTGGTGTAGTCCCAGCATTACATATTATTGTTCAAAACTTTACAAGCCCTGGCGATAAAGTCTTAATACAGCCACCTGTTTATTATCCGTTCATGAGCGTAATTGAAAAGAATGGACGGGAAATCGTCAATAATCCGCTACAATTTGAAAATGGTCGTTATACCATGGATTTTGATGACCTTGAGAAAAAAATTGATTCAAATGTAAAAATGATTATTCTTTCAAATCCACATAATCCGGTTGGACGTGTGTGGACAAAGGATGAATTGACAAAGTTAGGAGAAATTTGTTTGAAGCACAATATCCTTGTGGTTTCGGATGAAATTCATTTTGACCTCGTTTATAAAGGGAATGTGCATACACCATTTGCTGCGATTTCTGCTGAATTTGCTGAGCATTCTATTACATGTACGGCACCTAGTAAGACTTTTAATCTTGCGGGGTTAAAAACATCAAATATCATCATTCCGAACAAAGAGTACCGCGAGAAATTTACGAAAGCCGTCGAGGACGCCTTCATTAGTATGACCAATACATTTGGAGTAACCGCCCTTATTGCTGCCTATGAAGAAGGGGACGAATGGCTTGATCAACTCATGGAATACTTACAAGGAAACCTAGATTTCCTTAAAGAATATATTCATACCCATATTCCAGAGGTAAAAGTAATTGAACCTGAAGCAACTTATCTCGTGTGGCTGGATTGTCGACAGCTTGGCCTAGAAGCCAAAGAACTAGAGCATGTCATTCAAAAACAAGGTAAAGTCGCATTTGACGAAGGCTATATTTTTGGAAAAGAAGGAGAAGGCTTCACCAGAATCAACATCGCTTGCCCAAGAGCTTTATTAGAAGAAGGCTTGAAACGATTTAGCCGAGCAGTTAAGTATAGGTAAAGAAAAAAGCTTGAAGGCCATTAAAAACCTTCAAGCTTTTCGTGTTTAGTATTCAGGATTAAATGTTTCCTTTTCCTTACGTACTAAGCAAAGGATTCCTGCAATGAGGTATAGAATACTTGCAATAATGGAGATTAAGAATGTTGCAAGTGTGGTAAGTACAGCTACTACAATTAACAGAATTCCTGCTGCTTTTGGATGCTTATTCCCTTTAAGAAGAAATAACGATACAACTCCGAGTATGATGGCTAAAATACTAACGATAATGAAATACCAGCCACCGGATGTTACCATATCTGTAATGATGCCCATATCGACTCCTTCAAGAGTTGGATCTTCAGCAGCGATGCTCTCCATTTCTTGTGTGAACTCATTATTGTCACCAAGACCTACAAACATAAATCCAAATAAAGTTAAAAATACAAAGAAACAAGCTCCAATAATCGTTAAAACAAATTCACCAGTACGTTTCATTCATGGTTCCCCCTTAAAAAATGTTTCCTTTTGATTGTACTATACAGTATATAGTATGCAATCCGATTTTCTTCCTAATCCTCTCCAAAAGTGGAATTAGTTTATTTACGAAAAAAGAGAAAAAAGGTTTCAAAAATGGTGTAATTAATTTTTCAGGTGAAATATGCATATAAAAATATTCCTTTAATACGTATTATTACAATCATGTTAAAGGAATATTAAAAAAATTTTGCAAACTGTAGACAATTTATGTTAACCTAGAATTATAGGTGTTTAAATGGTAAATATACCAAATTAATCCAGGTAGTAGTTTGGTAGTAAACCTCGTTCTAAGAGGGTCTACATAAAAAATAAATATTTAGGGGGAATGCAAATGCTGAAGAAGTACTCATTTCTAACTTTGCTGCTAGCATTGGTTTTACTCATTGCTGCATGTAGCAGTGATAACACGAATGGTGACGACAAGGATGAAGGAGGCGATAGCAGTGCTGAATCTGGGACAATCGATCTTCTCATGGGTACAGGTAGCCAAGGAGGGACCTATTTTCCACTTGGTGCCGAAATGGCGAATGTTTGGAACAAGAATATTGACAACGTGAACGTAACATCAACTGAATCAGGTGCTTCTGTAGAGAACCTTGCAAAAATTTCAAATGGTGAATTTGACCTTGGAATGACAGTTAATTTACCTGCTTATAATGCGCTTAATGGAACTGGTGATTTTGAAGGTAAGAAAGTTGAAAACTTCGCATTTATTGGACATATTTATCCAGAAGTTCTTCAAATCATTACACGTGAAAGCACTGGTGTTGAGACAATTGCAGATTTAAAAGGAAAGAGAATTGCGATTGGACCTCCAGGAAGTGGAACGCAAACTGCAACAAAAGCGGTCTTAGCAGCTTATGGGATCAACGATGGCGATTATGAGGCATACCAAGAAGGATTCGGTGATGCAAAATCGAAACTACAAGACGGTACTATTGATGCTTCATTCGGACTACTTGGCCTGCCAGATGCAGGTATTGACGAGCTTCAAGCCTCAGTTGGCGATGTGAAGTTCTTAGAGGTAACAGGTGATGAATTAACAACGGTAGAAGAAACAAGTGGATACACTGGCTATACAATTAAAGCAGGTTCTTACGAATGGTTAAAAGAGGATGCGAATGTTGTATCCGCATACGCTGTTCTTGTTGCAAATACAGACACAGTGAATGATGAATTAGCTTACCAACTTGCAAAAGTCATGCTTGAAAAGGCAAGTGAAAATACACATGCTCAAGCAGCCCACATGACAAAAGAAAACGCACTTAGTGGATTAGGAGATTTACCAATTCATCCTGGTGCAGAAAAGTACTATAAAGAAATTGGAATACTAGATTAATAGCTTAAAAGAAGAAGGGCTTAACACTATGTGTTCTAGCCCTTTTTTTCACAAGGATTACTTTTGTTAATCCAATCCAATTAATCGTGTTAAATAAAATAGATTTCACAGGTGGTGGTAAGAATGAAATGGTGGAAGAAAAAGGAGATGAGGGATTCGAACGAACCTACTCAAAATAAAGAAAGTGTATCGGCAGAAGAGATTCTAGAAAAATACGACCGGGAAAGTACCTATCGAAGGAATCTTGGGAAATGGAAATGGATTGTTCTCATCTTGGCTGTTGGCCTGACGGTATTTCATCTTTATACAGGGTATCGCGGTGCCTTTGAAGCTCGAATTCAGGGTCCAATACATTTAGGGACAGCATTGGGATTAATCTTTCTGTTATATCCAATTAAAAAGGGACTTCATCGTAAGCAAAAAGGAATTCCTTGGTACGATGTGATCCTAGCCATTATTTCACTAGGTGTTGGCTATTATAATGTTATTTTCTATGAGGAATTGGTGTCAGAACGGATTGTATTCGGATATACAACTCCAGACTTTATTGTTGGAACACTAGGAGTATTACTTGTTCTTGAAGCGGCGAGAAGATGTGTTGGCCTTCCGATTGTCATTGTATCGAGTGTGGCCATTCTTTATGCATTGTATGGAAACTTGATTCCTACGAAACTATTTGCTCACCGAGGTTTCTCTTGGAATACATTGGTTACTGATTTGTATTTAACGACAAAAGGTATCTATAGTACACCAATCCAAGTTTCCTCGACATTTATTTTTCTATTTTTATTATTTGGTGTCATGTTAATTCGAACTGGTGTCGGACAATTCTTTAATGATATTGCGTTTGCGATCACTGGTCGGTTTACGGGTGGTCAAGCAAAAGCAGCAGTCGTAGCAAGTGCCATGCAGGGGATGGTTTCTGGTAGTTCTGTAGCAAATACAGTTGGTTCCGGTTCGTTTACGATTCCAATGATGAAAAAAGCAGGCTATAAACCAGAGTTCGCGGCAGCAGCTGAAGCCTCAGCATCAACGGGTGGTCAAATTATGCCTCCAATCATGGGAGCAGCCGCATTTATCATGGCTTCCTATACAAATATCCCATATAGCCAAATTATGTTGGTTGCAATTATCCCGGCTGCCCTTTATTTTCTAGGCGTATTCTTTGGTGTTCACTTCGAATCAAAAAAGATTGGAATTGTGGGGGTTCCCAAGGAGACTTTGCCTAAAGCAAAGAAGTTAATGCTTGAACGTGGCTACCTATTGCTGCCTCTTATCGTTATTTTTTACACATTACTGACAGGAAAGACGCCAATGCGTGCTGCATTGCTTGCGATTCTAGTCTCATTTTTAGTGAGTCTTGTTCGTAAAGATACAAGAATGTCGTTAAAAAGTGTTATTAAAACACTTGAGGAAGGTGCAAGAGTTGCTTTGCCGGTTATCGCAGCGTGTGCGTCTGCGGGGATTATTGTTGGAGTAGTTGTTCAAACAGGTCTTGGTGGACGTATTGCTGATGGTATTATTGCGTTGGGTGGAGGAAGCTTAATCCTTACTTTGTTCTTTACCATGATTGCTTGCTTAATCCTTGGAATGGGTTTGCCAACAACAGCAAACTATGTTGTTACAGCTACAATGGCTGCTCCCGCATTAATCCTTGGGTTAGATGTACCAGTACTCGCGGCTCATATGTTTGTCTTCTATTTTGGAATCGTAGCAGACATTACTCCGCCGGTTTGCTTAGCCGCCTATGCTGGGGCTGGCTTAGCAAGGGCAAATCCATTTACAACGGGAGTAACAGCAACAAAACTTGCGACAGCCGCATATATAATTCCATTTATCTTTGTCATCAATCCGCAAATGCTTTTAATCGACTTCAAGGTTCCATTCTTGGTCATATCTGTCATAACGGCGATTATTGGTATGATTGGTATTAGTACAGCAATGATCGGATTCTTCATACGTAGGGCATTTGTATGGGAGCGAATCATTCTATTCGCCGCAGGCCTAAGCCTTGTATCACCAAGTATTTATTTTGGAGCTGCAGGTGTGATTGGATTATTAGCTATTTTATTTATTCAATCTCGCCGTCCAAAAGAAAATATTCAAGCACCAACGATGTCATTCAATTAGTTTATTACCACCCTTTTTGAAAAGGGTGGTTTTTTACTGCTAAATGTTGAGGTGAAAATGAGTTCTCTCTAAATAACCTATTTACTTCAGAGTTTGTCCTACATTATAATGAAATAAATATTTCTTAAATTTATATTATGAAATATAAATTTCAAAAGAGGGGGCTGTTCAATTGACATTGTTTCAATCCAACCAAGGTCATATTTCTGAAAAAATGATGGGGTCTGAAAATTTATTTAAGTATGCAAAATCTGTAATTCCTGGAGGAGTTTCAGCAAACATAAAATACTTCGCACCACATCCCATTTTTATGGACAAAGGGAATGGGAGTCGATTAATTGATGTAGATGGGCATGAATATATTGATTATTTATTGTGCTATGGAGCCCTTCTACTTGGCCACGGTCACCCAGAGGTTACGGCTGCTGTATATAATCAATTGGCCACAGCAGGAACAGCAGTTTTTGGGGCTCCACATGTATTAGAAGTTGAAATGGCAAATAAATTAATTGAGCATTTTCCGGGTATTGAAATGGTCCGCTATACGAATTCTGGATTAGAGGCTACATTATTAGCGATTCGATTGGCACAAGCTTATACAGGAAAAACAAACATAGCAAAATTTGAAGGACATTATCATGGAGGCTATAATGAGGTTTTGGTAAGTGTGAATCCAACCATTGATGAAGCGGGTAATGAGAAGAAGCCGAACTCTGTGCCAGAATCGAAAGGGATATCAACACATAACGCCGAAAATACAATTATTCTACCTTTTAACAACTTAAATGCAACGGAGCAAATATTGCGACAATACAAGGATAAAATTGCAGCTGTTATTATTGAACCTGTTCAAGGTGGATTTATTCCAGCTGAAGAGAGTTTTATGGATGGACTTCGAAAACTTACAAGGGAGTTGGGTATACTTTTAATTTTTGATGAAGTAAAAACTGGTTTTCGCTTAACTTTAGGAGGGGCACAATCTATTTATGGAATTAAGCCAGACCTTACAGCACTTGGAAAGGTATTGGGGGGTGGCTTTCCTGTTGGAGCCGTTGGTGGTCTCCAAGAGATTATGGAGTTAATGGCCCCTTCTAAAGGTGGAGATATATTATCTGCAGGCGGAAAGGCTATAAAGAAAGATCATGTGCTATTTCATAGTGGAACCTATAATGGTCATCCAATTGTATTGGCAGCTGGATTAGCGACGATTAAAGTTCTTGAGAAAGATAATGTGTACCCAGGATTAATTCAAAAAACGGAAAACCTTCGTTCAAGCCTCGAAAAACTTTATCAATCATATGGAATGGAAATGCAGACTGTTGGGATGGGAAGTATTTTTAATATTGTTCATACAAATCAATCAATAAAGAATTATCGAGACTTACTAAAAGCAGATATGAAACTTCGTGAAAACATAGATTATGAGCTTTTAAAATTGGGGATCTATACAAAGCCATTAAATCGTTATTCAATGTCTATTGTGCATACAGATGAAGACATTAAAGAAACTGTCAGAAAGCATGAAATGGCAATTAAGATAGTGAAAGGAATCGATTCATAAGATGCAAGAGGTGTACCAAAATATAACGAATAAATTACCTGAAATGAGTAAATCACAACGGAAAATTGCAAAGTACGTATTGGGAAACACGGAATCTGTACCATTTTTTACTGTAGGACAGCTAGCAAAAATGGCAGATGTTAGTGAGGCAACTGTTGTTCGTTTTTCCACGTTTCTTGGATATAGTGGGTATCCAGAATGGCAAAAAGACATGCAGGATTCTGTAAAAAGGCAGCTTACCACAGTAGAACGTCTAAAGATTACTGAGGATATTTATGATTCAGAGGACAAAGCCGTTTACGAAATGTTTCAGGAAGAAATAAACCGAATTCAAAAGATGGCAGACCAATTTGATATAACGGCATTCCATCAAGCAGTCGAGGCTATAATTAATGCAAAACGAATCTATATAGTCGCAAATCGAAGTGCAGTTTCTCTAGGCTCTTTTTTAGAATTTTACTTAGATTTATTATTCGAAAATACAGAGTTAATTAGGAACCCGAATGGTATTTCTGAAAAGTTATTCCGAATAACTGAAGAGGATATTGTAATCGGACTGAGTTTCGCTAGATATACAAAAAATACAATTGAGGCAGTCTCATTTGCCAAAGACCGCGGTGCAAATGTAATTGCTATCACAGATACGCGGCTTTCTCCCTTGATTCCTTATGCTAATATTGTTCTTTGCTCGCCAAGTGAGATGCCGTCATATATTGATTCATTTGTTGCTCCGTTAAGTTTACTAAATGCTTTATTAACAGCAGTTGGTCGAAAGAAGCGGAAAGAAATTGAAAGGCATCTTACCGATTTAGAGGAAGTGTGGGAGAGGTTTCAAATTTTTTATGGGTAAATCGAAACGACGTGCGAAGGGCACGTCGTTTACTTTGAATGTTTTTGTAGTTTAATCCGATCAACCGTACCTGGTGGCTCTTGAATCCACCTGCGGTTGACCATTATATCGAATCCTTTAGCAGCGTAAAGTAAAATCTCACCGATCGTTTTTGAGTAAAAAGCAACCAAATCTGCCCTCATAGATATTCCCTGTGCATGCCCAATTAAAGTAATGTCGATTCCGTTGAGAGCATGAAAAAGTGAAACAATGAGCTTATCTGAAAATGGAGATACCGTTGAACCCGTTACCTCCATTGGAATGGATGTTGTTCCCATAAGATTTTCCTGTTTCAGAAGGTCATTAATAAAAGTAATTTGTTTTTCTGATATTTTTTTTCCTTCACTAATAAAGTCAAAGATTTCCTTGTCCTTTACGACTTGAAGGAAACCCGTGCAAAGAACAATTGCAAAAAAGTTTCGTTCCAAATTAAAAAACATATCCGTGATTTCCAAAACATTTAATGGCCTCTTATCCCCGATTAACTTTGTTAAATATGTCTTTTTTTCTATATACTTATTTTCAGTAGGATAGACAACCATTGGGGGACGGTCATATATTCCTTTTTCAAGCATTAGCTGGGTTGCTTCATTATACTGAGTTAAAGCATCTGATAAGCATTTAGAAAATAATGATCGAATATCCTCTCTAGCCACATTTGAAGCGATAAAGCTAAAATTGATCATATTCATTCGACTCATTGCATAAACAAAAGTTAAAGAAAAAGGGTCATAAAACAATGGCGGTGCCGATAGGTTTATATCCTCATCGGAAAACTCATCCGGTATTGGAATTTTTTCTTCTGAAAATATTCGCTTTATTTCTTTCATTTGCCCACTATATATTTGAAAAGATTCTTTTAATAGTGGTTTAATTTCCTCATCTTTTAAGTGGTGAAGGAAATATTTAATCAAACAAATCGTCATACTAGCCTGTATAAACGTCGTCCATAATCCACTGATTTCAGCACTGGATAAACGAATATTATGTTTCTTCATAAGGCACCCTCCCCAATACTTCATATATGGGTAGTATTGGTTAAATGAAAATTTCTATTCTTTAACAATTCAACCTTCCATGTAAGATAATAATTGTTCAAACTCTTCGTTAATGGATTTAATCTGCTCGTAGCCATCGTCCGTTTTGTTTGTATCCCCATTTGTAATCCCCTGGAGCAGTGTATTCATGCCTTCCATATATCTTTCAATTGACGCTTGAATGTGAATTCGTAACTTTTTCAAACTTTTATTACTCGGTTTACCATCTAGCTCAATTAGATTATAAATGTACATCGCTTCCTCATTAGCGATTTGCATTGTTTCAATTGCTGCCTCTAATTCATCCTCTTTTTTCATTTCTTCCAAAAGCATATTTAATTCCCTATTAAGTTGATTAAATTTTTGTACATGGCTTTGAAGGCTATCTAATATAACCTGATCCTTTTTTGAAAGATTCTGGTCAAGGGCATTGTATAAATCTGAAGCGGTCATAGAAGGTGAGGAGCATCCTATTAATAACGCGATAAAGATGAATAGTAGAATGATTTTTCGAATCATATTGACCCTCCCTAGTAACGTATATAAAAGGATATGAGACTTGTCCTTGTTATATGCTTGGGGTTTGACAAATAGATTCTAGTATATTATCTTCAATTAAAGATAATTTATCATTAACTATTATTAAGGTCTCGTTAGGAGATACTAGAAATAGCATTTCTTTTAGGAGGGAATACGATGAAGCATATTTTCCGTGAAGGTAAAGATAAAACAAAACCAACTCTTCTGTTATTACATGGTACAGGAGGAACTGAGTCGGATTTATTGCCATTAGCACCACATATAGATGAAGATGCATCCGTATTAAGCGTGCGTGGAAATGTATCTGAAAATGGCATGCCACGCTTTTTCCGTCGCTTAGCCGAAGGGATTTTTGATATGGAAGATCTTTTTTTCCGTACAAAAGAATTAAATGAGTTCCTCGACGAGGCTGCCACAACTTACTCATTCGATCGAAATAATATTGTTGCAATTGGGTACTCAAATGGAGCAAATATTGCAGGAAGCCTACTGTTCCATTACAAAGATGCCTTAAAAGGAGCCATTCTGCACCATCCAATGGTACCAAGAAGAGGTATAGAATTACCCGATCTTACGGGTACACCTGTCTTCATAACAGCAGGTAAAAATGATCCAATTTGTCCAGCACAGGAAACCATTGACCTGCAAGACCTTCTGCAGAAAGTAAATGCAGATGTCGAGGTACATTGGGAAAATAATGGACATATGCTAACTGGCACAGAGGTTGCTGCAGCAGCGAAGTGGTATAAGAAACACTTCTAAAATCGGGTGGTTTCAGTCTCACTGCGTGTTAATCTAGTGGAATTGCGTTATAATAGTTTTATACATCAAAACAATAACCCAAGATTGTGTTGTAAAAATACAATCTTGGGTTATTTGCGTTTTAATCCAGATAATTACGCAATAGCAACGCTCGTCCGCACGACCCCCAAATTCCGTACCTCATACCAATTACCTCAAAAAGAATAAAATACCATTTATGGAGGAATATATATAAAAATGTCTCTTTTAAGAAAGAGGTATCGAAATGTCTTGGTCTACCATAAAGAGAAGTCCGAAACGAAGAGGTACTAAATCTTCACAACAACCAGCTGCGACAGCGAATGAAAATAACATCCCACATAAATTGGTTGAAGAGTTGCCAACCGATCAGCTGGGGGAAAACCTTGATGGCACGATTGATTTATTGAAAAATCTATTGGGCAAGAACGCTGATTTCTTTTGTCGCAAGTTTCAAATGTACGGTAAATTTAGTGCTGCGATTATTTACTTCTCTAGCATTGTTGATAAAAGTACAATTAACAGTGGCATTATGAAGCCTTTAATGTATGTTCCAGTTCAAACCGACCTTGAAAAACTTACAAAAACAAATGTGTTGGATTTCATTTTGAATGAGGCCATGTTTCATACTGAAATAAAAAAAGAAAGTAATATTGAAAATATCATAAATGCGTTATTACGTGGAGAAACCTTTATTTTTATTGATGGGGTTAATTCTGGTATTCAATTTGCTGTAAAGAATATCGATAAACGTTCAATCTCCCAGCCAGAAACAGAACAGGTTATTTTAGGACCTCGAGAAGGTTTTATTGAATCCTTACAAACGAACATAGCATTATTACGAAATCGATTAAAAACAGCAGATTTTCGTGTTGAAATTATGGAAATTGGCCGCGTGTCAAAATCGACGACAGCTATTTGCTATCTTGAAGGGATTGCAACCGATGACTTAGTAAAAGAAGTGAAGGATCGTTTAGGGAAAATTGATATAGATGCCATCTTGGATGTAGGCTATATCGAACAATTTATTGAAGATAACCATATGTCTCCTTTTCCACAGATTCAGAGTACAGAACGCCCTGATAAGACAGTAGGAAGTATTCTAGAAGGAAGAGTGGCTATTCTAGTTGATGGATCACCATTCTCGCTTATTGCTCCAGTGGTATTTAATCAATTTTATCAAACTTTCGAGGATTACTCTTCTCGATTTTTAATGGGTAGTTTTGTGCGACTCGCACGGATGGTGGCATTAGTTTTCTCTTTAATCTTTCCATCACTATATGTCTCCTTTATATCGTTTAACCCGGAGTTACTTCCGACTGAATTTGCTGTTGCTGTTGCGGGTGGACGTTCAGGAGTCCCTTTTCCTGCAGTGGTAGAAGTGTTAATGATTGAAGTTGCGATGGAGATCCTACGTGAAGCGACTGTTCGACTACCTAAGCAGGTAGGTGGAGCTCTTTCCATTGTAGGGGTACTCGTTATCGGACAAGCAGCGGTTGAGGCGGGTATTGCAAGTCCAATAACGGTTGTTGTAATTGCGATGACAACGATTGGTTCTTTTGCAACTCCGGCATATGATGCAGCGTTTGCTCTCCGCATGCTAAGATTTCCAATTGTCATAATGGCTGGCTTTTTTGGACTCTATGGTGTCGTCATTGGCGTTATTTTCATTTTTAATCATATGCTTTCGTTAAAATCCTTCGGAGTCCCTTATATGAGTCCAGTAACTCCTGGTAATTTTCAAGGTTTAAAGGATGTGATTATTAGAGCACCTTTTTGGTGGATGCCAAAAAGGCCTGAAATGCTGCATTCTCAAAACTCTGACCGTTTAGGAAAAATGAATGGAAAATCTGCAAAGGTTCAAAGTAACACGTTGGATCCAGTAATGGTTGGAAATGAAAAATGGAAGGAGGACAAGTCTAGTGGAATATCCACGCGAGATAACGGTCATTCAAGCAACAACGATCCTGATTAGTACCATTATCGGAGTGGGATTATTGGCACTTCCTCTCTTTGCAGTTCGGTCCGCAGATACGGGTGCTCCTTTACTCACTTTATTCGGTATAGGGATAGCATCCACTGGACTTGGATTAATTACATTTCTTGGAATCCGTCACCCGAGAAAATCTATCATTTTGTATGGAGAAGATATTTTGGGGAAGTGGTTAAGTAGGGTGCCAAATCTAGTAATCATTCTCTTTTTTGCAATATTAACGGGACTAACTTCACGGGAGTTTGGAGCGGTAGTTATTACTGCTATTTTGAAGCAAACGCCACTAGAAGTGACTGTCATTGTGATGTTGATACTCGCGGCATTGTCTACAAGGAATGACATGAATGTCTTTGCCTATATCCATAATTTTTATGTACCGTTTATTTTGGCACCTGCTTTGATCATCGTTGCTTTATCTTTAAAGAACGCAAATAGCTTATATTTACTTCCAATACTAGGAAATGAACCTGGAAGTTACTTAATTGGAGGCTTAACCATTGCAGCATTATTTCAGGGTTCTTTTATTTTTACAATGATTATTCCCTTTATGAGGCATCCACGAAAAGCGGTTAAAGCTAGTATTTGGGGAATGGTAATTGCCGGTGGTTTATACCTGTTAATTGTCATTGCAACGGTTGCGGTGTTTGGGCCAGGTGAAATAACGAACCTTCTATGGCCGACCCTTGAATTAGCTCGTACGACCTCAATACCTGGTAATCTTCTTCAGAGATTAGATATTGTTTTTTTATCTGTGTGGGTAATTGCTGTATTCACTACATTGTTTTCCAGTTATATGTTCACGGTTCATTCCATTAGCCAAATGGCTGGATTACGTGATCATAAAATGCTTTCCTTTTTTATTTTGCCGATTGTTTTCATTATCGCGATGATTCCGCAAAATATTTTGCATTTATATGATGTTATTGAAATCTTTGGTAGATTGGGCCTAATTCTAACAATCGGTTATCCTATGTTATTAGTTAGTGTAGACCTTGTAAAGAAAAAGGTGAAAAAAAGTGGGAGTATCAAAGCATAGTTGGAAGACTTGTTTAAAAATTATACTTATCGCTTTAGTGCCTGGGCTATTCTTAACAGGTTGCTGGGATAGTGATGATATTGAACAACGGGCGACGATATTGGGTATATCAATTGATAAGGTTGATGAAGTAGACGGTGAAGACCTTGCTCAAATAACCGGTTTAGGAAATCAATTTCCAAAGCCAAAAGATGGATTAATTAAATTAAGTGCTCAAATCGCTGTTCCAGGAAGAATTCCACTTGGACCGCAAACGGGTGGGGCTGGTGTAGAACAAAACCCACTTTGGGTAATAAGTGTAGTGGGATATACATTAGATGACGCGATAGCAGTCCTTCAGCAAGAAGTGGCTGACCGGCTTTTTTTTGGTCATCTAAGGACCATTGTCATAAGTGAAGACGTTGCGAAGGATGGGGTAAAAAGATTTAACGATTATCTCCGAAGAAACCCTGAGATTAGGAGGACTGCTTGGATGGTCGTATCAAAAGGTGAAGCGAAAAAATTTATGGAGGTTGCACCTAAACTAGAGCGGGTCCCTACTCTATATTTGTCTGCAATGGTCGAAAATGCTGTTGGATTAGGTACATTTCCGGAAGACTTTATCGGCTTGTTTTGGACAAAGCTACAAAGCAAAGGTCAAGATACGTTCCTTCCATATCTAGAATTAAAAAAAGAGGATAATATACAAATTTCTGGTTTAGCGTATTTTAAAGATGATCGAATGATAGGTAGAACGGAACCCGTTGAAATTGGCTTATTCATGGCTGTAACAGGAGAGAAGATAGGGGGTTATGAGGTATTTGTCGAGGTACCCGATTCTGATGATAAGGTAATAGTGAGGGCAGAACATCGCAGGTCATCTATAAAACCAACACTGCGAAACGGAAAGCCTCACATGGACATAAAAATTCATTATGAAAGTACAATTGGCGAAGGAGCAGTTGGAGTAGATTTAAATAATCCGGAAATTGTTCGGAAAATTGAAATAGAGGCCACAAAGGGTGTTAAAGAAGGAACAAGTAAATTAATCAAAAAAATGCAGGATGAACAATCTGATATTTTTGGTTTTGGTGAATATTTTCGAGCGAAACAACCTGATTACTGGAATAAGGAGATTCAAACAAAAGAGAAGTGGCGTGAAGTATACAAGGATATGACCTATGATATTCAATGTACATCAAAAATTCGAAGAGTGGGTACAAAGGCAAAATAGCCTTATCGTACCGAAGGAGTTTACATGGTTTTTATTGGTTATTTAAATTACGTAGTTGTACTAAGTGTCATGACAGGGGTCTTTATTCTCATGTTTGATGTGAAGGGGTATAAAACGAAGAACATGCAAAAAGAAAGGAAGGTTAGCACGTTTCTAGGATGGTTTAATATAACAGCCGGGGTACTTGCCTTTTTAGTAAATTGGGCGTATCAGCATATTTTCTGGTGAAAATTAAAACAAGCCCCTAGAAATTCGAATATTCTAGGGGCTATCTTTATTTAAATTTCCAATGGTCGTAAATTTGCTTCAATTTCACTTCGCTTTGGTTCTAAAAATGCTGGAAGTGCAAGTCTTTTACCTAATGTTTCTAGTGGTTCATCTACATCAAACCCAGGAGTGTCAGTTGAAAGCTCAAATAAAATACCATTTGGTTCTCTAAAGTATAATGCTTTAAAGTAATAGCGGTCTACCTTGCCAGAGTTGGGAAGGCGTGTTTGTTTTATTTTTGTAAACCATTCTTCATATTCCTCTTCGTTCGGAATGCGGAAGGCCACATGGTGCACACCACCACGTCCCAAACGTTCTTTTGGTAGATCTGGTCGTGTTTCAATATGAAGTTCGGCTCCAGATCCACCTTCACCTGTCGCATAGACTAGGATTTCTGGATAATCACCTGCAAGTGACTGGTAGCTTCCAACCTTTCGGAAACCCATGACATCTGTCAAAATTTTCACTGTTGGTTCAGCGTTGGCAACGGTTAATGTGACTGGTCCAAGCCCAATTATCGCATGTTCAGCTGGGATACCATTAACTTCCCAAGGTTCACCTGCAGAAACTCCCACTTCACCATTATCCGCAACAAGTATGATTCTTGAGCCTTCATAATCCTGAAAAGCCAAAGTATCGCGCCCAGCTCGCTTAGTGATTTCTTCTGTTGAAATGCGGTATTCCGCTAATCGCTTCTTCCAAAAATGCAAGGAATCAGTTGATTTCACACGTAGTGAAGTGGAAGAAATACTTGATACTCCAGGGTGTGTTCGTCCGAGTCCAGGTATATCAAAGAATGTAATTTCGGTCCCCGGATTCCCTTTTGCATCTCCATAGAAAAGATGGTAGGATTGCGTATTATCTTGATTCACTGTTTTCTTAATTAGGCGCATTCCTAAAACTTTTGTATAAAATTCAAAGTTTCGCTCCGCTTTGCCAGTGAGTAACGAAACATGATGTAAGCCTAGTAATTGCATGCTCAGTCCCCCAATAAAATAAATTATCTTGAATTCAAGATAATTATACCACAGAATAGATAATATAGGAAAGGCCAAGGGAACCCTTGGCCTGAGCAGACTATTTCTTTTTCTTCTTTTGAACGTTTTGTTTTTCTGCTTCTACTTCTGTATAAGATGCGAATTCAACAAGCTCTTCACTAATTCTATTTCCTTTTTTCGCATTATTATTTCGTTGTGCATTCGCATTTCCACGCTTCGTTCGTCCCATTACGTTCAACTCCATTCTTAACATTTCACTTTGTAGTATGAGCAGTTTGTACCCATTAATGTAAGACCATTTAGACATTTTACTTGCTAAAAATACCCTCACAGGTGTGAGGGTATAACTAATGGTAGGTGTCTAGCGATTTTTATTAGCCTGAGATTGCTGGTTCTGTTTACGAACTTCAGCAACATCCGTTTCGCTAGCAAATTCAGTGCTGAAAGAGGATCCGGTTGAAGTGAATTGTTGTTGCCCAACAGATTGTTGGAGCTGCTGTGCGGACTGCTCTATCTGGTTTAACTGCTGAGCAGCATTCAATTCACGTCCTGCAAATCCAGACGCAGATTGTTGCACTTGAGGTGAGCTTTGTTGGAACTGCTGTGCGTTCATTTGCTCTGTTTGCGCCAACTGCTTGGCTGTTTGTTTGATTTGGTTAAGTGCAGCTTGAGCCTGTGCTGGAATTTGTTGATTGTTGTTGTTTTGCATTCGGAACCCTCCCAGACGAATTTTTGTGGATTCTCAAAGGCCTGCCCTTTCAAAAATCCTTTCTTAATTTGTGTAGCACAGCCCCTTTTAATGTATTGAAAAGAATGTTAATCAAGTGACATTTTTCAGTGTATATAAAAGGGTTACCGAGTTTTTTGTTGTTCATTTCAAACCATCCATTATATAATTCAAGTAGTGGAAGAGGTGATTTGAATGAAACGAATCGATTTTTGGGGTCGAGATGAATATGATGAAAGACTTCTTGAAGAAGTACTACGTGGTGTGAAGACAGTCACTTGTACTCCAAAGGTTTGGTATGATCAATTGCCAGACGAGGAAAAAAGCGAAAAAGGCGATATCATACAGGCTTTTACGAAGCGGAATGAACATGTGGCAAACATCCAAATTACCGATTTTTATGAAATACGATTTGGTGAAATTCAAGGTGAAGTTGGTAAGAGAATCGCGAAGGGCGAAAATTCCACGCTTGATGAGTTTATAGAAGATCATATTTTTAGCTGGGAGAAGCCGCTACAAATCGATGGTTACGAACTGAATGAAGATACCGTGATAGTCGTAGAACATTTTAAGCTTAAGGACATTTTTATAGATGTTAAGATAGATTTCCACCTTGTCCCAATGACAGAGGCAGAACGGTTTAAGGTGACCAACTGGACGGATTTTGAGTTGTTTGGGGTGGCTAGTGATTACTTTTATTCCGTATATAAAGAGAAAGATTTTGTGGCATTTGTTCGATTTCGCCAAAATGAAGAAGGCACATATATATACTGCAAAGTAAATCCCGACTTCGAAGGGAAAATGGACCAAAAGGAACTCATGATAAAAGCGGAAAAGTACGCCAAAGAAAACTTATTGGCAACCCAATTGATTCATGAATGGAGTTCCATTTACACCTATCATAAATAAGGATTTAGAAGACGTTTTGCGTAGAACACGCGGAGCGTCTTTTTTAGATGCCGCCAAAAAACCAATTTGACTTTCGAATACCTGTAATTGTAAAATCGTGGGACGAGGTGACTCACTTCTTGTCCCACTCAATAGATAAAATAATATTGGGGCAACAAGATATATCCATTAAGTCCAAAAGGGAGAAGTGAAATGAAGCAACTTTATATGATTTTGGTTCTAGTAGTTGTGATGGCTTTTGTTGCGCCTTTTCAAGCTTTTGCTCAAAATTCTCAGCCAATTGATGCACCAACGATAAAGAGTGATGCAGTCATTTTACTAGATGCCAATACAGGTTCAATTCTATATCAAAAAAATAGTGATACGAAATTATATCCTGCCAGTTTAACGAAAATGGCAACTGCTATTTATGCCATTGAAACAGGAAATTTAGACGATATTGTCACAGTTAGTGCCAATGCCTATGAAACGGGGGGAACTCGTGTTTACCTGGAAGAAGGGGAAAAGGTTACGTTAAAACATCTTATTCAAGGCTTGCTGATTAATTCCGGTAACGATGCCGGGGTTGCGATTGCGGAGCATCTTGATGGGAATGTAGAGGACTTTGCTAAGTCCTTAAATTCGTTTCTACAAAAGGAAGTGGGTGTCAAACAAACCCATTTTTCTAACCCACATGGTCTATTTGATGAAAATCACTACACCACTGCATATGACCTTGCTTTAATAACGAAATATGCATTGGAAAATCCAGTTTTCCGTGAGATTTTTGGAACAAAGGAATTAGCCTGGAATGGTGAAAGCTGGGATACAACCCTTTATAGCCACCATTTATTGCTTAGAGGTGAAATTCCATATGAAGGAATTACTGGTGGAAAAACAGGTTTTGTCCAGGAATCACGATTCACCCTTTCAACTTCTGCTGAAAAAGGTGAAATGTCTTTAATTGCGATCGTATTAAAAGCAGATCGAAATGAAATTGCTTATGAAGATACAGTTGAGCTTTTAGATTACGGCTTTGAAAATTTTGAGGTAAAAGAGGTAGCAAGGGATACATCCTTTATTGGTGACAAAAAAGAAAGCTACCATTTAAGCAAACCACTCAAATATACACAAATGAAAAATGAAGAAGTGCAAATTGCAATGAACGACCAAGGTGTATTGCAGGTACTTGGGGACGATGGCCGACTACTTGCAACGAAACAGATGAAAATGGACATCCCAAAGGAAGCGTTGAATACCCGTGCAGAAATCAATCCAGCCAATATTAATCCTAAGGTTCCAGTACCAGCCATCCTAATGGTCCTGTTTTTTGGCGTAAGCCTTGTCTATCTTCGAAAAACAATAAAAAACATAAAAAAGAGCACTTAATCAAGTGCTTTTTTTCGTGGGACGAGGGACCTGTCCCTCTGTCCCACCGGGGGCCTTCTGTCCCGCAAATACGATATATTTTTGGCCAAAGTAGTTTGATATTGTGTATAGTCCTGTTCCAAGCAAAACAGCTATTTCGTTTGTGTATGGCAGTAAAATGAAACCTGCTACGAGTTTACTTACTGAATATGAAAGAAAGTAGCAGCTCAGAATGACCAAGATAAATAAAGGGATGCTTCTTCCAAATGTGGCCTTACTGTTAAACGTAAAGCGTCGGTTTAAGAGGTAACTGACGACCGCGCCAACTGAATTTCCTAGAAACGTTGAAAGCCAGTAAGAGAGACCTACCACATGCAAGAGCAAGAAAATACTCGATAGTCCAACAAATGTATTCATGAGTCCAACAAGCAGAAAGCGGATGAATGTGTTAGTTGGTTTCAGATAATGGGTTGTAATCAATTAGGTATCCACCCTCTTCAGGAGCTTCAGGCTCTTCCTCGGGTATAGCAAGATTGAATGTATCGATATCGACAACGAACTTTGGGCGGCGCTTTGTTTCCTTATAAATTTTTCCGATATATTCTCCGATAAATCCTAAAGCAATCAACTGCAATCCACCAATTAACCAAATCGAGGTAATCAGGGAAGTCCAGCCTGTCTGGGTTTGTCCACTAAATTTCAAATAAAAAAAGTATCCTCCAAAAAATAAGCTTACAAAGAATGAAAGCAGGCCCATTAATGAAATCAAGCGAATCGGCGTAACACTAAATGACGTAATCCCATCAAGAGCAAACGAAAGCATTTTTCGTAAGGGATACTTTGTTTCGCCAGCCATTCGTTCTTTACGATCATAAAAGACAGAGGTAGATTGAAAGCCAATTAGTGGAACCACTCCTCGTAAAAAGAGATTACTTTCATCAAAATGTTCAAGTGCTTCTACAGCACGCCTGCTCATTAAGCGGAAATCCGCATGATTATAAACGAGGTTAACACCCATGAAATTCATTAACTTGTAAAATCCTTGTGCGGAGTGCTTCTTAAAGAAGGTATCAGTCTTTCGTTCTTTACGCACACCATATACGACTTCATAACCTTCAGAGAAGCGAAGTAGAAATTCACGTATGACTTCAATATCATCCTGTAAATCGGCATCTATGGAGACGAGACAATCTGACTGTCGTTTTGCGGAAAACAAACCTGCAAGTAGGGCATTTTGGTGTCCAACATTTCTGGCTAACTTTAACCCTTTTATTTTATTGTCTTCAAGTCCTTGTTTATAAATGATTGACCAGGTTTGATCCTTGCTTCCGTCATCAACAAATAAGAGTCTACTTTTTTCGGAAATTAACTTGTCCGCGATAAGGTCGTCCAGAAGGGACCTAAGTTGTTTCATTGATTCAGGAAGAACTTCCTCTTCGTTATAGCAAGGGACAACAATTGTAAGTAAAGGTATATTCATGATGAATCCCCCCTAAGGAAAAGTTTGGTTAAAGTCTTTTATTGAAATCTTGTTATTGACACAACTCTAAATTGATAGGCGAAACGTGTCCGAATGAACCCCAGTTTGCAACACAAAGCACGTTACTCTGTTCCAATGGTCAGAAAAACCCTCTGATTGCGACACAGAGCATGTCACGCCGCCCCCTCTGTGTCTGAATGAACCCAAGATTGCGACACAGGGCATATCACGCCGTTCCAATGTGTCGGAAAAAGCCCCTGATTGCGACACAGAGCACCTCACGCCGTTCCCTTTGTGTCGGAAAAAGCCCCTGATTGCGACACAGAGCACCTCACGCCGTTCCAATGTGTCGGAAAAAGCCCTTGATTGCGACACAGAACATGCCATTCCGTCCCCAATGTGTCGGAATGAACCCCTGATTGCGACACAGGGTAAATCACACCGTTCCAATGTGTCGGAAAAACCCTCTGATTGCGACACAGAACATGCCATTCAGTCCCCAATGTGTCGGAATGAACCCCTGATTGCGACACAGACAATAGCCAGCCGGTCAAAATAAGTCCAAATAAGCCCATAATTCCGACACAAACTTCTATCTCCATAACACGGTGTCCCAATGCTTTCCTTGAAATGCCCAACCTATTCTATTGGCCATAAGTCTTTCCATACCTTAATCAATCGAAACTCGATATAAATAAATCCTCCATGCAGATTCTGCAGAATCGAAAGTCTCCTCAAGAACTAAATGATTTTGGGCTGCATTTTGAATAGGCAGAGATGAAATGATAAACCGGCCACCCATGTCGTAAAAAGCTTGCATGTTCAGTTCCATTTTTTTAATTTCTTTTTTTGACGTTTTTTTAAACATATAATGCTTGCCGAGTTCATCTAAAAAGATGTAGCACCGGCCACCCCATTCATCAAAATATTGTCGCAGTTTCTTGTCCTTTTCCAATTCCTTGGCGATAATTTCTCGAAACTGATGCTTATAAGAAAGGGGATAAAAATTATTGTATGTATCGAGTGTATAAAACCCGTTAAACTGAGCGATGGCAGGATGAAGACCGATGCTAGCTACACGATAATCCTCCTGTGGCAAGCCAATGTAGTCCTTAATATCCTCGAATTGTTTTTCCGCAAAAAATTGCTGAAAAGATGGCTTGTTTTTATAAACAAGTTCTTCATTAAAAGAAGCCACAATTACTAGCTGTGCTGCTAGGAATAACAAACTTGCACGCTTCCATCCAACCCGGTATTCCCATAAGATTTTTAACGATATAGCAAACAAAACATAAATAACCATGGGCCTTAGAAAATGGTATCTTGCAAAATTAAAGGTGTTTAAGAAATGAAATCGTTCCGTTAAGGGAACCCACCCTTTATAAAACCAAAAGGCATACCAAATGGACAAAACAGCGTTTAGGACATGTAAGAAAAGAAAAACTTTCTCTTGTTTCCACTTTTTCTTCATGAGAACAACATTCAAGGCCAGTATGGTAACTGGCAAAATGACCAAGCCATGAACACTCATTACATGGGTGTGACCAAGTACATAATTTTTTAAAGATAGACGGAGAGCACGTAAAAATGATAATCGTGCATGAAAATATTCATCCCGACTATTTGGTTCATCCATAAATAAAAAGGAGTAAACAAGTCGATATTCAACTACCATAAAAATTAATGTGAAATAAATGAGTGCCCATAAAAAGCGAAGGTTCAGACCTTTGCCACGGAAACAATCGATCAACCAAAAAATCCCCATCGCGCTTATAAAAAAGAAAAATCCAAGAACTATGCTTGAATAGAAGGGAAGTAAGGTTAGTGTCAACCAGTTTACCCATGACTTCTCCCCATCGCGGATATTTAGTAGTGCCCATAAAGCAAGTGGCATCCCGAGTGTACTCAACATTCCAGAAGGCCAAAAAGGTGTCAGGGCAAAGGCTAATGAAACCCCAACTCGAATCCAAGCCCATTCATTACGGGTGAGAATATGTTTTTTTAATAATAAATACATGCCTAAAAACGCAAAGATTCTCGTGATAAATTGGCTTAGTCCATAGGCAATCATCGGCGGAAAAACGGTATGTAGCCATACAATCCCACTAAGTTCGGTTCCAAATGCACCTCTTTGAAGATGACCGTTAATAATTTGAGGGATTGAGGCATCAACTGGACCGAGCATTTGATTGCTTTCTGCAAGAACCTTATACCATGCAAGATTCGAATCTAAGTTGTCGTGAACTCGTAGATGAGCATTCTCACCAAGGATAAAATAAGGAGATACAAAAATGACGATGAGTAGGAGGGCAGCTATGATGAGACGAAACTCACCTCGTTGTTGAGTCCTAGTTTGCGACAATGTCCTCCCTCCATTAATAAAATTTCCATTATTGGATTTCCATTTTTTATCGTATCCATAATCGTATGTAATATGAATGTGAAAAGAAAAAAGTGGGGAAACCCCACTTTTATGAATGGTTTTACACGAGTACCGACCGCTGTTCAACGATTAGTCGGTTCCTCCTTTTGCTTTTTCAAGGGCTTGGACAATATCAATTAATCCCTCGCCAAAATAGATATCTTTCCCCGCTTTTCCGAGGTCTAAGCTTGTTCCCTTGATAATCTCCATGATTTCTTTATTAGATAGGTTTGGATTAATTGAGCGCATTAAGGCAGCAAGCGCAGCAACATGTGGTGCTGCCATTGAAGTTCCAGACAATGCAGCATACTGCTCATCAATATAGGTGCTCGGTATTGTCACACCTGGTGCTGATACATCGATATAATCTCCATAATTGGAAAATTCTGCTTTATCGCCGTTTAAATCAACGGCTGCGACACTTAATACTTGCGGGTACGCAGATGGGAAGCTAGGTTGGCTGGAATTATCGTTACCAGAAGCAGCCACCATCACAACATCATGTCTATATGCATAATCAACTGCTTGTTTCAGCAACTTTGATCCTTGGTAATTACCAAGACTAAGATTAATGACATCAGCTCCATGATCAGTTGCCCAAATGATTCCACGTGCAATATCAAAAGTTGACCCATATCCATCTGAGCCCATTACTTTTATTGGCATAATTGGGTTAAACCACGTGACTCCTGCAGTCCCTTCATGATTATTTGTTTGTGAGGCAATGATTCCGGCAACATGTGTACCATGCCCATTGTCATCATCTGGAACATTATTGTCCTTTAGGATGTTATAGCCGTCCGTAATTCGGTTCACTAAGTCAGGATGATCCAAATCTACTCCCGTATCAATTATGGCTATTTTAACTTTATCTGAGCCCTGTGTTATACCCCAGCCATTTTCGGAATCAATCATTCGTAAATTCCATTGGAAATCGTTATAGAGGAGGTCATTTGGTGATTGCTGATTTTGCATTAAAATATAGTTAGGTTCAGCAAACTCGACGTCCTTCCTTTTATCGAAATAAGAAATCATCGCAGGTGTCTTCATGTTATTTGATTCAAAAATGTATGATGAATCTAGTTTGCGTAGTAGCTTACCTTCAATGTCCTTTTCAATTTGTTTAATTTCATCGGGCTTTAAGTGGTGTTTAAAATCAACAATAACTTGGTGATGATGGTAATGACTTTTGTCTTTTCCATTATGGTCAATTACGTCTATTTCTTCATGATTATCTAATTGTCTTTGCACATTGTTGTATAGTTGAATCGAGTCTACATTCATTACTTGAGGAGAAGTATCAATCGATTCGTTTTTCAGTTGGAGGGGAGCGCTACGAGTAGAAGATGTTTTTGAATTAGCTTGACCCCCATTATTATCAAATAATCTAAACGAAACGAAAATCGATAACCCAACCGCAATTATTAATGCTACTATAGCAAGTCTCTTCTTATTCCACATTCATATCACCTCAACCACACTTTTCTTTTAGTATCTTGTTTACAACCTTCTTTCATGCCTTACTTTCATTCCAATAAATTGAAAGTAAGAAGAAATAGTATGCATAATTTCCATACATTTCATGGAATAACTAACAGGAGGGAAAAAAGTAGAAATTAAGGAAACATGTTAAAAGCAAAAGGGTGATCGCAATGGCAAATTGGTTCAAAAAGGAAGATAAGAAACCTAGGTTAACGGAGGAAACATATCAAACCTTTCGCAAATCTGAAGATTTCATTTGCCAATTCAATAGACAAGCAATTCGCCCGTATTGGATTTGCTATCAACGAAATATTATTGATACAAAAACCTTAAACGAACAAATACTACCTTATTTACTTTATGCGAAGGTCTATTCAATTCGGGACCTAAAAGCAATTATTCCAAATAAGGAGATTGTGATTTCAAAAAATCCTCGGGAAATTGAAGATAAGATTTTACAAGGCAGTATTATGATTCAATTTCACAAGCATGACGGTTATTGTGCGCTTGTAGATGCTGTGAAATTTGAAAAAAGATCAGTTAACTCTCCTGAAGTAGAATTTAGTGTAACTGGTCCAAAAGAGGCATTTGTTGAGTCACTTGATACCAATTTAAACCTAATCCGAAAGCGACTTCCTGTACCTGAATTACGGGTGAAGGAACTGACCATCGGAAAATTATCAAAAACTAAGGTAGCAGTGGTTTATATTGAAGATATTGTTGAGAAGGAAAATGTACAAACTGTATTACAACGGATTAGCGATATTGACTTTGATCAAATAAGTGATAGCTCTTATATTTCACAAATGATTGTTGATAATACGAATTCACCCTTCCCACAAATGCTTGAAACGGAACGGCCTGACAGGGTTGCGTCTGTATTAGTTGAAGGGAAGGTAGTGGTGTTTTCGGAAGGATCACCGCAAGCCATTATTACTCCAACTACACTTGTTGAGTTTTTCTCATCATTTGAAGACTATTTCTTGAACTGGTATATTGCTTCCTTTGTTCGGTTGCTTCGCCTTTTTTCGGTCATCTTTTCAATATTAATCACACCGATCTATGTTGCAGTTCTAACATATCATCATGAATTAATTCCGAGGGATCTGCTGGCAACTTTAGTTATCTCAAGGCGTGAGGTCCCATTGCCACCGATACTAGAGGCATTGTTTTTAGAAATCGTTATTGAACTCCTTCGTGAGGCAGGAGCAAGGTTGCCTGCAAAAGTTGGTCAAACAATCGGTATCGTGGGTGGTATCGTTATTGGAACAGCGTCTGTTGAAGCGGGTCTTACGAGTAATGTATTGTTAATTATGGTCGCACTGGCTGCATTAGCGTCTTTTACAACACCCGTTTATACGATGGGTAATACAATCCGTATCATTCGTTTTCCATTTCTTATCTTTTCTCAGCTGTGGGGATTAATCGGAATTGTTGTATGTTTTTGTTTTCTATTAGCGCATTTAATTCGATTAACATCTTTAGGTCGGCCATTCTTAGAACCAATTTACCCACTACGTGTAGGAGATTTAAAGGATGCATTTATTCGGCTACCCTATTCACAACTTTCAAAACGTCCGGGTTATTTACGTCCTGAAGATAAAAATCGTTTTAATCAAAATAAAGCAGAAGCAAAAAAAGATATTGATGAATAGCGTCACAGTATTCATGCGTATTTGATTCCAAGGAGTTGCAACGATGGAAAGGATCAAAGAATCATTTTTAGTTTCTCCTATTTTTGTATTTTTCTTAATTCATTCCATGCAAGTAGGGGTAGGAATGCTTGGTTTCCAACGAATCATTGCCAAATCAGCAGGGTATGACAGTTGGATTTCCGTCATACTAGCCGGAGTAGCTGTACACATCATTGTATGGATCATCTATAAAATCTTAGATCCTTCAGGGGGGGACATTGTTGATGTTCATAAAGAGATTTTTGGAAAGTGGATAGGAGGTTTTCTGAGCCTATTATTTGTTCTCTACCTTTTGGCATTAGCGGTAACCGTTTTACGTTCTTATATCGAGGTAATTCAGGTATGGATGTTCCCAGAATTCAATAGTTGGGTTTTTGGTTTTTTCACAATTGTACTAGCATACTATATTATTTTAGGTGGTTTCAGAACGGTAACGGGTATTAGTTTTTTTAGTATTGTGCTCCCGTTATATATACTTCTATTAGTTTTCTTTCCTTTGGATTACGGCCATGTACGCAATTTGTTACCAATTATGAATCATTCAGTAACGGAAATTGCAAAATCTACAAAGGATATGTCCCTAAGTATCATAGGATTTGAAACGCTTTTGCTATTTTATCCATTTATTAAAAATCCACCAAAGTCCCAAAAATGGGCTCACCTAGGAGTCTTGGCAACAACGATTTTGTACCTAATTGCTAGTGTTACTGCAATCATGTATTTTAGCGCTGACCAACTTGATAAAATAATTTGGGCAACCCTTACCATGTTTAAAAGTATCAACATGCCGTTTGTAGAAAGATTTGAGTATGTTGGAATCGCATCATGGTATCTTGTTATCCTTCCCAATATTTGTATTGCACTATGGGGAGCAGGCAGAGGAATCAAAAAAGTGTTTTCAGTGCAACAACGAAAATCGTTACTTTGGATTTTACCAGCCGTATTAGTTGCAAGCAGTCTCATTAAATCACGGCAGCATATAGACATGATCAGTGGATATATGTCAAATTTTGGACTTTATTATATCTTTGGTTATATTCCAATCCTCTTCATAATTACACTAGTCGTTCGTAAAATGAGGGAGAAAAAATGAAAAAAGTACTAACAGGAATTGCGCTCTGTACTATTACATTAATAACAATCCTATATGGAAGAATTTCTGAAGAAATAATAGATGAAATTAATATGGTGGCAGCGGTTGGGTTTGATAGAGCTGAGGGTCAAAAAATTAAAGGTACTGCTGTTATCCCCGTTTTTAAGGCAGACAAAAGCATCGACAATGCTAGCTTCACTGGGGAATCCGTGTTAGCTAAGGAAATCATTAATGTTTTGCAAAAAAAATCAGCGGACCCATTAGTGACAGGTGCTGTCCGTGTTGTTTTGTATGAGGATGAGCTTGCAAAAAACGGGATACTTCGGTATATTGACGCCCTTCAACGTGATGCAAGCATCGGATCGAAAATTAATCTAGCCATTATAGAAGGAAAGACAAATGAGGTATTAGAAAAGAGTTTAGGTAACAGGGGCACTGGGGAATACTTATCAATCATGTTACAACATAATATCGAGAAACGAGATTTGCCTAGGTCTGATCTTCATACTTTTATGTATAGACATTATATGGATGGTATGGATCCCTTTCTCCCAACGATGAAGCTGCTTTCTAATAAGATGGAAATCACCGGGCTTGGAATGTTTAAGCATGGGAAAATGGTGGCTAAAATCGATGAGCCTGATTTGTTCTTTTTTAAGGCAATGGTCGAAGATTATGGGGAAGGGTCCTATACAATTCGATTAAAGGGGACAGATGAGTACGCTTCTATCCGGCGTATCAAATCAAAGAGAAAAATAAAGGTCGAGGAAGTAGATGGGGAGCCAAAAGTAAACATCACGATTAAATTTGAAGGAGTATTAAGTGAATTTTCTGGGCAAACAACAAATCCCAAAACTATTCAAACGATCGATGAAGAACTCGAGAACACAATAAAAGAGAAATCCGAAGCAATGTTAAAGGATTTTCAAGAGAAAAATATTGACCCAGTTGGGATTGGGTATATGGCTAGACACTCAACCCGTGGTTTAGATTTTAAGAAATGGGAACTTAATTATCCGAATATAAAAATAGAGGTTCATTCAGAGGTAACGATAACCGAGACGGGAATAACGCAATAAGTTGTGACCAAACTATAAGTCAGTTTTCAATAGGGTATGATATACTTATTTCAATGGAAAAAGATAAAAGTTGGTAGGAGTGTCTTATTTGAAATATTTTATTATTACTGGGACATCTAGGGGATTAGGAGAATCCATTGTTAAGCAAATTTTGGACAAGGATCACACCTTATTTTGTATCTCTAGAAAGCAAAATAATGAATTAAAAGAATTAGCGTTTGAAAAGGGAATCAATCTATATTATTTTTCTTGTGACCTCCAAAAGAGTGAAGAAATCGAAAAAGTGATGGAACGAATTTTTTCATCCATCGATTTCTCAAATGCTGAAGGAATTTATTTAGTAAATAATGCAGGAATAATTGATCCAATTAAGCCGATTGGAAAGGCGAGTCCAAAAGAATTAGCTGAAAATATTCATGTTAATTTATTGGCACCAATGTTGTTAAGCTCATATTTCATTCGCCATACGGGAACGTTTGCAACTAAAAAGGTGATTGTCAATGTATCATCAGGTGCTGCAAAACGTGCTCGACATGGATGGACGGCATACTCTTCGTCTAAAGCAGGAATCGATATGTTTACAAAATCAGTTGGTTTTGAGCAGGAAACAGTTGAAAACCCAGTAACCATGATTTCCTTTTCACCAGGCGTTATGGATACAGAGATGCAAGAGATAATCAGAAAGACAAATAAAGAGGATTTCACTGAAGTCGAGCAATTCATTGAATACAATGAAAAAGGGATACTACGATCACCAGAATTCGTTGCGGGTGTTATCCTGGACCTCATCTTTAACAAAGAATTAATCAATGGTCATATCTATGATATAAAATCATTCGTATAAAAGCCTCCCTACCTGAGTGAATTTTCAGGGGGGATTTTTTTGTCGTGATAGACGATTTTGCGAGCTGGAATTATAATGGGGAATGGGGAGGAGAGAGAAGATGAAACATGTAAGAGTAGGAGTAATTGGCCTTGGTGCAATTGGAGAAAGGTTAATCCAAGGTTTTAATGCGAACAATCATACAACAGTAACTGCAGTCGTTGATAAGGAAAAAGAAAGAGCTGTAGATATGGCTGAAAAATTAGGCGGTATCAATTGGTATGATAACCACAAGGATATGCTAGCTAATGAGGAGTTAGACCTAGTTTATGTAGCGGTCCCGCCAAAATATCACCATGCTGTAACGATGGATGTAATCGATAAAGGAGTACATATCTTATGTGAGAAGCCTTTAGCGAATTCAGTTGAAGAGGCAAAGGAAATGTTAGAAAAAGTAGAGCAAGCAGGAATCATTCATGCTATGAATTTCCCTCTAAATTATAGTAACCCTGCTAATAGCTTTGATTCGTTGATTAAGGAAGGATACATAGGTAAATTAAGAAAGCTTGAACTTTCAATGAATTTCCCAAACTGGCCTCGTTTATGGCAACAGAATGATTGGGTTGCGGGACGAGAACAAGGCGGATTTGTGCTGGAAGTAGGGGTTCATTTTATTCAATTAACCCAACGAATCTTTGGTTCAATTACTTTTCAAAATAGCACATTAGAGCTTCCAGAAGATGAGACAAAGTGTGAAACTGGAATCATTGCTTCATTAGAACTAGAAGATGGTACCCCATTTTTAATAAATGGAATCAGTCAAATTGCTGGAGCTGAACGAATCGCTTATACGGCATATGGTACAGAAGGAACACTATCGCTTGGCGATTGGGGGAAGCTTGAAGGTGGCAAGCTAGGAGAAGAAATTCAACCGATTGAGATAGAGACGACTGAAACAGCCACACTCATTGACAATCTCGTTTCTGCTATTGCAGGTAAAGAAAACCGACTCTTTACCTTTAAGGATGGATATGAGGCACAAGTTATTTTAGAAAAGCTTAGAGATAACTAAATGAAAAGCTCCCGCCAAAAGGTGGGAGCTCACTTTTACTTCGCTAAGTATTTTTCAACGTCATCTAGCATGAGGTTTGCTGCTAGAACGCCGCCTGCAGTATTCCAAATAGGGTCACTTACTTTGTGCACCTTTCCTGCTTTCACGGCATTTAAACCTTGCCACAACGGATTGTTAATCCAGTCTTCCTCGACCTTTGTAGCTTCTCCATTCCCGGTTTCATATGTGAAATAGAAAATTTCATCAGCATCCATTAATGGGATTTTTTCTTGGTCCACTTCTCTTGTAAACTGATCTTCAGGATTCTCAGCAAATAAATCAACCTGATGCTGTGGACGTTTCAAGCCCAATTGTTCAAAAATCACGCCAGAGAACGAATCAGTATAATAAATTCGAGTTCTTCCTTCCATAAAGCGCACGACTGACACTTCAGCGTCGGTATTGATCTTTTCCTTAACCTGATTTAAATGGTCTTCAAATTCAGCAAGGACTTTCTTCCCTTCTTCTTCTTTATTGATGGCTTTTGAATATAGGGTAAAGTTCTTTTGCCAATCACCACGTAAATCCTCAGCAAAAACAGTTGGGGCAATCGCTTTTAGTTGCTCATAAATATTTTCCTGGCGCATTTTATTACCGATAATTAAATCTGGCTCAAGTGCCGCAATGGCTTCGATATTTACATTGCTTTCCTCACCGACAACTTCGACACCTTCCATTTGATCCTCGATATGTTCGTACCATGGGTCGCCAATCCAAGAACGAACAGCGCCAACTGGTTTAACTCCCATTGCTAATAAGGCTTCTGTTCCTTCATTTGTTAAAATGACAATTCTTTCTGGATTTTTGCTGATTGGAGTCTTACCCATAGCATGTTCAACCGTGTATGTATTAGCTCCTTCAGTGTCATTGTTGCCTTTGTCTGTGTTATCTGCTGCACCACAAGCAGCTAAAAGAAGTGATAATACAGCCAATGTTAGGAATCCTAGATAAGCTTTCTTTCTAACGTTCATTATGTATCCTCCTATTAATTGATAATGATTTTCAATTACTTATGATGATAAAATGAATTGAAACATTAGTCAATACAAAATTGAGAATGATTTTCATCCCGTTGACAATCATTCTCACTTCCAATAGACTAAAAGAGAACTAAATTACTAATTTCGCTTTCTTGTTCAGATGAATAAGAAGGCATATGAATAGTAAAGCCTAACAAAAAACGACCTAATATATAACATAAACATGTTTAACTAAAGTCATACATGTCTTTCTTATAATTCAAGGAGTCTTACTATAATGGTTTTGAAATCAAATCAAGCTAAATTTGCTGGACTTATTATCGGAATTTTATTATTACTTTTTTCAATGTGTGCAAGTATTGTGTATGGGTATACCGATACATCTTGGAAAATGGCCTATCAAACATTCACGGCTTTTGATGGTTCAAATGAACATATTATTATTGAAACAATTCGTTTACCTCGCGCACTTATTGCTGCAGCTGTAGGAGCAAGTTTAGGAATTGCAGGAGCACTTATGCAGGCTTTAACGAAAAATCCATTGGCATCACCAGGTATCTTCGGCGTAAATGCGGGAGCGGGATTTTTTATTGTAGCAGGTGTCTCGATATTCTCGATCAACTCCTTACAAGCCTTTACTTGGGTTGCTTTTTTAGGAGCAGCGATTGCCGCGTTTATCGTTTATTTTATAGGTTCACTAGGTCGAGAAGGTCTTACTCCGATGAAGTTAACATTAGCGGGTGCGGCGATGGCCGCGATGTTCTCTTCCTTTACACAAGGATTACTAGTTATTGATGAAATGGCATTAGACCAAGTATTATTTTGGCTTGCCGGCTCTATTCAAGGACGAAAGCTTGAAATGCTTACGAGTGTTCTTCCTTATTTAGCAGTGGCATGGGTTGCATCCCTTCTATTAGCCAATAAAATCAATGTTCTTACCATGGGTGAGGATGTGGCAAAAGGCTTAGGACAGCGAACTGGAACGGTTAAGCTATTAACAGCCTTTACGATTATTCTACTAGCTGGTGGTGCAGTGGCAGTTGCCGGACCAATTGGATTTATTGGGATCGTCATTCCACACCTTGCGAGGAGCTTAGTAGGAATTGATCATCGATGGATCCTGCCATTCTGTGGGATTCTTGGTGGCGTATTACTTCTATTAGCTGACATAGCTGCCAGATATATTGTCATGCCAGAAGAGGTGCCAGTCGGTGTTATGACAGCTATAATTGGAACACCTTTCTTTATTTATGTGGCAAGAAAGGGGTTTCGTAAAGCATGAATAAATATCGATCTATTCGATTTGGAAAAAAGGGAAACATCTCTTTTTTAATTGATCATAAATCATTTATAACGGTTCTCGTTCTAATAGTAGTAACAATCATTTTATTTTTAATCAGTACAGGGTTAGGTGAAATGAAGATAGACCCTGTTACTGTTGTAAAAACATTGTTTGGATATGGCTCAAGAATGGAACAATTGGTTGTCACATCATTTCGTTTACCAAGAATTATCATTGCATTTTTAGTGGGAATGGCGCTTGCAGCTGCTGGGAGTATTCTACAAGGTATTATTCGAAACCCACTAGCCTCGCCAGATATTCTAGGAATTACGGGTGGTGCGTCTGTCGCTGTTGTTGCCTTTTTAGCCACTTTTTCAAATTCTAGCAATGCTTTAACTGTAAGTATAAAATGGATGCCTGTCGCTGCATTTATTGGTGCGACTGTTGTCGCCTTTTTGGTCTATGTGTTGGCTTGGAAAAATGGCGTTTCGCCCATTCGCCTTGTTCTCATCGGAATTGGTGTTTCAGCCCTCACACAAGCATTGACAACAACATTTATGGTAATGGGACCGATTTATCAAGCTAGTCAGGCAAATATTTGGATTACAGGTACAGTTAATGGGTCTACCTGGGCAAATGTACAAATACTTAGTCCTGTTGTCATTATTTTATTGATCGTTTGCTTCGTGCTAGCGCGACATCTAAACATTCAAGAACTAGGAGAAGAGCTAGCAACCGGAGTAGGGAGTGCCGTACAAAAACATAGATTTCTTTTATTGTTAGTAAGTACTGCATTAACAGGTAGTGCAGTTGCATTTGCCGGCGGGATTGGTTTCGTTGGGTTAATGGCACCACATATGGCACGGAGATTAGTCGGTTCAGCCTTTGGAGCATTGCTCCCAACAGCTGCCCTTTTAGGGGGAATCCTTGTCATGCTGGCGGATTTAATAGGGAGAACCGCTTTCTCTCCAACTGAAGTACCAGCAGGCGTGTTCACCGCTGCCATCGGAGCACCTTATTTTATCTACTTGCTTTATAAGACTAGAAACAGCTAGAAAAAGTTAAAAGGGGGCGAATTGGATGAATGCATTGGAAACCGAAAGCTTAACATTATCGTATGGAGACTCCATCATCATTGAAGACTTGCATCTTGAAATTCCAAAAGGGGAGATCACCGTCTTCATCGGTGGAAATGGATGTGGGAAATCAACTTTGCTACGTTCTTTAGCAAGATTATTAAAGCCAAAACAAGGTGCTGTTCTCCTTGAAGGGGAGAAAATCGCTAAACTTCCGACAAAAGAAATAGCAAGAAAGCTTGCCATCCTTCCCCAAGGACCAACGGCACCAGAAGGGTTAACCGTCCTCCAATTAGTGAAACAAGGGCGTTACCCATACCAAAATTGGCTGAAGCAATGGACAGAAGAAGACGAAAAAATGGTTAATCACGCATTAGAAGCTACCAATATGAAGGATTTCGCAGAACGCACCGTGGACTCCCTCTCCGGTGGTCAACGTCAGCGAGCTTGGATTGCAATGACACTTGCACAGCAAACCGATATTATCTTGCTTGATGAACCAACAACATATCTTGATATGACCCACCAAATCGAAATTTTAGACCTGTTATTTGAACTTAATGAAACAGAACAACGAACCATCATCATGGTACTGCATGATTTAAATTTAGCATGCCGCTATGCCCATCATATTGTCGCCATTAAAAACAAACAAATTTACGGACAGGGCAAGCCTGAATTTGTTGTCAATAAGAGTCTTGTCAAAGATGTGTTTGGCATGGATTGTGACGTTGCCACTGACCCCTTGTTTGGAACGCCTCTATGCATTCCTCACGGCAAAGGAAGACGTATACTAAATAAGGTAGGAGTTTAATATGTCAAACCTCCTTTTGGAAACAGAAATCGAACAATTAAAGGAATTTCGTTTTAGTAATCAACAATTCCAATCAAACCTATCAAGTCCTGTGATAGAGCTTTTAGAGGAAGAGAAGATTAAACTATATTTGGAGGATATCCAACAGAAGATATCTGCGCCAGATAAACGAGTAGCGGCATCTATGTTCATGAAACGTTATGGATTTTTTGCTGTCCTGAATTTGTATGCAATGACAGTTTTAAATAAGCGATTAGATGTTTCATTGACTAATATTTCATTAGAAACAAGTGATGAAGAGGAAATCTGGTATTGGAATCCGAAGTTCTACTTTTTCAACCTTCATACGGTATCCTGTTCTTCTGAATCGAGAGAGCAATGGCGAAACGAAACAATTCGGGCTATTTTTCATGAGAATATCCATAAAGTCTTAATGGCTCTATCTGAGCATTCCGGCCTCTCGAAGAAAGTCCTTTTGGAAAATATCGCAATTTATGTGTATTGGCTCTATGAATCTGTACTGGCAAAACCGAAGTTTGATGAAAAACGCGAGATGATCCAGGATGATTTTACGTATCTTGTAAAGAACGCGGAAGGGGAACTTTTTGGTCCGATAGATTTTAACCCTTTATCACGTTATTACGGTATAAAGGTGTATCGCCCAGAATATGAACAAAACATTCGTACAAGGACAACATGTTGTCTTTACTATAAAACCAAAAGTACCGGAGACCGTTGCAAAACATGTCCGCTAAACTGCAAAATAGGAGTTAATAAAAATGAATCAAAAAATAGAAGAACAAGTTGATGGATTACTAGAAAAATATACAGAGCTTTTACTTGGCGAAAGTTCCCCGGAATTAAAGGAAAAAGTAAAGCTATGGTCCTTGTATATGCATATATCAAAATCAATGCCACCTCTTGCAAAGCACTGGAACGAAACCTACCCAGATGCAAAGGAAGGCATCAAGGAAATCATTGCAGAAATTAAAAAATTAAATGAGGAACATCGTTCAAAAAATAAATAGAGATGAGGCACCAACAAGGGGCTTCATCTCTTTTTTTCTATTGCATTGTATTATGGTTTGGGAATTGCGTTGTTGTATAGTTATAAAATTGTTGCAGCTTTTGTTGCACCTTTTGAGATTCTTCTTCCTCAAGCTTATACCAGCCATTCTTGAACATAAGATTGTATAACTCTCTTTGACAATCCTGTGTTTCATTAAAAATGGAACGGATATCTTCATAAAGCCCATCATGACTCATCTCATTCAAGGCAGTGCTGTATGCAGCGGTCATATATTTTTCCGTTGCAAGCATGTCATTGATAAAATCACGATCATTCATTGCAGGTGTTTTTGGAACGCTCGTTTTTGGATTACTTACCTGATTTGGATTTTGGTTCATTTGCTGATTCATTATGTAGTCCTCCTTCTATTGCATTTGCTGGCTTTGTTGATTTTGGCTCGGTTGCTGTGGTGCTTGCCCCGTATGCTTTTGCATATGATCTAAAATTTGTCGATAATGGCGCTCATGCATTTGACATGCTTTTTCGAGCGCTTGAGAGATTTCAGGCATTTGACATTGGCCTGCAAAGAAATGTGCCTTTTTTAATGCTAAAAGGTTCCAGGACATCATATCTGTTAAGTATAAGAGGTCCTTTGATGTAATAACTGCAGGAGTTTCTGACATTTGCCCACTCTTTGGAGTATAAAAAGGTTGCTGTTGCTGTTGTGATTGCTGTTGTTGCATATAAAAACCCTCCTTATCCTATTTTTCATTATTAGGTTTCCAACAAAACGTTTTTGTATGCAATGCATACAATGAAATATGGAAGTATTCCAAAATGTAAGCGTTCGACAAAATTTTTCCGGGTATATATCCAAAGCAAATTAATCGTGATAAAATAAATGAGAATTTAGGTAGATTGCTAGATTACAGCTATGATTGCATTTCGAGGGGGAAATTGAAATGGAACAAATTTTACGTAATTTCTTTTTATTTTTATCGAAAAATAAAGCGTTTACAAAATTAGCGAGAAAATATGGCTTGCGCTTTGGTGCGGCTAGATTTGTCGCAGGAGAAACGATAAATTTAGCTGTAAAAAAAATCAAAGAGCTAAATGCAAAAGGCCTCGCGGTCACTATCGATTATCTAGGTGAATTCGTTGACAGTATAGAAGAGGCAAATCTTATGGCTGACGGTTCAATTGAGGCAATTAAAGCAATTGGCAGAGAAAAGCTAGATGCACAACTATCCTTAAAAATGACCTCAATGGGATTGGATATTTCAGATGAAGTAGTTATGCGTAATATGCGACGTATCCTTGATGCCGCAAAAGAAAACGATGTCTTCGTGACGATTGACATGGAAGACTATTCACGATGCGCAAAGACAATTGAAATTTTTAAAGAACTTCGAAAAGACTACGATAATGTAGGAACAGTAATCCAAGCTTATCTTTATCGTACTGTCCAAGATATAGAAGACTTAAATGAATATCATCCAAATCTCCGTCTTGTAAAAGGTGCTTATAAAGAATCACCAGAAGTAGCATTTCCTGACAAGAAGGACGTCGATGAGAACTTTAAGAAAATCATTAAAATGCATTTGCTGAATGGAAACTATACAGCAGTTGCTTCACATGACGAGGCCATGATCCAATATACGAAGGAATTAGTAAAGGAACATAATATCAGTCATGACCAATTTGAGTTCCAAATGCTCTACGGGATTCGATCAGAACGCCATGAGGAGCTTGTAAAAGAAGGATATACAATGCGCGTGTATGTACCGTATGGAACGGACTGGTACGGCTATTTCATGAGACGTCTTGCAGAACGACCAGCAAATGTAGCATTTGTTTTAAAAGGGGTTTTTGGGAAGTAGGTAAATAATAAAGCAGTGCGAGGAAAACAAGATGAGTTTTCTAGCGCTGCTTTTTTGTTTGCTTCGAGATTATGAGGATGCGACAGGGTTAGAGGGGATGAAGGGGATTGGGGCGGAGTATTTGCTGTGAATTGTTTTTCATCGAGGTGATGAAGGGGATTGGGCATGAGTATTTGCTGCGAATTCCTTTTCATTGAGGTGATGAAGGGGATTGGGTTAAGGTTTTTGCTGTGAATTCCTCTTCATGGAGGCGATGAAGGGGATTGGGATGAGGTTTTTGCTGTGAATTCCTCTTCATCGAGGTGATGAAGGGGATTGGGTTTATAAATTTGCTGCGAATTCCTCTTCATCGAGGCAATGAAGTGGATTGGGCTTGAGTATTTGCTGCGGATTCCTCTTCATTGGGGTGATGAAGGGGATTGGGATGAGGTTTTAGCTGTGAATTCCTCTTCATCGAGGCGATGAAGGGGATTGGAATGAGGTTTTTGCTAGGAATTCCTCTTCATTGAGGTGATGAAGGGGATTGGGCTTAAGTATTTGCTTCGAATTCCTCTTCATTGAGGTGATGAAGGGGATTGGGATGAGGTTTTTGCTGTGAATTCCTCTTCATGGAGGCGATGAAGGGGATTGGGATGAAGTCTTTGTTGTGAATTCCTCTTCATCGAGGCGATGAAGGGGATTGGGATGAGGTTTTTGCTGTGAATTCCTCTTCATTGAGGGTGGTGAAGGGGATTGGGTTAAGGTTTTTGCTAAGAATTCCTCTTCATTGAGGAGATGAAGGCACTTAAGCTCAAGAGTTCGCATCGTAAAGTCTTTCATCAAGGTGATGAAGTCACTTAAGCCCAAGTGATCGCCTCGTAAAGTCCTTCATCGGTCTTATGAAGTCCCGAACGCAACGCAAAAGCCGCCGTAAAGTCTTTCATCAAGGTGATGAAGTCACTTAAGCTCAAGAGTTCGCCTCGTAAAGTTCTTCATCGGTCTTATGAAGTCCCGAACGCAACACAAGAGCCATCGTAAAGTCCTTCATCGAGGTGATGAAGTCACTTAAGCCCAAGAGTTTGCCTCGTAAAGTTCTTCATCGGTCTTATGAAGTCCCGAACGCAACGCCAAGAGCCGCCGTAAAGTCTTTCATCGAGGTGATGAAGGCACTTAAGCCCAAGAGTTCGCATCGTAAAGTCCTTCATCGAGGCGATGAAGGCACTTAAACCCCAGAGTTCGCCTCGTAAAGTCCTTCATCGGTCTGATGAAGTCCCGAACGCAATGCAAGAGCCGTCGTAAAGTCCTTCATCAAGGTGATGAAGGCACTTAAGCCCAAGTGGTCGCATCATAAAGTCCTTCATCGGTCTTATGAAGTCCCGAACGCAACGCAAGAGGATTAAGTCCATATAATTGTGTAAAAAGAAAAGAGTCATTTTATTCCTTTTTGTCTACAATGTTTAACGACCAAGAAAAACAAAGAGAAGAGGAATTAAAATGACTCAAATACAGTTTAACCTAGATGTTGATGTTTTAAAAGAATCAGTGATGAATTCTAATATTGATGCAGTTGTAAAGTCATCCATTGTATTGGTGCTAAATGAATTCATGGAAAAGGAACGTGATAATTATTTACGTGCAGCTGCCTATGAACGTTCTTCAGAACGTCTTGATTATCGTAATGGATATTATGAACGAGAACTGATACTTAGTATAGGAAGAATCAAACTACGGGTTCCTCGTACAAGAGAAGGACACTTCTCTCCTTCGATTTTTGAGAAGTTCTCTAGAGTTGATCAGGCTTTTGTACTCTCTATGGTTGAAATGGTGGTAAATGGTGTATCTACACGGAAAGTTACAAATATAGTAGAACAGCTGTGTGGGGAAAGTGTGTCTAAGTCTTTTGTCTCCTCCTTAACGGTAAAACTAGATCCAATTGTTAAGAAGTGGGCTAATCGACCTCTTAATGTTCAATATTTTCCATACCTATATGCTGATGCGATGTATATTAAGGTCCGTGAACACGATAAAGTTGTTTCAAAAGCAGTTTATCTTATGACGGGAATGAATGAGAAAAAAAAGCGTGAAGTTATTGGATTAAAGGTAGACCATGTAGAAAGTTTTGAAGCCTGGAAAGGCTTCTTCCAAGATCTAAAGTCACGGGGACTTCAATCTCCTAAGCTCGTTATTTCTGATGCACACGCTGGATTAAAGAAAGCCATAGAACGAGAGTTTATCGGGACTTCTTGGCAACGATGCACGGTTCATTTTAAACGCAATATTATTGATAAACTTCCTAAAAAAGGAGTAAGTAACTTAAAAAATGAACTTCGACGTATTTATCAAACGATTTCGCCAGACGAGGCTAGGGTATTTAAAAATGAATTTGTTTCACGACATATTGAGAACCCCAAGATTAAAAATGCGATTTCTATACTTGAAGAAGGCTTTGAAGATTCGATCCAATATTTAAATGAGCCGGAAAAGTTTCAATTACATATCTCTAGTACTAATTCGCTTGAAAGATTAAACCAAGAAATTAGAAGACGAGAGAGAGTTATTCGAATTTTCCCTAACACACAGTCAGCCTTCCGTCTTATTGGGGCTTTATTGATGGAAAACGAACAGCTACAACTGAACAAAAAAAGATACATTAACCAAGGATAATCACGCGGAGCGAAAATTTGTGGTATTTGGAAGGGGTACCCCTTCCAAATACCACAAATATATAAACGACTAAATATGGTTGAAACACTGTAGACAAATTTTACACAAAATTAAGGACTTGACTCGCAAGAGCCGTCGTAAAGTCCTTCATCGGTCTGATGAAGTCCCGCGCGCAACGCAAGAGCCGTCGTAAAGTCTTTCATCAAGGCGATGAAGGCACTTCCACACCAGCAATTGCTTCGTAAAGTCCTTCATCCCCCAGACCCAGCCCCCTAAAAACCTCTACTTATTAACCTTCTCCGCCCGTATTATGAGCTCCGTATTGTTGGTTTGTGGATTGTGTTTTTCCGCTTCTCGCTCTTGTATCAGGACCTGCATTTCCCTTTACACTTGCTGCACCAACTGCGCGTTTTGATGGATTTTTATCAACTTTAGCCATTTGATTCACCTCCAGTTATTAGAATCACCTGAATCTCAACTTTCAATGCGAATTCGAAAGAAATACAAAAATTGTTTGTTGAATATATTGCGAAAATTAAAACATTGCTTTATATTTAGATATAAAGGAACTCATTCTTTGGATGCTCAAAAACCCATTAGCGAATTAAATAGGGGATATTTTTTTGAAGTAAAAATGAATGAGTGTTCATTCAAATGTTCAAAAAGCATAAAAGGAGGAAACTGTGAATGATCCAAAGCATTAAAAGAGCTGCTGTTCTTGGTTCGGGAGTTATGGGATCAGGTATTGCTGCACACTTAGCTAATATCGGAATACCCACATTACTATTAGATATTGTTCCTCGTGAACTTTTAGAAGTAGAAAAAAAGAAAGGGTTTACATTAGAGGATAAACAAGTTCGAAATCGTCTAAGTGATTCAGCAGTCCAAAAGTTGTTGAAACAAAAGCCAGCACCACTTACTTCTAAGGAAAACATCGCTCTAATCACAACTGGGAACTTTGAAGATGATATGGCAAAGCTTTCAGAGGTTGACTGGATTATTGAAGTGGTTGTTGAAAACCTTGAAATTAAGAAAAAGGTTTTTAGCCAAATCGATAACGTGAGAAAGCCAGGAAGCATTGTGAGTTCTAATACATCTGGTATTTCGGTTGAGGCTATGGCTGAAGGACGTTCAGAGGATTTTCAGAAGCACTTTTTAGGAACGCACTTCTTCAACCCACCTCGTTATTTAAAATTGCTTGAAGTGATTCCGACAAAAAACACAAGCCCAGAAGTACTTTCTTTTATGAAAACATTTGGTGAGGATGTACTTGGAAAAGGAGTCGTTGAAGCGAAGGATACACCGAACTTCATCGCAAACCGGATTGGAACATATGGGTTGCTTGTTACCGTTCGTGAAATGCTAAAAGGCGGATATAGCATAGGGGAAGTAGACTCAGTTACAGGCCCAATGATTGGACGTCCGAAGAGCGCAACATTCCGTACTCTCGATGTTGTTGGGCTAGATACATTTATACACGTGGCCAATAATGTTTATGAACAAGTTGAGGGAGCAGAAAAAGAAGTTTTCGATGTTCCTGACTTTATGAAAGCCATGCTGGAAAAAGGATGGTTGGGGAGTAAATCAGGGCAAGGCTTCTTCCTGAAAAAGGGTAAGGAGATTTTGGAATTAAACCCTGAAAATCTCCAATATCAAGAGAGAAAGAAGCTACAAACTCCAGTTACAGCTTCCATAAAACAAGTGAAAGGAACAGCGAATAAGTTAAAGACTCTATTATTCGCGGAGGATCGTGCAGGAAAGCTTTTATGGAATATTACAAGCCCAGCACTTATCTATTCAGCTACTCTTTTAGATGAAATCGCAGATGACATCGTTGCTATTGATGAGGCAATGAAGTGGGGCTTCGGCTGGCAATTAGGTCCATTTGAAACATGGGATGCAATCGGCCTTGAAAAATCTGTGAAGAAGATGGAAGCAGAAGGTGCCGAAGTACCAGCGTGGATTAAAGAAATGCTAGCAAACGGACATACTTCGTTTTATAAAAAAGAGAATGGTTCTGTTTCTTATTATCAAAACGGCGAATACAAAGCAGTTAAGGTAAACCCAAAGAATATAAATATCAATACATTAAAAGAAACAAATGGCGTCATTAAGAAAAATAGTGGTGCTAGTTTAATAGATTTAGGCGATGATGTTGCCCTTTTAGAATTCACATCACCTAATAATGCAATCGGTTTCGATATTATTCAGATGATTAATTACTCAATAGATGAAGTAGCAAAAAACTATAAAGGGTTAGTGATTGGTAACCAGGCGAAAAATTTCTGTGTCGGTGCTAACCTTGCGATGATTTTAATGGAAGCACAGGATGACAATTTTTATGATATCGAACTTGTTGTTCGTCAGTTCCAACAAGCGATGATGAATATCAAATACAGTGAAAAACCAGTGGTCGTAGCACCATTTGGCATGACGCTTGGTGGAGGAGCAGAAATCTGTTTACCTGCTGCTAAGGTTCAAGCTTCAAGTGAAACCTATATGGGGCTAGTAGAAGTTGGTGTAGGTGTAATCCCTGGCGGTGGTGGAAATAAAGAGCTTTACATTAACCATCTTCAAGGAATGCCAGCAGGAGTAGAGGTAAATCTTCAAAATGTCGCAAACAAAGTATTCGAAACAATAGCCATGGCGAAGGTTTCAACATCAGCTGATGAAGCACGTACGAATAACTTTTTAACAAAAGAAGACGGTATAAGCTTCAATGGTGATCACCTCATCCATGATGCGAAACAATCAGTGCTAGCATTGTCCGCACAAGGGTATAAAGCTCCAGTACGTAAGAAGGTACCTGTTGTTGGTGAGTCAGGATACGCAACCTTGTTATTGGGTGCACAAGCAATGAAATACTCTGGTTACATTTCAGATCATGACCTTAAGATCGCGAAAAAGCTTGCTTGGGTACTTGCAGGTGGAAATGTTCCATATGGTACTGAGGTAGATGAACAATACTTATTAGACCTTGAACGTGAAGCATTCCTTAGCCTTGTTGGTGAGCCAAAGACGCAAGCCAGAATGCAACACATGCTTGTAAAAGGAAAACCATTACGTAACTAATAAGCATAGATAAAAGGTAAAAGGGAGGATGAAAAGATCCGCGTCGGCAAAAGCGCCACGTCCTGTGGCATTGCCGACACTAGCACATCCTGTGCGTCGAAAGGTCGAGGAACGATAGCGCCGAGGACCGGAGCGTATGTAGTAATACGTGAGGACCGTAGGAGCAGAGTGACGAAGAGATTCGACAGAGATTTTTATCCGTACTTTTACCTTCCTAAAAAAGTTAGGAGGGAATGTGTTGAGAGAAGCAGTCATCGTAGCGGGTGCGAGAACCCCTGTTGGTAAAGCGAAAAAAGGTACACTTGCAAATGTTAGACCAGATGATTTAGGAGCACTAGTTGTTAAAGAAACATTAAAACGAGCAGGTAATTACGAAGGGAATATTGATGATTTAATCATCGGATGTGCAATGCCTGAGGCAGAGCAGGGCTTAAATATGGCAAGAAATATTGGGGCTTTAGCAGGATTGTCGCATACAGTTCCGGCAATTACGATCAATCGTTATTGTTCATCTGGTCTTCAATCAATTGCCTATGCAGCAGAAAAAATTATGATCGGACATTCTGATACAGCAATTGCAGGTGGAGCAGAATCTATGAGTCTAGTACCAATGATGGGCCATGTGGTCCGTCCAAATGCAAGGCTTGCAGAAACAGCACCTGAATACTATATGGGAATGGGCCATACAGCAGAACAGGTAGCGGTAAAATACGGTGTAAGTCGTGTAGATCAAGACGCTTTTGCTGTAAGAAGTCATCAAAGGGCAGCAGCAGCGATTAAAGCGGGTAAGTTTGTGGATGAGATCGTCCCAGTAGACGTAACCCTTCGTCATGTGGATGCAAATAATAAATTAGTAGAAAAACATGTCCTTTTCTCTCAGGATGAAGGTGTCCGAGAAGATACAAATCTTGAAGTGCTTGCAAAATTAAGACCAGCATTCTCAGTGACTGGATCAGTTACAGCAGGAAATGCTTCACAAACAAGTGATGGTGCAGCAGCTGTAATGGTGATGGATCGTGAAAAAGCAACAAGCCTCGGTTTGACTCCATTCGTGAAGTTTAGATCGTTTGCCGTTGCTGGAGTTCCACCAGAAGTTATGGGGATTGGTCCAGTTGCAGCGATTCCAAAGGCACTTAAAATGGCAGGCCTTGAGCTATCAGATATCGGGTTATTTGAGTTGAATGAAGCATTTGCTTCTCAGTCTCTTCAGGTTATTCGTGAATTAGGACTTGATGAAGAAAAAGTAAATGTAAATGGTGGAGCAATCGCACTCGGTCATCCACTTGGATGTTCAGGAGCAAAATTAACGCTTACATTGATGCATGAGATGAAACGTCGTAATGTACAGTTTGGTGTTGTCACAATGTGTATCGGTGGCGGTATGGGAGCTGCCGGAGTGTTTGAATTACTAGCTTAAAAAATATGGCTAACAATGAGTTAGCCTCTGAATAAAACTTTTAGGGGGAAACCAAATGTCAAATGCAACTGATAAAGTCGTTTTAGGTGGGGGCTTTTTAATTGAAGATCTTGAAGCAGACCGTGTCTTCACACCGGAAGATTATACAGATGAGCATAAAATGATTGCAAAAACTACAGAGGACTATGTAGCAAACGAAGTTCTTCCACAGGTTGAGCAACTTGAAAACCATGAATTTGATCGCTCAGTAAAATTATTGAAAAGCGCAGGAGACCTTGGCCTTTTAGGTGTAGACGTACCAGAAGAGTATGGTGGATTAGGTCTAGACAAAGTAAGCTCTGCATTAATTGCTGAAAAAATGGCAAGAGCAGGTGGATTCTCGATTTCGCATGGAGCACATGTTGGAATTGGTTCACTTCCAATTGTTCTTTTTGGTAATGAAGAGCAAAAACAAAAATACCTTCCTAAATTAGCTACAGGTGAGTTACTAGCAGCATATGCATTAACAGAACCAGGTTCAGGTTCTGACGCACTAGGTGCAAAGACGACTGCAAAATTAAATGCAGAAGGAACGCACTATGTATTAAATGGTGAAAAGCAATGGATTACAAATGCTGGCTTTGCGGATGTATTTGTTGTCTATGCAAAAATTGATGGCGATAAATTCTCGGCTTTTATTGTTGAGCGTGAGTTTCCTGGCGTTTCAACAGGTGCTGAAGAAAAGAAAATGGGGATCAAGAGTTCTTCAACACGTACACTAATTCTCGAAGATGCACAGGTACCAGTCGAGAACCTTTTAGGTGAAGTTGGTCGTGGGCACGTAATTGCCTTTAATATTTTAAATATTGGCCGTTATAAGCTAGGTGTAGGTGCAGTTGGCGGTGCGAAGAGTGCGTTTGAACTTGCTGTAAAATATGCAAACCAACGTCAACAATTTAAAACGCCAATTTCAAAATTTGGCTTAATCCAAGAAAAATTAGCGAATATGGCATCAAAGATTTATGCGGCTGAATCCAGCGTGTATCGTACAGTTGGTTATTTTGAAGACCGTATGGGTCAATTATCTGAAGAAGAAGTAAAAAATGGTAAAGAAGTTGCAAAATCAATTGCTGAATATGCGATTGAGTGTTCGATTAATAAGTTCTTCAACACTGAAGTGTTAGACTATGTAGTTGATGAAGGTGTTCAAATCCATGGTGGCTATGGATTTATGCAGGAATACGAAATCGAAAGAGCATACCGTGATTCTCGTATTAATCGTATTTTTGAAGGAACAAATGAAATCAACCGTCTACTCGTCCCTGGAACATTCCTACGTAAGGCATTAAAAGGGGAATTACCTTTACTTGAAAAAGCTACACAGCTTCAAGAGGAGCTTATGATGCTGATGCCTGAAGAGGTGGGCGAGGGCGTTCTAGAACAAGAGAAATTCCTAGTTCGAAATGCAAAGAAGATCGGTCTTATGATTGCTGGACTCGCAGCACAAAAATTTGGTCCTAAGCTTGAGAAAGAACAAGAGATTCTTGCAAATATTGCCGACATTGCTGCAAATATTTATGCGATGGAATCTGTGGTTCTTCGTACAGAAAAAGCAATCAACAAAACAGGTGAAGATAAAAATCAACAAAAGATCCTTTATACTCAAGTATTTGTTCAAGAAGCATTTAATGAGATTAAAGCTCACGCTAAAGAAACACTTGTTGCGACAGAAGAAGGCGATGTTTTACGGATGATGACATCTGCACTACGTAAATTAACTCGTCATACACCTGTAAATGTCATTGCGAAAAAACGTGAAATTGCAGCAACACTTATCGAGGCTGAAAAATACACTGTGTAATTCAAAACGGAACGGCGAGAAAAAGCTCCTAGAATAGGGGCTTTTTTTCTTAAATAAGAGAGTTTTTTCTTTTTTTAGCAGGATAAACGGGAAATGAGTCGAAATTAATCCTTGGAATCTAGAGAATCGTTGTTATTTCAAAATTTTATATGTTAAAATATTTGGGTAGTATGTTGTAGGGGTGGTGAGAATATGGCTTTAACATTTTACTGGTATCCAAAATGTGGAACCTGTCGAAAAGCGAAAAAATGGCTTGAGGAACATCAGGTTGCTTTTGAGGAAATACATATTGTGGAGAATCCCCCATCAAAAGAGCAATTAAAAGAAATGTATCAAAACAGTGGATTGGAATTAAAGAAATTCTTCAATACAAGTGGTCAAAAATACCGCGAACTTGGATTGAAGGACAAAGTTGGTACAGCCTCCGAGGATGAATTGTTAGAACTTTTAGCCTCTGATGGAATGCTTATTAAGCGCCCACTCACTAGCGATGGTAAGAAGGTAACTGTTGGTTTTAATGAGGCGCAGTTTGAAGGCACTTGGGCAAAATAAATCGGATGAAAGACCTTAAAAAGGACTTTTACATAATCCATTTTATTGAGATCATTCATCAAAATGGACACTAATTATTTCATAATATCGAATTAATGGAGGGTACAAGATGAGCACGCCAAAAGAATTACGTTATTCTGAAGAACATGAATGGGTGAAAGTCGAAGGGGAAAAAGTACGTATTGGGATTACAGATTTTGCACAATCTGAGTTAGGTGATATCGTATTCGTTGAACTACCAGAGGTAGGCGATGAAATACAAGCAGATGAGCCATTCGGTAGTGTTGAATCTGTTAAAACGGTTTCTGAACTTTATGCACCTATCAGTGGTAAAGTAGTAGAAATAAATGAAGACCTTGATGACAGCCCAGAATTCGTAAATGAATCTCCATATGAAAAAGCATGGATGATCGTCATTGAGCCTGCAAATGCTGGTGATATTGAAAACCTAATGACAGCTGAGCAATATGAAGAAATGATAAAAGAAGACTAACATTTTTATAAAAAGAGCCGAAAACAGGAAAAAATTCCTATCGGCTCTTTTATTGTTTTCCATACTTATAAGGACAATGACAAATGGAATGAAGTTTTTCTTAATGGACACTCTAAAATTAAATACCGATGGAAGGGTGTTCGTAATGGTATTGAAACATACTCGAATTGAAGTGACTGACCGAGTGGTTGGCAAGCTTGGAGATAACGAAATGAAATTATATGTTGAGAATGAACCAATTGGAAAAATCCGATTTACAAATGAAGGGGCTCAATATGAATTAAAGCAGGGGTATGAGCAAGAGGAGAGCAAAATTTTCACATATGCTGACATACCTACTAACCCAGATATGAAATATGTAGATTGTGATGATGAAAATGGTTGGTGTTAAGACAGTGGATACCCACTGTCTTTTTTTCCCTATTGTTTCCTAATGATTCACCAAAATATAATCTTCGCTATAAAATGAAGGAAAAGCAGTTGTACACATCGAAGAAGTATATAACAGATTAATGTACACTTGAAACAAGGTGATGAAATGGTGGCTTTTGACGAATATGAAAAAGTAATCATTGTTGAGGGGAGAACAGATAAAAAGAAAGTCGAAACCGTTGTGAATGAACCTGTTGAAATTATTTGTACCAACGGAACGATCAGTATTTCCAAACTCGATGAGTTAATTGAGCATTTGTTTAATAAAGATGTTTATATTTTAGTGGATGCCGACAGAGCAGGAGATAAACTTAGAAAACAGTTTAAACGTGAATTTCCAGAAGCGCGGCATTTGTTTATCGATAAAATGTATCGCGAGGTTGCGACTGCCCCTGAACAACATATTGCAACGGTACTGCTTTCAGCAAACATTGATGTGCACGCTGAATACTTACTGTAGTGCCAAGCGTCTATCCTATACTTTTTCAATAAATATGGTAAAATAAACAACAATTAAGATGATAAAAGGTTGTCGTAAAGATGAAGGAATGGAATGAACACGAAATTGACACTCACCTTACGAACACGGGGGAGTTTTGGCTTTATTTGTTTACACCGATGTGCGGAACCTGTCAGGTAGCTTCAAAAATGATGACTGTCGTCGCTGAGTTGTTACCCTACGTAATAATCGGTAAGAGTGATCTGAATTATTTACCAAAAAAAGCAATTGAGTGGCAAATTGAAAGTGTTCCTTGTTTAATACATGTAAAAGAAGGAAAAGTTGCGCAAAAGTATTATGCCTTTCACTCAGTTCCTTACTTGGTTGAAATCTTATCAAAGAAATAAGCCCAGGAATGTTGATATCAGCATTCTTGGGTTTTTGTTTTTCAACGGGTTAATTGTCTACCCAAGGAAAATTTTAAACATATTACCTAAAACAACTCCGTTTATCGTTTTTCATTGTACTCATACTAAAGAGAGTACTATAAAAAAGGGAAAACTCATGAAATTTCTGTACGATATTTCCTAAAGTTGGGGGAGACGTTCATGGAGTCAATATGGCTTGAATATGCCTGGGCATTGTTAATCCTAATCGGCTTGGAAGGCTTATTATCAGCCGACAATGCTCTAGTGCTAGCAATCATAGCCAAACATTTACCCGAAGAACAGAAAAAAAGAGCAATCAATTACGGAATACTCATGGCTTTTGTTTTCCGTTTTGGAGCACTTTTTGCTATTTCCTTTATTGCAAACGTTTGGCAAATACAAGCGATAGGAGCAGCTTATCTTCTTTATTTAGGATTAAAGCATATCATCCAAGCAAGGTTTGGAAAAGAAAATAAGAACATTCATAAGGATGATGAAAAAGAGTCTGCTGGTAAAGGATTTTGGCCAACAGTAGGAAAGATTGCATTAGCGGATCTTGCTTTTGCTATTGATTCAATCTTAGCTGCGGTCGCTTTAGCCCTTGGTCTTCCAGACTCACCTCTTGGCAATTTCGGTGGTATGGATGGAGGGCAATTCCTTGTTATTCTTCTTGGAGGTATTGCTGGCCTCGTATTGATTAAATTTGCTGCAACTTGGTTTGTGCAACTTCTTGAGAAACGACCTGCATTGGAAACAACCGCCTATGCAATTGTAGCCTGGGTCGGTGTCAAACTTGCTGTAATTACCCTTGCTCATGAGGATATTGGTATCTTAGATCATGATTTCCCTCATAGTACTGTTTGGACAATTATCTTCTATGGAGTATTAGTTGGCATTGCACTATTTGGTTGGTTTGCACCGAGTAATAAGAAAACTTTACAAAACCGTGAAGCTTCTTAAAAATATACTCTTTCCTGTGATGAAGCGAAGGAGTGTTTCCCTTCATGTCTATAAACTGCGATAATCCAATTGGGTTATCGCAGTTCTTTTTTTTATAAATACACCATTTTTGTATTCGGTATATTGCAATTTTTTTAAAAAGTTGTATGATATTTAGGGAATCGAAATATCGTACTTATCATGGAGTTATAGGAGCACATATGAGAATTGTGACAGGATGGAAAACACAATATAAAGCATACAATCAAAACATTAAACGATTTATCCTAGCGACTGTTTTTACACAATTAGGCATGGGTATGTTCACCATCATGTATAACTTTTATGTAAGAGAGCTAGGTTACTCCGATCAAACGAATGGAACGATTATCGCAATGACAGCTTTAGCATCTGCTTTAATCCTCGTACCCGCAGGGCTAATGAGTGATAGATTTGGCAGAAAGAAAGTGATGGTACTTGGAGTTGCGATTTCTACATTTGCTTTTTTTGCTAGAAGTATTCTTGATGTTGAGCAGTTGCTTATTGCTACCGCTTTTATAACAGGCTTATCGACTGCATTTATTCAAGTATCAGGAATCCCATGGTTAGCGGAAAACTCAACATCTTCACAAAGGGTTCACCTTTTTAGTTTTCATTCAGCAATCATGATGGTCGCCCAAGTGGTAGGGAATATTGCGGGTGGAGCATTTTCTGATGCTTTTCAATTTGTCTTTCATATGAGTGGGCTTTGGAGTGTAAGAATCACACTATTAATTGCAACTATCATTTATATGGCTGGCATTTTACCAATACTTAAAATGAATGAACAGCCAAGGAAACAACCAGAGATTAAAAAAGTGGAGTCCTTTAGTCAAAAGCTACGAACAAATAAATCACAAATAAAGCTAATTGCGATGTTTGCATTTGCTCAAATGATCATAGGATTTGGTTCAGGATTAGTTATTCCATACCTAAATTTATATTTTGCAGACCGGTTTTTAGCGAGTAATACTGTAATTGGTCTCATTTTATCGTTGGGACAAGCCGCAACTGCGATCGCGATGATTATAGGACCAGCCATTGTTAGTAAGGTAGGAGAAGTTCGCGCAGTGGTGTATCTACAATTATCATCATTACCTTTCCTCTTGCTAACTGGGTATACCGAAAATCTTTACATAGCAGCGATTGCCTTTTTATTTAGACAAGCATTAATGAATGCAGGCAACCCGATTCAAGCATCTCTTGTTATGGGACGGGTGGATGATTCTATGAAAGGACTGGCCAACTCAGTTAATCAAATGGTATTTTCATTAGGCTGGGCTTTAATGGGGCCAGTATCAACCTCAATTGTGATGCTGCATGGTGCTTATTGGGGCTATGCTTATGTGTTTACAATTACGTCTGTCTTATATTTAATCGGTTCTCTCTATTTCCTATTTGTTTTTACAGGGAAATCCTTTCAAAAAGGAGAAAAACAAATCGCGAAAATATCTTAATATGTCGTATTTCCCGGGAAAAAGGAACGAATCTTGTAGCAATTACATGAATGTGTCATTTAAGGATGTCGATTTTTACAAAAAAGACAAGTAATTTGGAATATCTTGTTTTTTCTAAATATTTTCATTGACTTGTAAATGAAAAAGGGTTAACATCAAATTAATCATAAAAATACAAAACTTAATAGTTTATCTTATCACGAGTGGTGGAGGGAATGGCCCTATGAAACCCGGCAACCGGTAATTTACACGGTGCTAAATCCAACAGGCATTTTTTTGTCTGAAAGATAAGAAGAGAACCATACATACAACCTCTTCTTATCGAAGAGGTTTTTTATTTTATTTTATTATAAGAGGGAGAGATTCAAGTGAGTGAAAAACAGAAAAACTATAGACCAGAAACTATCGCGATACATGGGGGTCTTGAAGCAGATCCAGTAACCGGAGCTAGAGCAGTTCCTATCTATCAGTCAAATGCATTCAAATTTAACACAACTGAACATGCAGCAAATCTTTTTGGCTTAAAAGAAAATGGTTATATATATACTCGAATCCACAACCCTACTACTACTGTTTTTGAAGAAAGAGTTGCCCAATTAGAAGGTGGAGTTGGTGCATTAGCAGTTGCAAGTGGAATGGCAGCCATTACGACTTCAATCCTTAACATTGCAGGAGCAGGGGATGAGATTGTATCTGCTTCGACACTATATGGTGGAACGTATAATCTATTTGCTAACACTCTACCTAAATATGGAATTAAGACACATTTAGTAGATCCAAAAAATCCAGAAAATTTCCGTCAAGCCATTACACCAAATACAAAGGCGATCTTTGCTGAGACAATCGGAAACCCAAGCTTGGATATCCTTGATATTGAGGCCGTTGCTAATATTGCTCATGAAGCAGGAATTCCTCTAATTGTTGACAATACATTTGCGACACCATATTTATGTAGACCAATTGAGCATGGAGCAGACATTGTCATCCATTCTGCTACAAAGTGGTTACTAGGAAATGGAACATCCATGGGTGGAATTATTGTAGACGGTGGAAAATTTGATTGGAACTCGTCAAAATTCCCTGGATTTACTACTCCAGATCCAAGCTATCATGATTTAGTCTACGCTGAAGCATTAGGACCAGTAGCCTTTATTATAAAAGCGAGAGTTCAATTACTGCGTGATTTAGGTCCAGCTATTAGCCCTTATAATTCATTCCAATTTAACTTAGGTCTAGAAACATTACATGTTCGTATGAAGGAGCATATTGCAAATACGAAAGAAGTTGTTTCTTATCTGAAAGATCATCCTGGCGTTGAATGGGTATTGTATCCAGGTGAAGAGGACCATCCAAATAAACAACTAGCTGATAAATATTTACCAAAAGGTGCTGGATCCGTAATTGTGTTCGGTATTAAAGGTGGAAGAGAAGCTGGCGAAAAGCTAATCAATAGTGTTGAGCTTTGGTCACATGTTGCAAACGTTGGTGATGCAAAAAGTTTAATTATTCATCCTGCTAGTACTACACACCAACAATTAAGTCCAGAAGATCTAAAGGCATCTGGTGTAACAGAAGATTTAGTTCGCTTATCTGTTGGTATTGAAAATGTTGAAGATATTTTAGAAGATTTGGAGCAAGCGATTAAAGCAGCAAATGGAACAAGTTCAGCTTTATCGGTACCGACTGCATAACTAAAAATCGTTCACAATATTTTCGTTGACACCCCTATATATAGATGATAAGATAACTCTCGTGTTGTTTAAGTACGATAATAAAAGTTAAATAAATCTGATAACTCTTATTTAGAGTGGTGGAGGGATGTGCCCGATGAAACCCAGCAACCGTCAACGTCTGTTGAAAAGGTGCCAATTCACACAAAGCTATGGGCTTTGGGAGATGAGAGGAAGGAATCACTAAATTGTGCCTTTCTGCTCGTTTTTGCAGGAAGGCTTTTATTTTTATAGGCGGGCATATTTAGTATCTTTATTTATTTACATTATCGCATACACTAAACATAGTTTTCTCTGAATAGAAGGTGTGACAACGTGATAACACTAAAAAATGTTAAAAAGATTTATCAAACAAAAACAAATTCTGTAACAGCAGTTAACAATATTGACTTACAGATTAATGAAGGTGAAATTTTCGGGATCATTGGATACAGTGGTGCTGGTAAAAGTTCCCTCATCCGTTTATTGAATGGGCTTGAAACTCCAACAGAAGGGAATATTTCTGTTGCCGGTCATAATATCACTTCCATTAAAGGAAAAGCATTACGTGATGCTCGTAAAGAAATAAGTATGATTTTTCAGCACTTTAACCTATTATGGTCGCGAACAGTTAGGGAAAATATTTCTTTTCCCCTGGAGATTGCAAAAGTGCCAAAACCTAAACGAGAAGAACGCGTTACAGAGCTTATTAAGCTTGTAGGACTTGAAGGGCGAGAAGATGCTTACCCATCACAGCTAAGTGGTGGTCAAAAGCAAAGAGTTGGAATTGCAAGAGCACTTGCTAACAACCCAAAGGTTTTATTATGCGATGAAGCAACATCTGCATTAGACCCGCAAACAACTGACTCTATTTTGGACTTGCTCGTTGATATTAATGAACGTTTAGGATTAACAATCGTATTAATTACCCATGAAATGCATGTGATTCGTAAAATCTGTCATCGCGTTGCAGTTATGGAAAATGGGAAGTTTGTTGAGCAAGGACGAGTGCTTGATGTATTTAAAAAGCCTCAAGCCAACATTACAAAACGCTTCGTCCAGCAAGTGACAGAGCCTGAAGAAACAAAAGAAACGGTTGAGAATTTATTAGATCGTTATCCAAACGGAAAAATGGTACAGCTTAGCTTCGTCGGGGAAGATGCTGAAAAGCCATTAATCACACGATTAATCCGTGATTTTAAGGTGGAAGTGAATATTTTACAAGGGAAAATTTCACAAACCCAAAATGGATCTTATGGAACATTGTTTATTCATCTTGATGGTGATGCTAATGAAGTCACTTCAGCCATCGAATTTATTCGACAACAACGAGTAGAAGCTGAGGTGATTGAAAATGCTTGAACAATTTCAAGAATTACTTAAATGGGAGAAACAGGTTAATGATTATCAAGCACTCAATTGGGGAAACCTTTGGGAAGCAACTTTAGAGACTTTATATATGACCTCAATCTCGGTGCTTGCTACTTTTATTATCGGTTTATTTTTAGGGTTAGTTCTCTTTTTAACAGATAAAGGTAATGCCTGGGAGAATACAGTGGTGAATCGGATTGTATCTGCATTTGTTAATATTTTTCGTTCCATACCATTCATCATCCTGATTGTCCTATTAATACCTTTCACGAAAATTATGATGGGTTCCATGCTAGGGCCAAGTGCTGCATTACCATCTTTGATTATAGGGTCAGCACCGTTCTATGCAAGAATGGTTGAAATTGCTTTGCGTGAAATCGATAAAGGTGTAATTGAAGCATCTCATTCGATGGGAGCTACAAACTCGACAATTATTTTTAAAGTGTTAATTCCTGAATCTTTACCAGCCTTAATTTCTGGGATTACCGTTACGGCGATTTCGTTAGTAAGCTTTACCGCAATGGCCGGTGTTATCGGTGCAGGTGGGTTAGGACATTTTGCCTATTTATATGGATTCCAAAGCAATAAACCAATTATTACATTTATTGCTACAGTTGCAATTCTAATATTGGTATTTATCATTCAATTTGTGGGTGATTTCTTTACAAAACATACAGACAAGAGATAACAGGAGGAAAAACAACAATGAAAAAATTACTTTATGTACTACTATTTGCTCTACTTTCATTTGCCCTAGTTGCTTGTGGCGGAAATGACGACGCTGCTGATGGAGGAGATACTCAAGAAGCAGAAGGAAATAAAAAGCTTGTTGTAGGTGCATCAGCTGTTCCACATGCAGAAGTCCTTGAACAAGCAAAACCTTTATTAAAGGATAAAGGTATTGACCTTGAAATAGAAGTTTTCACAGACTATATTTTACCGAACGTTGCTTTACATGAAAAAGAACTTGATGCAAACTACTTCCAAACACCAGGTTACTTAGATTTACAATTAAAGGACAACCCCGACTTTGATTTTGTAAGTGTTGGAGAAATCCATAAAGAGCCAATAGGAATCTATTCTAAAGAATACAAAAATTTAAATGAGCTACCAGATGGTGCGAAAATTATTATGAGTAACTCTTTTAGTGACCATGGCCGTATCTTACCGATCTTTGAAAGAGAAGGCATTATCAAACTTAAAGAGGGTGTTGGTGACCAAGCAAGAGTTGAAGATATCGTAGACAATCCAAAAAATCTTGATTTTTCTACTTTGATTGAAGCAAAACTTCTTGCTACATCATTTGAAAATGGCGAAGGAGATGCGGTTGTAATCAACACGAACTATGCTCTTGAAGGTGGAGTGAATATTGCAGAAGACGGTATCGCTTTTGAAGGCGATGATGTCGTGCCTGCAAACCTGATCGTTGTTAATAAGGGCGATGAAGGACGCGAAGAAATCAAAGCTTTAGTTGAAGTGTTAAAATCTGAGGAAATTCAAAAGTTTATTGAAGAAAAATACGCTGGTGCTGTTACTGTAGTTGAATAAATAAAAAAGAGGCTTGCCAATTGGTAAGCCTCTTTTCAATTTTTGAATATTATCGAGGAAAACAAAGGAAATGGATTGAATTGTATCTCCAGTGTTCCTAATGTTATTCATTTAGTCAAATAAGGATTGGTAGCTTTAAATACTCCAAAATCACGCTGTTGAGGCAAAAGGTTAAGAGTGATAGCATTAAATATGTGCAAGTAAGCACGATAAAAATCGAAGGGATTGGTCCAATATCAATCAAATCCGTTTGAATTATACGGGCGAAATGGAAAAGGCAATGCATCAGGCACATGGGATTGGATACAAAGATTACTGTCGAAAATTGAAAGAGCGTATGCGGGTCGAGAATAACCGAGAACAGGACTATAAACAAGGTCTAATGATTATTGCTCAAATAGGTAAAATGAACATTTAAATAGATATATTACGTTTGCGAACCCAGTGCCCACCACACTGGGTTTCTATATTATAGAATGAATTATCGGAATCTGTGAAAAATAAACTGAGGATTTGAATACTTACAATTAGATAGCATCCATTCTTCCTTACATATCCTTTAATTTTATGTTATCTTATTGATGGACAAGATTTAACATTTCATCTCATTTGCAACTTATTTTCATTATCTAATAATAGCCACAATACAACAAAACTTATAGTAAAAAAATGTATCACTAGTGGGAATGTGTAAAGGTTGATATCACTTTGAATTTGTTATAAGATTGTAATGAGAATAAAATGAGAATGAAGTTTTGACTTAATGTGTCAATACTATACAAAATATTTTCGTTTAATGGAGGTAGTAGTTATGGCAGGATCAACTTTAGTTATTAAGGATCTTCATGTCGAAATCGAAGGCAAGGAGATTTTAAAAGGGGTTAACCTTGAAATAAAAGGTGGAGAAATTCACGCAATCATGGGACCAAATGGTACTGGTAAGTCAACTTTATCATCTGCAATTATGGGACACCCTAAATATGAGGTAACAAGCGGAAGCATTACTCTTGATGGTGAAGATGTGTTAGAAATGGAAGTTGATGAACGTGCACGCGCTGGTCTTTTCTTAGCGATGCAATATCCAAGTGAAATCAATGGTGTGACAAACGCTGACTTCCTTCGTTCTGCAATTAATGCACGTCGTGAAGAAGGTGATGAAATTTCATTAATGAAATTCATCCGTACAATGGATAAAAATATGGAATACCTAGAAATGGATCCTGACATGGCTCAACGTTATCTAAACGAAGGCTTCTCAGGTGGGGAAAAGAAACGTAATGAAATCCTTCAATTAATGATGCTTGAACCTAAGATTGCAATCCTTGATGAGATTGACTCAGGACTTGATATCGATGCGTTGAAGGTTGTATCTAAAGGAATTAATGAAATGCGCGGAGAAGAGTTTGGTTGCTTAATCATCACTCACTACCAACGCTTACTTAACTATATTACACCAGATAAAGTTCATGTAATGATGCAAGGACGTGTTGTGAAATCAGGTGGACCAGAACTTGCACAACGTCTAGAAGCTGAAGGATATGATTGGATTAAGAAAGAATTAGGAATTGAAGATGAAACTGTAGGTCAAGAAGCGTAAGCGTAAGGAGGATTATTATGACAATCGATACGAAATTACCATTTGATAAAGATTATGTCAGAGGTTTTTCGTCTACTCTTGGTGAACCAAGTTGGCTACAGGAACTTCGCTTACAAGCTCTTGAAAAAGCAGAAGACCTTCCAATGCCAAGACCAGATAAAACAAAAATTGATAAATGGAACTTTACACAATTTGCAAATCATATTGTGGAAAGTGCACCATATAACTCAATTGACGAACTCCCTGAAGAAATTAAATCATTAATTCATGTTGAAGAAGATAAGAATATCTATATTCAACGTGACAACACTCCAGCCTTTATCTCTCTTACAGAAGAAGTAAAAGCAAGTGGTGTTATTTTTACTGATATTCATACAGCTGCTCGTGAACATAGTGATCTTCTTCAAAAGTATTTTATGAAAGAAGCTGTCAAGGTTGATGAACACCGTCTAACTGCGCTGCATGCTGCATTGATTAACGGTGGTGCCTTTGTTTATGTTCCTAAGAATGTAGAAGTATCCGTTCCACTTCATGCTGTATTTATTCAAGAGAATGGTGAGTCTGCACTATTTAACCATGTAATTGTAGTTGCTGAAGATAATAGTTCAGTTACTTATGTTGAAAACTATATTTCAACAACAGATACTGCGAACACAGTTGTAAATATTGTTTCAGAAGTTATTGCAGGCAGCAATGCTAAAGTTACTTACGGTGCTGTTGATGCCTTAGCTACTGGAAACACAACCTATGTAACGCGTCGTGGAGTAATCGGCCGTGACAGTAAAGTTGAATGGGCTCTCGGACTTATGAATGATGGTGATACCATTTCTGAGAATATTACTAACTTAGTTGGAGACGGCTCATATGCTGATACAAAGACCGTTGTTGTAGGTCGAGGCGAGCAAAAACAAAACTTTACGACAAGAATTACTCACCATGGTAAGAATTCTGAAGGTTATATTCTAAAACATGGTGTTATGAAGGACAGCGCAAGCTCTATCTTTAATGGTATTGGGCATATCGAACATGGCGCTTCTAAATCGAATGCTGAACAAGAATCAAGAGTATTGATGCTTAGCGAAAAAGCTCGTGGAGATGCAAATCCAATTTTACTTATTGATGAAGATGATGTAACAGCAGGTCACGCTGCATCTGTTGGTAGGGTTGACCCTGTTCAATTATATTACTTAATGAGCCGTGGTATTCCACAGATGGAAGCAGAGCGCTTAGTTATTCATGGTTTCCTTGCACCGGTTGTAAACCAACTTCCAATCGAAGGAGTTAAGAAACAACTTGTTGAGGTAATTGAAAGGAAAGTAAAATAATGAATATCCAAGATATTCGTTCCATGTTCCCAATCTTAGATCAAGAGGTAAATGGAAATCCGCTTGTCTATTTAGACAGTGCTGCTACATCTCAAAAACCTGTAACTGTAATTGAAACGCTGGATCGCTATTATCGAGAATACAACTCAAATGTTCACCGCGGTGTTCATACCCTAGGTACAAAAGCAACTGATGCATATGAAAATGCCCGTGAAAAAGTTAGAAAGTTTATCAATGCATCTTCTATACAAGAGGTTGTCTTTACTAGGGGAACAACAACAGCAATTAATACAATTGCAGCAAGCTATGGGCGAGATAATCTCAGTGAGGGTGATGAAATTGTCATTACCTATATGGAGCACCATGCCAATATTATTCCTTGGCAACAAATTGCAAAACGTACAGGTGCGAAATTAAAATATATCCCTTTACAAGAGGATGGTTCGATTGATCTCAAGGATGTTGAAGAGATAGTTACGAATCAAACAAAAATTGTTTCAGTAATGATGGTTTCTAACGTTCTTGGTGCAATCAATCCAATTAAAGAAATTGCTGAAATTGCACATCGTAATGGTGCTGTCATGGTTGTAGATGGTGCACAAGCTGCGCCACATTTGAAAATAGATGTGAAAGACCTCGATTGTGACTTCCTAGCTTTTTCTGGCCATAAAATGTGCGGACCTACGGGTATCGGTGTATTATATGGTAAGAAAGCATTGCTAGAAAAAATGGAGCCAGTTGAAACAGGTGGGGAAATGATTGATTTCGTTGACCTATACGAATCAACATGGAAAGAGCTTCCTTGGAAACTAGAAGCTGGAACACCTATTATTGCTGGAGCAATTGGTTTAGGTGCTGCAATCGACTTTTTAGAAGATATTGGTTTAGACAATATTCTTGCGCACGAGCATAAGTTAGCAGCACATGCAATTGAACGATTGTCACAAGTAGAGGGTCTAACTATTTATGGACCTAAGCATCGTGCAGGGGTAGTAACTTTCAATATTGAAGATGTCCATCCACACGATGTTGCAACAGTTCTAGATGCTGAAGGTATTGCTGTAAGAGCCGGTCATCACTGTGCCCAACCACTTATGAAATGGTTGAAGGTATCAGCAACTGCTCGTGCAAGTTTTTACCTCTATAATACAGAAGAAGAAATTGATAAACTAGTTGAAGGACTCATAAAAACAAAGGAGTATTTCAGCAATGGATTCTAAAATAAACCTTGACACCTTGTACCGACAGGTAATAATGGATCATTATAAAAAGCCGAGAAATCGAGGAGTTATCCAAGATGGGGCGTTAACAATTGATATGAATAACCCAACCTGTGGAGACCGCATTCACCTTACGTTAAAAGTAGATAATGGTGTCGTTCAAGATGCTAAATTCGATGGAGAAGGTTGTTCCATTTCAATGTCATCTGCTTCAATGATGACTCAAGCGATTAAAGGCAGTAAAATTGAAGATGCATTAAAAATGTCACAAATCTTCTCAGAAATGATGCTAGGAAAAGACTATGATGATAGCATTGATTTAGGAGACATTGAAGCACTTCAGGGCGTTTCAAAATTCCCCGCACGCATTAAATGTGCAACATTAGCATGGAAGGCAATGGAAAAGGGATTTAAGAGCGAACAAAATGAATCGTGAGTGATTTTTCATAGCATTTTGCTATGAGGATACCTCACATAGAATGGAGTGAAGTAGAATGGCAAAGAAAATGCCTGAAATTGGCGATTATAAATATGGCTTTGCAGATAAAGACGTTTCCATCTTCCGTTCAGAACGTGGTTTAACAAAGGAAATTGTTGAAGAAATCTCACGCATGAAAGAAGAGCCTCAGTGGATGTTAGATTTCCGTCTTAAATCCTTAGAGCATTTTTACAAAATGCCTATGCCACAATGGGGTGGAGACCTTAATAGCTTAAACTTTGATGAAATTACGTATTACGTAAAACCATCCGAGAAATCCGAAAAGTCATGGGATGAAGTTCCTGAAGAAATCAAAGCAACTTTTGATAAGTTAGGTATTCCTGAAGCTGAACAAAAATATCTTGCGGGTGTTTCTGCTCAGTACGAATCAGAGGTTGTATACCATAATATGAAGGAAGACCTTGAAGAACTAGGAATCGTATTTAAGGATACAGATTCAGCTCTTAAAGAGAATGAAGATATTTTCCGTGAGCACTGGGCAAAGGTAATTCCTCCAACTGACAATAAGTTCGCAGCATTGAACTCAGCTGTTTGGTCTGGTGGATCATTTATCTATGTACCACCAGGTGTAAAGGTTGATACACCACTACAAGCTTATTTCCGTATCAACTCTGAAAACATGGGTCAATTCGAGCGTACTTTAATCATTGTTGATGAGGGTGCAAGCGTACATTATGTTGAAGGATGTACGGCTCCTGTTTATACAACAAACTCACTACACAGTGCAGTTGTTGAAATCATCATTAAGAAAGATGCGTACTGCCGTTATACAACCATTCAAAACTGGGCTAACAACGTGTATAACCTTGTTACCAAGCGTGCAGTTTGTGATGCGAATGCAACAATGGAATGGATCGATGGTAACATTGGTTCAAAATTAACAATGAAATATCCAGCTGTTATCCTTCGCGGTGAAGGAGCTCGTGGTATGACTCTTTCCATTGCAATTGCTGGTAAAGGTCAACACCAGGATGCAGGTGCGAAAATGACTCACCTTGCTCCAAATACGTCTTCTACTATCGTATCGAAGTCTATTGCTAAACACGGTGGTAAAGTAACATACCGTGGTATTGTACACTTCGGACGTAGAGCACATGGCGCACGTTCTAATATCGAATGTGATACGTTAATCATGGATAATCAGTCTACTTCTGATACAATTCCTTATAATGAAATTTTAAATGACAATATTTCATTAGAGCATGAAGCTAAGGTATCGAAAGTATCTGAAGAACAATTATTCTATCTAATGAGCCGTGGTATTTCTGAGCAAGAAGCTACAGAAATGATTGTAATGGGCTTTATCGAGCCATTTACAAAAGAACTTCCAATGGAATACGCAGTTGAAATGAACCGCTTGATCAAGTTCGAAATGGAAGGTTCTATCGGTTAATAAGAACACTTGTAATAACTCGTTTGAGATTCTCTCAAGCGAGTTATTTTTGTACATAATAGTAGTATTAGGAGGTGACCCCATGATCTATATTGGTGTAACAGGCTGGGGGGACCATGACAGTCTATATTCAGCTGGAACTACAGCAGGTGATAAACTAAAAGAATATGCTGGTCATTTTCCAATCGTCGAGGTGGATGCGTCTTTCTATGCCATTCAGCCTAAACGTAATGTGGAAAAATGGTTGAAAGATACACCTGAATCTTTTCAATTCATTGTTAAAGCTTATCAAGGGATGACAGGTCATCAACGTGGGGAGATTCCATTTGAATTAAAGGAAGACATGTTTGATGCTTTTCGTTTGTCACTTGAACCTTATCAACAAGCAAATAAGCTCGCCATGGTTTTATTTCAATTTCCACCATGGTATGATTGTAAACGTGAAAATGTAGACTACTTAAGGTGGTGCAAGCAGCAGATGGGAGAAATTCCTGTAGCCCTTGAATTCCGCCACCAATCATGGTTTTCACCACAACTAAAACAACAAACATTACAATTTATGGAACAGGAAGGCTGGATTCATAGTATTTGTGATGAGCCACAGGCAGGCCAAGGGTCAATACCGACAGTACTCCATCCAACCCATCAACTAAAAACGCTCGTACGTTTCCATGGTAGAAACGTTCATGGCTGGACAAAGCCAAAAGAAGGCGATTGGCGTGATGTTCGTTATTTATATAAGTATAATAAAGAAGAGCTAGAAGAATGGATTCACCATGTTCAGGAACTTAATCAAAATAGTGAAACCATCTACGTATTGTTTAATAACAACTCAGGTGGAGATGCAGCAGACAATGCTAAGCAATTTATCGATATGCTCGGAATCGAATATCATGGGCTAGCCCCGAGGCAATTAGACTTTTTTAGTTAGTACAAGCTATAAGCATATTTTAGAATACATACATAAGTGAAATACCTAAAGTGGAAACTCCACAGCATTTTATACAGGCAAAAAGGAGGTGTAGGGATTGATTGAAACCGTACATATTTATCATACAAACGATCTCCATAGCCATTTTGACCGATGGCCTAAAATTACAAAATATATCACAGAAATGAGAAATCTGCATCAAGCAAACAATGAGGAAATGCTCTTAATCGATATTGGTGACCACATTGATCGCTTTCATCCAATTTCTGAAGCATCCCATGGCAAAATGAATGTGCAGCTCTTAAACCAGCTTGAATACGATTATGCTACTATCGGTAACAACGAAGGGATTACGATGTCTTATGAACATCTGGATTCTTTATATGATGACGCAGAATTTAAGGTGTTGCTTGCAAATCTATTCGACCGAGATGGGAAGCTACCTAACTGGGCCGATCCCTACCATATTCATGTCTTGCCAAGTGGGTTTAGGATTGGAATCATCGGTTTAACGGTTCATTATATTGGGCTTTATAAGCTGCTCGGCTGGAATGTCAAAGACCCTTTGGCTATCCTTCAAGAGACAATCAATGAATTAAAAGACAAAACAGATATGATTCTTTTAATGTCCCATTTAGGAATCAATGAGGATGAGCAAATTGCAAGAGATTTCCCAGATGTTGACGTGCTACTTGGTGGCCACACACATCATCTTTTAGAAAATGGAAAGAGAATCAATAACACACTTTTATGCTGTGCGCAAAAATACGGGAATTATATCGGACATGTTACTCTTAAAATTGATACTGAAGAAAAAAGGCTTATTGAAAGTGCTGCAAATGTAATCCCTACAAAATCACTGTCAGAAAGTAAGGAAACAACTGAAATTCTTTCAGAGTACATGGCAAAAAGTATACACACCTTACAACATGATGTTGTTGCTGAGATTGAACAACCACTTCAAAGTGATTGGTTTGCGGAAACCTCATTTTCCAAGCTTTTAGCTGAGGTACTCCGCGAATGGTGTGAAGGAGACATATCAATGGTGAACGCAGGGCTATTGCTTGACTCGCTTCCAACAGGAATGGTAACAAGAGAAGACTTGCATCGAATTTGCCCTCATCCTATTAATCCATGTAAGGTCTGGGTTAAGGGTGATGAACTGAAGGAAATTATTTTACAGGCAAACACGAAGGAAATGGAAAATCTCAGAATTAAAGGTCTAGGCTTCCGTGGAGAGGTAATGGGCAAAATGGTATATGACGGGGTAGAGCATAACACTTCAAAGCTTTCGGATGGATTAGACCATATTACCGATATTAAAATCAATGGGGAGGACCTTGATCCAGACAAAACGTATTCAATCGCCACGATTGATATGTTCACATTCGGATCACTTTTTCCTGTCATACGGGATGCTAAGGATAAAAAATACTATATGCCAGAATTCTTACGAGACCTTTTAGCTGAAAAATTAAAAAGCAATCAGCAAAACGTTCTAAAGATACGTAGTCAAAAGGACTAGAAAAAGATAGGTCTATGACTATCACTATTTCAAACACATATCACTTTCCCGTTACATAAATTAGTTAGGGAAAGGAGTGTGCTAGGAATGGTCTCAATGACACCAATAGTAATTGATAATCATCAATTTACAGCCATTACCGTTAACCTACCTAAAACAAATTTTATGGCAGTCACAAATGAAAATGGCTATATTATGTGTGGAGCTCTCGATGTTGCACTGTTGAATGAAAAACTTAAAGAACGAGGCATTATTGCTGGTAGGGCAGTTGGTGTTCGTACAATCGAGCAATTACTGGATGCCCCTCTTGAATCAATTACAATTGAAGCCGAAAATCGAGGCATTACAGTAGGTATGAAAGGCAAAGACGCCCTACTAAAGATGATCTAATATTAACCTGAGAAGGTATACCATATAAAAGTACGTGGCATCACTTAAATGTTGTCGAACAAAATAGTTATCGTACATCCCCCCTTACTTGCATACACATAGCTTGTAAGGGGGGATTTTCGTTTGGGAAAGTACAGAGCTCGTCTACAACCAAGAAGGAAAGGGCCCTTGCCTTTCCGTTACGTCTTTTTATTAACATTTGTCTTTTTTATTCTCTCAACTGTTATTGGTTTATTCATTATTAACAAAGCGATAGAGCCTGCTCTTATGGCATATGCTGAAAATGAAACGAAGAAGGTTGCTGCCACAGTTATTAAAAATGCTATTAATCAACAATTAAATGAGGAAGAATTGGTCCAAGAGGATTTGAGTATTGTGCAAACGGATGAAAATGGGAAAGTGATTAGCTACAATACGCAGGTCGTCAACAAAATGGCGACAAAGACCCTCGGAAATATTGAACGATACTTAAAATATGTAAATGAAGGTGAAGTTAACAAACTTGAATATCCTGATTTAGAAATTGAGACAGATGATGCCAGTGGACAAACGGGCTTTGTTTTTAAGGTACCCCTTGGGGAAGCAACAAATAATGCCCTTTTAGGAAACTTAGGTCCGGAAATACCGATTCGTTTTCATATGATTGGATTTGGGGAAACAACGCCACAAGGAAGAATTGACGAGTGGGGGATTAATAATGGGTGGTTTCAATATAATGTTCTTGCGACAGTGACGATGCAGGTTATTTTACCTTTCTCAACAGGAGAGGTTGAAATTGAAACCATTATCCCGGTTATCAATCAAAACATTTTACATGATGTTCCAGATTTCTACAATAATGGTGGGGAATCATCTCCTTCTATAGAGATACCGACAAATTAGAAAAAAATACTATACTAGAATAGTTGAATCAAAGCGGAAAATCGTATATACTAGCGAAGGAATTAATAAATGAATACACCACCTTATCGGATCGATGGGGTAGAGGTGCGGAAAATAAGAGTAAACTATGTGAGGATGACAACGTAGATCATAGTTGAAAGGATTTTTTGCCGAAGCAAAAATAAACTCGTCAATGTTATTTTTGTTGGGGTTGCCTTGAAAAAGGGTAACACTGTCATTATAGAAATGATCTATAATGGAGGGCTACTGATCGTGATGGAGGATAACATAACATTACAAAAGAGTAATGATAGTTATTTTCTATCATACTCTCTTTTTGTCTTCTAAAGAGTATCTTCTTTCACCACGCCCTCCATAAAAATACTTGGAGGAATCATATCATGTCTGGAACAATATATTCAATTATCCCACCAATCATTGCACTTCTCATGGTTATATTAACAAGAAGAGTTCTACTATCACTTGGAGTCGGCATTCTATCGGCGGCATTCGTATTACATGGAAATGTACTCAAGAATGAAGGAGTCGGAGCTTGGCTGCAAGACGTTTTACTCACAATCTGGAATAGCATTAAAGGAGTCTTCGTTTCAGAAGGCGCACTTAATACATGGAATGTATATATTATTTTATTTTTATTCCTATTAGGAGTTATTACTGCCTTTATCTCCATTTCTGGCGGTAGTCGTGCCTTTGGCGAATGGGCCCAAACAAAAGTTAGAACAAGAACGGGTGCACAGCTTTTAGCTGCTTTTTTAGGTATTATTATTTTTATTGATGATTATTTTAATGCTCTGGCTGTTGGACAAGTAAGTAGACCCATTACAGACCGAAATAAGGTTTCACGTGCAAAGCTAGCCTATATTATTGATTCAACATCCGCACCAATTTGTGTTGTCTCACCCATTTCTAGCTGGGGTGCTTATATTATTGCGATCTTGGCACCTATTTTAGTCACACATGGTGTAGCGGAGTATTCACCTTTATCTGCATTTATTCAAATGATTCCGTTAAACCTCTATGTATTAGTTTCGATTTTAATGGTAATAGCTGTAGCCATTTTTAATATTAATTTTGGTAGTATGAAAACCCACGAAAACCGTGCATTAACAACAGGGGAGGTAACAGATCCTGAAAAACCGGTATTAGGGGAATTAAAACAGGAATTACCTCAAAGTGAGAAAGGTACTGTCGGTGATTTAGTTTGGCCGATTATTGCATTAGTTGTCGGTACGGTTGGCTCGTTATTATGGACAGGCTACAAAGCTTCAGAAGGCGATATAACCATTTTTACGATTTTTGAAAATACTAATGTAACAGGTTCGCTATTATCCGGTGGAATCCTAGGTATTCTTGTTACACTTATTTTGTTCTTTGTTCAGGTTTATGCAAAAAAAGCTTTGAACATTGGTCTCCTTCCTAAAGGTATTGTTGAAGGGATAAAATCAATGCTCCCAGCTGTATACATTTTACTATTTGCTTGGGTAATTGTTGACTTGATTGGACAAATTGAAACAGGTAAATATCTAGCGAGCCTTGTAGAAAGGTCCAATTTAAATATTGCATTTTTACCGGTCATTTTATTCATTGTAGCAGGCTTTATGGCGTTTGCGACTGGGACGTCATGGGGAACCTTTGGGATGATGCTTCCGATTGCAGGAGACATTGCAGCGGCATCTGATATTAATTTATTACTTCCGGCTTTAGCTGCTGTCTTAGCGGGATCCGTGTTTGGTGATCATTGCTCACCAATATCAGATACAACTATTCTGTCCTCTACTGGAGCGGGAAGCCATCATATTGATCATGTAATGACTCAGCTACCCTATGCCATCACTTCTGCCGTTATCGCTGTAATCGGATATATAGTACTAGGTCTAACAGGCAGTACCCTATTAGGAGTGCTTACTACCTTAGTATTATTTGTTATTTTTGTTCTCACTATGAAAAACAGACAAAACGCATAGAATTACTATTCAAATGTTAACAATCGAACTTAACTAGTATATAAGAGACAGAGGGAATTAGAACCTTTGTCTCTTTTATTTTAAAAGTAAATTTCATTTTAAAATAACTTTTGACATAGAGATAAAGACTGGCTATACTAATAAATAGATTATAGAAAATAATCTGAAAATATAAAAATTTCCAACTTGTGTCTAGTGCTAAAGGTATAATACGGTAATGGACTAAAGTAGGAAAGGGGAGGTTTGTTTATGGATAATCGTCCACAGTGGGGGACACGGGCAGGATTCGTAATGGCTGCAATCGGTTCTGCGGTTGGTTTAGGTAATATATGGAGATTTCCATATGTTGCTTACGAAAATGGAGGAGGCGCGTTCTTTCTACCGTACCTATTTGCGATTTTAACAGCTGGAATACCAATCCTAATTCTAGAATTCACAATCGGACAAAAGTTTAGAGGATCAGCACCTTTGTCATTTTTCCGTTTAAATAAAAAGTTAGAATGGCTCGGGTGGTGGCAGGTACTAATTTCTTTCGTAATTGCGACCTATTATGCAGTCATTATCGCATGGGCAATTTCGTATACATTCTTTTCATTTAATAAAGCGTGGGGAGAAGATACAGGAGGATTCCTATTCTCTAAATACTTGCATTTAGCTGAAACTCCAGGTGATGTAGGAGCACCAGTACTTGGTGTTTTTGGACCTTTAGTCGTTGTGTGGGCAATTACACTATTTATCCTATTTAAAGGCGTGAAAAAGGGGATTGAAAAAGCGAATAAAATTTTCATTCCTACACTATTAGTTATTTTTACGATTATCGTTATTCGAGCAGTAACACTTGAAGGAGCAAGTACAGGACTAAATTCATTCTTCCAACCTAACTGGGATAAGATTATGTCTGGAGAGGTTTGGGTTGCGGCATACGGACACATTTTCTTTAGTTTATCAATTGGTTTTGCAATTATGATTACTTATGCAAGTTATTTACCTAAGAAGTCCGATGTAGTAAACAATGCATTTATTACTGGTTTTGCGAACTCAGGTTTTGAACTTTTAGCTGGTATCGGGGTATTCGCTGCACTAGGCTTTATGGCAGCACAAGCGAATGTACCTGTAGAAGAAGTAGCAAGTGCGGGTGTTGGTCTAGCATTTGCGGTCTTCCCGCAAATTATTAACCAAATGCCATTTGGCGAATTTTTCGGAGCGCTTTTCTTCTTATCGTTAGTATTTGCCGGATTAACATCACTTATTTCGATTTGTGAAGTGTTCATTGCAGCAGTTCAAGATAAGTTTAATCTAACTCGTAACAAGGCAGTCATATATGGTGCAGGGCTAGCATCACTTATTTCAATTCTATACTCTACAAATGGAGGCTTATACTTCCTAGATGTAGTTGACTACTTCATTAACCAATTTGGTATTGCTGTTGCCGGATTAGTTGAAGTAATACTTATTGCTTGGGTATTCAAGCAAATGAATCCATTACAAGCGCACGCAAATGCAATATCCGATATTCGTGCAGGTGGTTGGTGGAAGATTTGTTTAGGCGTAATCACACCAGTCGTTTTAGGATATATGATGTTTGACTTATTCAAACAAAATATCCTACAACAATTTGATAATGCAACTGGTAACTATGAAGGGTATGCAACTTCATTTATACTCTTCCCAGGTGTTTTCATTGCAGCAGGAGTTATTATATTAGGGATCGTATTCTCACTAAAAAAATGGAGTAATGAGGCGTTAAATGACAACTATTCTTCTAGTAGTGACAAGGAGGTAGGACTATGACCGGTGGTGCAATTGCTATGATGGTTATTGGAATGGTCATTTTATGGGGAGGTCTAGTAGCAAGTATTGCACATGCTGCAAAAAAGGCTAAACAAGCGAAACAAGGTTAAAGAAATAAATATAAAAAGAGGGTCATAATAGAACGGAAAAAGGCTGTGGTAAAAATACCACAGCCTTTTATTTTATTTACGTTTCCTTGCTTGTCTTTCTGATCGTTCCCAAGCCCGTAGATGTGGATACGGATCAAAGGACCATTCCGTATATCCATTGTCTTTGTACATTCCGTAGTGAAGATGTGGAGGGAACTTTCCGGCAGTGCCTGGTGGTCCATAGCCAGAACTTCCAACAGAGCCAATCACTGTACCGGGCTCAACAACCTGACCGATTGCAATATCCTTTGCAAATCCATTTAAATGAGCAAAGTAATGATACGTATTATTCACATCGCGGATTCCGATACGCCACCCACCAAATCGGTTCCAACCTTTCATTTCGATGATGCCATATGAGGTTGCCCTTACTGGTGTTCCGTAGCTTGCAAAGATGTCAGTGCCTTCATGCATTCTACGACCTCCCCAGCCACGCGCATCTCCCCATGTATTCTTATAGCTATGATTATAGCCAAGAGGAACCGGAAAGGCGTGTTTATCTAGATCAAGTGTGCCATATGCTGAATAGATTTTAGCGATTCCCGTAATTAGTGAAACGGATTTATCCCGTTTGTAATAATCCCATAAACCAATCTTGATATTATCAGGGTCAGTTCCGTAAGCTAAAATTTGTTCTGAAATTGTAAGTAGGATATCCTCATCATTTGTTTGATCAGCAACACCATCCCCGTTGCCATCAAGTCCAATTCCTCCAAATAGCTGAATGCTATATGGATTCGAATCATTTGGATTGGGGTTTAAAGCCCCCGCCCAAGCCTCGGGTTTAATATAAATTCCAATTAACCCTGTTTCTTTCGGAATATCCTTTCGGGAACGACGGATGCTTCTTTCATACTGGTCAATAGCAGCATAATAGTACCATGGAATCTGTGTTACTGTTTCCATCTTTGTATAGAGGTTCATTCGTTCCTGAAAAATTTTTTGTTGATCCTCATTTGCACTTGCATCCAAAGGCATACACGTAAAAAGTAAGCAAATAACAACTACTATACCAAGTTTTCTGTTCACGCATGCAAATCTCCTTTCACTAAAATAACACAAGGATGTATGTTTCTTAAAGGCATCTATAGGTACTTAATAGACGAATTTGTCTAGTTGGAATTAAATAAAAAGAAGTACTCTTCCCTGTTAGTTTGTTAAATCATTTCATTTTCATAATCACTAATTGTTGGAAGCTAAAAAATACAAATAAATCGAATACTTGGATTCTTAAAGAAGTTAGGAGTATAATAGGGATAGCCTTTGCAATGGAGTGATGAAGTATGTCAAAAAAACAAGAATATCTTCGAAAGCCGGAATGGCTAAAAATAAAACTGAATACGAATGAGAGCTACACAGGCTTAAAGAAAATGATGAGAGAAAAACAATTACATACCGTTTGTGAGGAAGCAAAATGTCCTAATATTCATGAATGCTGGGCTGTAAGGAAAACAGCTACTTTTATGATTCTTGGGGATACTTGCACTCGCGCTTGTCGTTTCTGTGCGGTTAAGACTGGACTTCCAAATGAACTGGATTGGGCAGAACCAGAGCGTGTAGCTGATTCTGTCGCAATGATGGGATTAAAGCATGTTGTTATTACAACAGTTGCTCGTGACGATTTGAAGGACGGGGGAGCTGCGGTATTTGCAGAAACCGTTCGTGCAATTCGTAAAAAGAATCCATTTACATCAATCGAAGTGCTACCATCTGATATGGGTGGAGTGTACGAAAACTTAAAAACCTTAATGGATGCAAAGCCCGATATTATGAACCATAATATTGAAACGGTTCGCCGTTTATCTGACCGTGTTCGTGCACGTGCGAAATATGAACGTTCACTTGAATTTTTACGTCGTGCAAAAGAAATGAATGCAGACATCCCAACAAAATCAAGTATCATGATCGGTCTTGGCGAAACGAAGGAAGAAATCATTGAAACAATGGACGACCTTCGAGCAAACGATGTAGATATCATCACAATTGGTCAATATTTACAACCTACGAAAAAGCATTTGAAAGTTGAAAAATACTATCATCCAGATGAATTTGCGGAATTAAAAGAGATTGCATTAAGTAAAGGCTTCAGTCATTGTGAAGCTGGCCCTCTTGTACGTTCTTCTTATCATGCAGATGAACAAGTAAACGCAGCAAAATCAAATCAACAAGTTAAGCAAGCATAAAAAAAAAGGGGGAAATCCCCTTTTTTTTAGTGCGTTCCTTTTTGCAATAATTCTCTTCCGTCATCTCGCTTTTGGTCTTCATTCCCTTTATTATCGGTTGTGCGATCAATTTCAGGGTTGAATTCCATTTTTCCATCTTTATTGTTGATACTAGGGTTTTGAAGGAAGTCTTGGTTTTCCCTTGCCCGACGTTCATACTCAGGGTTTAAGCCACCTTCCATTTCCCCATTTTCATTTTCACCATCGCTTACTTTATATCCTTGTGGAGATTTAATCATTTGTTGAATAGTAGATGTAATAATTTGATCGACATTTCGACTATCTGAGTCAAGTCTGCCGAATCGTTCAATTTGGTTCATCATGTCAGGATTATCCGAAACGTATACATGGAAATACCTCGGAACAACTGACAATGCGGAACGTTTTACCTGGTCTGCCGTTAACATACGATCTTTAGAATCCGTATCATATGCAACAAGGACCTCTTCATCCGTTACAAGCGTACCAACATCTTTGACGTTCGGAATGTTTGTACAGATTTTACTGATTAAATCTGCTACTTTTTCCCTGTCCATGGTTGGTAAATCACTGTATACATTCACACGGCCAGGGACTGGATTTTTTTGATGACGAACATAGCCAAAGTTCGTCATTTCTTTACCATCGTTTTTTACGCCTTTCGCATTGTAAAGCTCATTTTGGTCAGTTCGATATATTGTATTTCCACTTTCATGGTAGACTCCTGCATTGTCGTCAGAAGTACCGCAACCTGTTAAAGCAGTTAAGGCAATTAAGCCTGAGATGATTGTGTATTTTTTCAATCTTGACACCCCCTCAGTTGTAGGGTGACCAATTCAACAAAAATTTCGCATAGTAATTGATGGATTGATTGGCTATAATGGATATATAGTGAACATCCTCTAGTATGGGGTACGAGGTGATTAAAGTGATTAGCATAGGTAACACTACATATGAGCTTATTGATGAGCTAAAAGATGGATTTAATGAAGAAGCTTTTCGTGCGAGATACAGTGATATCTTAGCGAAGTATGATTATATAGTTGGGGACTGGGGATATGAACAGCTTCGCTTAAAAGGTTTTTTTGATGATAAAAACCAAAAAGCGTCATTTGATACAAAAATAAGTACCCTTTCTGAATATTTATACGAATATTGCAATTTCGGTTGCGCCTATTTTGTCTTAAAAAAGGTAAAAAAATAAAGTACAGGCTAACTTATCTGCCTGTACTTTTATTATGGCTTGAACCTTCCTATTAGTCATAAGGTGGTTCGGCATTTTCATCCTTGTCATCATGTGTGGGATGAGCCCCAGGGAATTGTCTAGGAAGATCCTGGTGAAGTGATTTGAACTCATAGTTAAAGTTGCTATAGGTTCGTTGTCCTTCTTTCCACGGTGTGCTTTTGTTCTCTACAGGAGTATCCTTACCCCGAGGTGTTCCATAAGGACCTTCTGGATATTCCTCAAAGGTTAAGAAGTTTCTCATCGTCTCCACATTTGAAAAATCGGTATACTTTATTTCTTCCTTGTCTTTATCTGCCACCTGAAAAACACCTCACTTCTTACTTCTAGTGTTTTCGCAGCATTACGTAATTATGTTAGACAATTTCATACAGAAAAGAACGTAATTCCTCTGCTTCCTCTTCAGACAGCTGATAGGCATGTTCGATATAGCCGGGCTCATCTAGGTCATCTCTACCGATAATTGCAAAGCGATTGCTCAAGATATTTAAAACAATATGCTTGCCATAATAGCGGTCAGATTTAACAACAGCTAAGTCGTAACGCTGGTGTTCCCCCATAAAGCTTACAAACCGTGTTTGTGTGTCGATTGTATCATCATATAAGAAAAAACGTTCAGACATAATGGATTCTCTCCTTTTAAGAAACAGTCATTTACACTTATCATAACAAAGGTGTACGAATTAGAAAACGAATTTATAGATGCAATGAATGAGGGGCATACCATGAATGATTATAAACTTTATGGTAAAATAATGTGGTATATAAAAGATTGTGGGTAAAGATTATAAACTGAAGGTGATACTATGTATTTTGTTGACCGGGAAAAGATTGAAAAAACCCTTCTTTTTTACGAAGAGAATTTACAATTAATTGTAGCAGCTAATTCAAGTTGGACAAGCGTGGTTGAAAAGAAAGCGTTAGAGAGAATCTGTCATCTTACAATTGAGGCAATTTTAGATGTCGGAAATTCGATGATCGACGGCTTTATTATGCGTGATCCAGGTAGCTATGAGGATATCATTGATATACTTGAAGATGAAAAAGTAGTGACAACTGAAGTAGCGAATGAACTGAAAGAAATTATTCGTTTTCGAAAAGTAATTGTTCAAGATTATCTTGAGATTAATCATGATGAATTAATCTTGAGCCTTCAAAAAAATAAAGAAAGTCTTGCAAGCTTTCCACAAGCGGTACGATCTTATCTTGAAAATGAATTAGGACCGGTTTCAGCATTTAAAAACTAAAAAAAGGTGATAGAAGTAGTGAAACAATACAAAGGATACTTATTTGACTTAGACGGTACTATGTACCGTGGAACAGAGCGTATTAAAGAAGCGTGTGATTTTGTAAATAAATTAAATCAAAAGCAAATACCATATTTGTTTGTTACAAATAATTCATCGAGAACACCCGAACAGGTAGCAACCAAACTTCGTGACTTTGATATTGCGTGTACAGCAGACCAGGTTTTCACCACTAGTCAAGCAACGGCAAATTATATGTATGATATGAAACCAGGGGCAAGTGTATATGTAATTGGTGAAGATGGTATCTACCAAGCATTAGAGGAAAAAGGCTTTACATTTCAAGAGGAAAACCCAGATTTTGTGGTTTGTGGGATAGACCGTTCCCTTACATATGAAAAATTCGCCATTGCTTGTTTAGCAGTACGAAATGGTGCAACCTTTATTTCGACAAACGGTGATATCGCCATTCCAACTGAGCGTGGACTTCTACCAGGGAATGGTTCATTAACTTCAGTGATCACTGTTTCAACAACAGTAAAACCCACTTTTATTGGGAAACCAGAAAAAATTATCATGGAACAAGCGCAAAAACAATTGGGGATTCCAAAAGAGGATACCATCATGATTGGTGATTATTATGATACAGACATTATGGCAGGTATGAATGCAGGTATTGATACTTTGCTTGTTCATACAGGTGTTACAACCCCAGAAATACTAAAAGGATATGACCGTCCTCCTACCTATGCAATCCATAGCTTAAAGGAATGGATGGAACGCATTTAAAAACGCTCAAATTTGAGCGTTTTTTTATATGGACAAAATTCGGAATAACCTTATCGTCAAATAAAAAAGATCAAATCGATTGGATTTGATCTTTTTTTATCCTTATTCTGTGTTTGCTGCTCGATGTGCTAAACGACTTGATGCTGCCGCTGCAATTGCGCCCACAATATCATCTAAAAATGTATGACATTCCCCAGTTGATTTATCATTTAGGCGTTCTAATATTCCAGGTTTTTTCTTATCAATGTATCCGTAGTTTGTAAATCCGATTGAGCCGTAGACGTTCACAATTGAAAAGGCAAGGATTTCATCTACTCCGTATAGTCCTTCGTCAACTTTGATTGTTGATAGTAATGGCTCCTCAAGTAAGCCTTTCTCAGCAAGTTTATCTAATTGAATCCCTGTTAGTACTGCATTTTGGATTTCACGTTTTGTTAATACGCGGTCAACATTATGAATACAGTCTTCCATTTTTAAATCTGGGTGATATTTGCTTTGTAGATAATACACCAACTCCGCAATATCTTGAATGGTGACGCCTCTTTCCTCCAACCATTTTCTGGCTGTTTTTTCAATCTCATTCATTTTATTTTCTTGACTCATCTTGTTCACCTAATTTCTTCTGATTTCAAAATAATTTTTACTAATATTTCCTAGTTTACCACAAGTAATGACGTTTTGTTTCATATAGATGTTTTATACAAATCAATACGTAGTCTTAATAGTATGAGCGGGGAGCGATGATTTATGAAAGAAACACTTTTGGAGCAATACAAATTAAAAGTGGATCGATCTGTAAGAGTATTCGGCTATGAAGCGATCATCTATCGAAATATAGTATATTGTATTGTGCCAATATCAAATTTGGAACAAGAAGAACTGATTGAAATTAAACATCTTAGTGATTACATGATTCAAAAGGGAGATATTCGTGTTGGCTCCATTTTACCTACAACAGAAGGAAAATTAAGCACCATTATCAATGATGAGGAAGCAGTTATGATTAGATGTCCAGTATATAGCCATAGGGTTTCCAATTCATTAGGGTATGAGTTGGCCCGGTTTCATAAACGAGGCAGAAGTTTTCCTTATCAAGTAAAGAAGGTTAATCGAATCGGACAGTGGAAGTTCTTATGGGAAAAAAGATTGGATCAAATGGAGTTGTTCTGGAAGGAAAAAGTAAAGCAGCATCCGCAAAACGAGTTTGAAACCTTATTTGTCGAGGCTTTTCCATATTATATAGGCTTAACAGAAAATGCAATCCAATATCTAGTTGATACAGAAATAGATGAAACGCCTTCTGCAATCGATTCGGCCACGATATGTCACCATCGTTTTACGGAAAATTCTTGGGATCGGAATTCCTATACGAAGCTACCTACGGATTGGGTTTTTGACCATTATACAAGGGACCTTGCAGAATTTATTCGGGACCAATATGTTAATGGAGAAACAAGACAAAACGGACAAATTGTACATTTTTTGAAGGAATATGAGAGGGTCAGCCCACTTTCTGCATTCTCTTGGCGACTTCTATATGCACGCCTTTTATTTCCACTGCATTTTTTTGAATGTATTGAAGGGTTTTATATGACAGGTTCAGAAATGCAAATGGAAAGGCATTGTAAGAGATTAGAATCCATTCTGAAGCATTCCAGTGAACATGAACGCTTTTTAGCGACCTTTTTATCAAGTGTAGGAGTTGAAGAAAAAAGACTAACAATTCCAACTATCAGCTGGCTTCAAAAATAAAAATGTATGGTACTATAGAGAAAGATAATTTTTTCTTAGAGGTGAAACATGACTAGGCCATATGTTTTTATTACTAGAAAACTTTCCGAAAACGCAATTCAACCACTAATGGAAGTAGCAGATGTACATATTTGGAATGAAGAAGAGAAAGCCGTTCCAAGAGAGATCCTACTTGAAGAGGTAAAAAAAGCAGACGCTCTTTTAACAATGCTTTCAGATAAAGTCGATAAAGAGCTTCTTGATGCAGCACCAAAATTAAAGGTAATCGCAAACCTTGCTGTAGGTTATGACAATATTGACGTAGAATATGCAAATCAAAAGGGAATTGCGATATGCAATACACCTGATGTTTTAACAGATACTACAGCCGATTTAGCCTTTGCTTTATTGCTTTCAACTGCGAGACGAGTTGTGGAAGCAGCTGAATTTGTAAAAAAAGGCGAATGGAAAAGTTGGAGTCCATTATTGCTAGCAGGAAGCGATGTCCATCATAAAACAATTGGGATCGTCGGGATGGGCAAAATCGGTGAAGCAGTTGCAAAACGCGCAACAGGGTTTGATATGAATATTTTGTACCATAACCGCTCCCGTAATGTAGTTGCAGAAGAACGCATTGGTGCTTCTTACGCATCCTTTAAAGAGCTAATTGAAACCTCTGATTTTATTGTTTGCCTTACTCCACTAACGGATGAAACAAGAGGTTTATTCAATAAGGAAATCTTTATGAACATGAAAAATACTGCAGTTTTTATTAATGTATCTCGAGGGCCAGTTGTTGACGAAGATGCTTTATATCAAGCGTTAGTTAATGGTGAAATTGCCGCAGCAGGACTCGACGTTTTTGAAAAAGAGCCTGTAGATGCAGATCATCCATTATTAACACTTCCAAATGTCGTAGCATTGCCACACATCGGAAGCTCAAGTACTGAAACCCGTGAAAAGATGATGAAACTATGCTGTGAAAATATTGAACTTGTTCTTATCAATCAACAACCCAAAACACTCGTTAATAAGGAATGGGTTTTTCAGTAATCAAATATTTCTTCGGAGGCACCTTCGTAAAGAAGGTGTTCTTTTATAAGTTGAATTTTTACAAAATAAAAACTTTTTTATTAAATGTATCCCTTTTATATCAGTGTGTTAAACGTTTTCAAGGAAAAAGTCTGAAAAAAAGCACTTGTAAAAGCATAGTATTACCACTATAATGTCTTTTATAGGAAGACAATTGTATTTCTCAGAAATACAGAGGAGGCGGATGAATAATGAAAAAAATTTCAGTTGGATTATTAGGATTAGGTACGGTTGGTAGTGGCGTTGTTACGATTTTAAAAAATCATCAAGATAAATTAATGCATCAGGTTGGTTGCCCAATTGAGGTTAAGAAGGTATTAGTGAAAGACATACATAAACATAGAACGGTAGAAATTGAACCTTCCCTTTTGACAACTAATGCAAACGAGGTAATTGAAGACCCAGAAATCGATGTTGTCATTGAAGTAATGGGGGGAGTAGATGACACTAGACAGCTTATTCTTCAATCTTTACGTAATAAAAAACACGTTGTCACAGCAAACAAGGATTTAATGGCATTATACGGTTCAGAGCTATTAACTGTTGCAAGTGAAAATGGCTGTGACCTATTTTATGAAGCAAGTGTTGCCGGTGGGATTCCAATCCTTCGAGGGTTAGCAGATGGCTTTGCCTCAGACAGAATCATTAAAATGATGGGAATCGTGAACGGAACCACTAATTTCATTTTAACAAAAATGACGAAGTTCGGTAGTGCTTATGAAGATGTATTAAAAGAAGCACAAGAGCTTGGCTATGCAGAAGCAGACCCTACAGCAGATGTTGAAGGTCTAGATGCTGCAAGAAAGATGGCAATCCTTGCAACATTAGGATACTCCATGAATATCGATCTTAAAGATGTTCGAGTTCAAGGAATTTCAACTGTAACAAGTGAGGATATCGAATACAGTAAACGATTAGGTTATGTTGTTAAGTTGATCGGTACTGCCCATCGTAAGGGGGAAAAAGTTGAAGTAAGTGTTCAACCAACTCTTCTTCCAGAAACACACCCACTTGCTGGAGTAAATGATGAATTTAATGCGGTATATGTGTATGGAGAAGCAGTTGGAGAAACGATGTTTTACGGACCGGGTGCAGGAAGCCTACCAACTGCAACATCAATTGTTTCCGATTTAGTCGGAGTTATGAAAAATATGAGACTTGGAGTAAATGGTAAAAGTAGCGTGTCCCCTCAATATGAGAAGAAACTAAAAGACGATTCTGAGATCTTCTCAAAATACTTTTTACGTATTCACGTAAAAGATCAAGTGGGAGCATTTGCAAAACTTACATCCCTATTCTCAGAACGCGGTGTAAGCTTTGAGAAAATTCTTCAATTACCGCTTAAAAATAAAGATTTAGCTGAAATTGTACTTGTTACTCATCAAGCATCATTACGAGATTACGAGGAAATTTTAGTACAACTTAGAGATTTACAGATTATTCAAGATGTTAAGAGCTCTTACCGAGTTGAAGGAGGAAACCTAGGATGAGATGGCAAGGACTATTACAGCAATTTCGTGAATATTTACCGGTGAATACAAATACTCCAATGCTTTCCTTAAATGAAGGGAATACACCCTTAATTCCGCTACATTCCATTTCAGAGGATCTTGGGGTTGAATTATATGTAAAAGTAGAAGGTGCAAACCCAACTGGTTCCTTCAAAGACCGTGGGATGGTAATGGCGGTTGCGAAAGCAGTTGAAGAAGGCAGCAATACAATTATCTGTGCATCAACTGGGAATACATCAGCAGCTGCAGCTGCATATGCTGCACGTGCAGGACTACGTTGTATTGTCGTCATCCCTGAGGGCAAGATTGCAATGGGTAAACTAGCTCAAGCCGTTATGTACGGAGCTGAAATCATTTCAATTGAAGGAAACTTTGACCATGCGCTACAGATGGTTCGTAATATTAGTGAAACAGCTCCTATTACTCTCGTAAACTCTGTAAATCCATATCGAATTGAAGGACAAAAAACAGCAGCATTTGAAATTTGTGTACAATTAGACGGAGCTCCTGATGTACTAGCGATTCCGGTTGGAAATGCTGGTAACATTACAGCGTATTGGAAAGGTTTCAAAGAATATAATGAGCGTCACAATACAGGTCTTCCTGAAATGCGTGGATTTGAAGCAGAAGGTGCAGCGGCAATTGCAAAGAATCAAGTGATTGAAAATCCTGAAACATTAGCAACTGCAATCAGAATCGGAAATCCAGCAAGCTGGGATAGTGCTGTGGTGGCTGCAAGTGAGTCAAAAGGTAAAATTGATGAGGTTTCAGATGACGAAATCCTTGAAGCATATCAATTATTAGCTAGAAAAGAAGGCGTGTTTGCTGAACCAGGTTCTTGTGCCTCCATTGCTGGAGTAATCAAACAAGTACGCAGTGGTGAAATTAAAAAAGGTAGCCGAATCGTTGCTGTTCTAACAGGAAATGGACTAAAGGACCCGAATATTGCAATCGAAGCAACTTCTATAAAGCCTGTGGTATTGCCGAACGATGAAAAGCTTGTCTATGAACATATCAGAGGAGCCGTACTACATGAAGTTTGATCAAGCCTTTCAAATTAAAGTACCAGCAAGTACGGCAAATCTTGGACCTGGATTTGATTCAGTAGGGTTAGCGGTCAATCGTTATTTAACTCTCCAAGTTGAACCAAGTCAAGAGTGGGAGTTTGTCCTACAATCAGAAGAAATTGCGGATACTCCAACTGGTAAAGATAATTTTATCTATCAAATTGCAGAAAAGGTAGCTCGTACTTTCTCCTATGAGCTGCCTCCCTGCAAGGTATATGTTCATAGCAATATTCCACTAGCAAGAGGTCTGGGAAGTAGTGCAGCCGCTATAATCGCTGCAATTGAACTGGTTAATGAACTTTGTAATCTTCAATTAACAAACCAACAAAAGCTTGATTTAGCCTGTGAATTTGAGGGACATCCGGATAATGTAGGGGCATCGCTATACGGTTGCTTAGTCATTGGCAGTCATCGTGGCAGCAAAGACACGGATCTCGTCCATGTGAATGATCTATCCTTTGATTTGGTGGTTGTCATTCCACCATATGAACTAAAAACAAAGGATGCCCGTAGTGTGCTTCCGACGGAATTATCCTATCCTGAGGCGGTTAAAGCAAGCTCGATAAGTAATGTAATGGTCGCTGCTCTTTTAACTAAGAACCTTGCATTAATGGGGAAAATGATGGAGCTCGATCTTTTCCATCAACAATACCGTGCAAAGCTCATTCCTGAATTCAGTCACATTCATCAGGTAGCAAAAAACGCAGGAGCATTTGGGGTAGCCATAAGCGGAGCGGGGCCAACAGTCATTTGTTTCACTGAATGTGGACGAGGAAAACAGCTTAGAGATGAGTTATCATCTGCATTTGAAGGATATCAGGTTGAAGAAGTATCGATTGAGAAAAACGGCAGTGTGTTAACTTCACTTTCATTACATGAATAAAGAAGCGAAACCGAAATGGGTTTCGCTTTTTTGAGTACGAATATTTAAATACTGTCACTAATTGCCACTAATTCGAAAATACTGCCACTAATCCAGAAATACTGCCACTAGCCTTTTTACGCACAAAAAAAATGCCTCAAAAATTTGAGGCATCACTCATTTATCTATTAGAAAACTTGTTCAACTTCAACGATACCCGGGACTTCTTCTAATAACGCACGTTCAATCCCAGCTTTTAAAGTAATTGTAGAGCTTGGGCAGCTTCCACAAGCACCTAAAAGACGAAGCTTTACAACACCATCTTCAATATCAACTAAATCACAGTCTCCGCCATCACGAAGTAAAAATGGACGAAGTTTATCTAATACTTCTTGTACTTGCTCTCTAATATCTAATTCAGCCATTTCGATTGACTCCTTTCCTCATACCTTTATAATTATTATAATCTGTTTACTGGAAAAAATCTATTAAAACCAAGAGAAGCATTTTTCCAATTTTTAATTACAAACCCTTAATGAGAATACTATCTTTTGGTGTCTATTCTAACAGATTTTTAGTACAATGGAAAAAGAAATGATTGTAGACGAGTTAGTTGGGGAAAAGGAGAGCATAAAATGGAAAACCAAAAGGTCGAGATCTGTGTGTACGGTGCGGAAATATTATGTCCGAGTTGTGTCAATCTTCCTTCTTCAAAGGAGACTTATGAGTGGCTTGAAGCGGCATTAAGCAGAAAGTTCCCGAACCAACCATTCGATATTACTCATGTTGATATTTTTGATCCACCTGGGGATGAAGAGAAAAAAACCTTTGCCACACGAGTGATTGAGGAAGATATGTTTTACCCAGTTGTAGTTCTAGAGGGCACCATTGTCGGAGAAGGAAGCCCTAAGCTAAAAACCATTTATGCAGAAATGGAGAAATACGGATACAAGGCAGCTGAATAATGAATAATAAAAATGCACGGAAAGTCATTGACTAACCGTGCATTTTTTGATCACCCATTATGATACTTATACATCCATAATACCCCAGATTTTAACATACGAGGTACACGTCCTGTGAGAGCTCGTTCTGCAACTAATCCAAATCCTTCTTTTTTACCTAGAGATCCTAGAACACCTTTTAGCTTAATTTTAGGAAACTCAGCTGGAGGTTCTTCGCCCTTCCAACGCTTTACAAGGACCTGAACAATTTGTTCAGCCTGACCTTCAGCAAGCTGAGCACTTGGCGCATGTGGTAAGCTTGCACAGTCACCAACAACATATACATGTTCATCATTTGGAAGATTGTGTTGTTTTGTTAATACCACTCGGCCGCTTCCATCTTTTTCAACCTCTAAGTCACGAACAACTTTATTAGGCTGGATACCAGCTGTCCACACAACAACATCACTTTGAACAGGTTGGTCATTATTGAAGAGTACATTTTCTTCCACTCTTGTAATATTTGAGTTATTGATAATCTCAACTTCATTCTTATCAAACCAGTTTTCTACATACATACTCAATTTTTCAGGGAAAGCTGAAAGTATATGTTTCCCTCTATCGAAAAGTTTGATTTTTAAGTCGGGTCTGCTTTCATAAAGCTCACTTGCAAGTTCAACTCCACTTAGGCCTGCTCCAACAATGGAAACAGTAGCACCTGCCGGAAGATTATTAAGCTTCTGATAGGTTTTTCTTGCTTTATCAATGGTTTGGATGCTGTCTGTGTATTCATTGGCTCCTGGAACATTGTGATACTTGTCTTCGCATCCTAATCCAATTATTAAATCATCATACTTAACTGATTCTTCATCATTCATGTGAACAAGTTTCTCATTTAAATCGATGCCCGTAATCTCCCCATACTTTACGTGCAAACGTGGATGTTCTGGAAATGTTACACGTACATGGGAGTCTGAAATAGTCCCTGCTGCAAGCGCGTAAAATTCCGTTTTTAAACTATGATAAGGCGCACGGTCAATTAAGGTTATCTGTATATCCTCGGGTAATTGATTTGGCAAAAGGCGTTGTAAAACCCGCATTCCACCATACCCTCCACCTAAAATGACAAGATTTTTCATGATGATTATCCCCTTTGTTACTCTCTTTAGTTAAAGCGTATTCATCCAATGTTAGTACAAAGTTTTAGCTAATTCGTTATCCTTTACAAACACTAAAAGTATAGCGAAATTATGACAAAATAACAACCGCTATTCACAAAATTGACGAATCGAAAAAATAAGAGTACGATAGGTAGTTGTAGTGAGGTGAATACCAGTGAATCCTATCATTGAGTTTTGTGTTAGTAATTTGGCAAGTGGCTCACAGAAAGCAAAGGAAATTCTTGAACAAGATCCTAATCTTGATGTGATTGAATACGGATGCCTAAGCTATTGTGGACAATGCTTTGAGTCACTATATGCTCTTGTAAATGGGGATGTAGTTACTGGTGAAACAGCTGATGAGCTTGTTGAAAACATCTATGCCTATTTAGAAGAAAACCCAATGTTCTAATACAAAACATTTTATATACAAGAAAAGCAGTCTATGTTGACTGCTTTTCTTAAATTTTGGGCAAAAAAAAGAAAACCCTCCATTAAATGAATGAAGAGTTTCTAAAAAAAACGGGGGATAATCTTATTGTGCTCCAAATAATACCATTTTATACTAGAGGTAAGAAAAAAATTTACCATTAGACAGATTATTTGTAACAAACCCCGATTACCATTATACTAATAGTAATAACCTATTTAGTAAGCTTGAAAAAGAAGGAGGTTACAAACATGACAGATCGTGTAGTTACCATTTCTGAAGCGGCTGCTTTTCAAATTAAAGATATGATGAAACAGAATGAGGAAGAAGGATCATTCCTGCGTGTTGCTGTTAAGGGTGGCGGTTGTAGTGGACTTTCTTACGGAATGGGCTTTGAACAAGAAGTAAGTGAAAATGATCGCCAAGATGAACAGCATGGTATCAAGATTATCATCAATAAAGAAGATGCTCCGATACTAACTGGTGTAAACATAGACTTTAAACAATCCCTTATGGGTGGCGGATTCACCATCGATAATCCAAATGCAATTGCATCTTGTGGATGTGGTTCTTCCTTCCGTACGGCAAAAGTAGCAGGAACACCTGAAAACTGCTAATTGTAAGTTGGGCTTCTATTGTGGGCCCGACTTTTTCACCCTATAATATGGCAATTTTAAGACTAAAAAAATAACAATTTTCCAACAACCTCCAAAAAGGGTTGTTTTTTATTTTTTTAATATTCAAAAAGGTCCTCAAACACTTGAAAAAACAATACAAAAGGCATAATATAGGATGTGGATATTAAATAGTACAACTTTTTGACAAATATCGGAATCTTTTTTGTCCAATAATGGTATCTTACGTGAAGGATATCACAAAATATTTTATCAATAAAATTAGAGCTTACAGTTGAAAATAGAAATAAGTGTTTTTGACTGCAAAAAAGAAAAGGTGGGCGTGATTACAGTGAGAAAGCCAAAAATCGTAGTTTTAGGTGCAGGATACGGTGGATTAACCACTATTGTTAACTTACAAAAAACTTTAGGTGTAAATGAAGCTGATATTACACTAGTTAATAAAAATGATTATCACTATGAGACCACTTGGTTACATGAAGCTTCTGCAGGTACTTTAGAGGCGGACCGTGTACGTTACCAAATTGAAGACGTGATTAGTGGACATAAAGTTAAATTTGTAAAAGGCTCTGTAGCAAAGATTGATCGTGAAGGCAAACGTGTAATTCTTGAGGACGATTCACAGGTTGAATATGATTATTTAGTTGTAGCACTTGGTGGAGAATCCGAGACTTTTGGAATTAAAGGCCTAAAAGAATACGCATTTTCAATTTCAAATGTAAATACAGCTCGTCAAATTAAAGAACATATCGAATATCAATTCGCAACATATAACACTGAAGAAGAAAAAGACGATACTCGTCTAACAATTGTTGTTGGTGGAGCAGGATTTACTGGTATTGAGTTCTTAGGAGAACTTGTAAATAGAGTTCCTGAACTTTGCCGTGAATTCGATGTTGACCAAAATAAAGTAAAAATCATTTGTGTTGAGGCAGCACCAACTGTATTACCTGGTTTTGATGCTGAATTAGTTGAATATGCAGTGAACCACTTAGAGAAAAAAGGTGTAGAATTTAAAATCGGTACAGCGATTAAAGAAGGTACACCTGAAGGAATCATCGTTGGAAAAGACGATGTGACAGAAGAAATTAAGGCGAAAACTGTTGTATGGGCAGCAGGTATTCGTGGAAACAGCGTAATCGAAGTTTCTGGTTTTGAAGCAATGCGTGGTCGTGTGAAAGTTGACAAAGACCTTCGTGCACCAGGCCATGAAGATGTTTTCTTCATTGGTGATAGCTCACTAGTTATTAATGAAGAAATCAATCGTCCATACCCACCAACTGCACAAATCGCAATGCAACAAGGTGCATTAGTTGCGAAAAACATTGCGGTACTAGTTCGTGGACAAGGAGAACTTGGTGAATTTTCATTTGATAACAAAGGAACTGTATGTTCACTTGGTGAGCATGATGGAATCGGTGTTGTATTTGGCAGAAAAATTTGGGGCTCAAAAGCAGCATTCATGAAGAAAGTAATTGATAACCGTGCTCTATTAATCGTGGGCGGACCATCACTTGTTCTTAAAAAAGGTAAATTAAAATTCATTTAACAATATTAACGAAGGAATGCTATTATCGTAGCATTCCTTTTTTACATAATTGTGCGATTTGGTAAGTGAAATCAATTGACTCACTAATCATACCTTTAGTACACTAGGAAGGGATTTGTCCTAGGAGGTGAGTTGCCATGTCACTCAGTTTTTTACCGATATTTTTAATTTCGATGTTATTGTTTTTCGTATTATTTTTTGGAATTGGATTTATTCTTAATATGCTATTACGTATGTCGTGGATTATGGCCATTATCTATCCAATAATTGCCTTGGCAATCATACAAGATGTATCTTTTCTTGATTATTTTACATCGCCATCTACTGCATTTAGCTCTTTAGGTGAGAGTATCACGACATTAGCTCCTCTAGATATTGCGATTTTACTTAGCGGTCTTGCTGGTGCGGTTTTATCAGGAGTGATCATAAAGCTCCTTCGAAAAAAAGGATACAGAATGTTTTAGGAAGCCACTTCTATATAGAAATTGCAAAAAGAAACGTAAGGATTTTTTTATAAAATCTTTACGTTTATTTTTTTGCTTACAATTATCTTCCACTCATAAACGAATATTTTTTTGCCAAATTGGAAAGAAATAGAGTCGTGAGAGGAGTGGAAAAATGTGTTTCGTTTAAACACAATGATAAGAAGAAGTGCAATGACATTCCTATTTGCATTAGCACTAATCACTACGTTCCAATCTTTTTCAGGAGTGCAGACGAAAGACCTTACAAACTGGATAGGCAACCAATTTCAAGAGAAATCGCAAGCAGTAGGAATTAAAAGTGTAGAATGGGTATCAAAATTTTTATTTTTTGCTAATGGAAATAAGGCGGTCTCAGCCTCTGGCTTAGAAACCACATTACCTATTGAAGAAGCCATTGATTTTTCCAAATACCCAACACAAACAGTTGTCGCGACTGGATATACGGCAGGTGTTGAATCAACAGGAAAGGATGCGAATCACCCATCCTATGGGATTACCTATTCAGGTGTTAAGGTGAAACGTGATTTGTATTCAACAATTGCAGCGGATTTAGATGTGTTTCCAATCGGAACAATTCTATTTATCCCCGACTACGGGTATGGAGTAGTCGCTGACAAAGGCGGAGCCATCAAAGGAAATAAAATAGATTTGTACTATGATACAGTTGATGATGTTTATAAAAAATGGGGGAAGAAAACCCTCGATGTTTATGTCATCAAGATGGGTGACGGAAGAATATCTGAAGAAGAAATCGCCGCAATGAATGAGGATAAGTCCATGCAAGTATTCCGGCAACAAATTTTAGGTGAAAAAAGTTAAAGGCTAATCATAAAGATTAGCCCGTTTTGTATTTTAAAGGATATGAAGTAATAAAGTTAATAAGACCCCAGTTAATCCACCAAAAAATACCTCGATAGGTTTATGACCTAATAATTCCTTTAATTCCTTTCTTTTGCTATCTTCATCAAGCTTTGGCCATAGTTTTGCATCCTCTGCAAACTTTTGAAAATCTGCAACAAGCTGATTGAGAACTGTCGCTTGTTCACCAGCATGTCTACGAACACCAGAAGCATCGAACATCACAATGACAGCAAACACTGTTGCTATTGCGAAGAAAGGGGAATCTACGCCTTGTTCTAGGGCAATACCAGTCGTTAACGCAGTAACGGCAGCTGAATGGGAGCTAGGCATCCCACCAGTACTCGTGACTAACGACCAATCAACTTTTTTTGTTACAAAAAAATGTAGAGGGACTTTAACAAATTGTGCAAATCCGATTGCAGCAAGTGCAGCCCAAAGGGGAAAATTCGTAAAAAGCTCCATGTAAACTTCTTCCTCTCGTAAACATCCATTTTCTATATTTGTTTTATATGTTCGAAATTTTTAGAAACGACATCTCATGTAAAACAAAGTTACTTTTTATCATTATAAAAGAATTTGGTTGCGCCTGCAAAATGAAATATTCACCGATTGTTGGAAGATGAAATTTAGTGTCTCGAAGTTTATAATAAAAAGGTAAAATATATTGGAGGTGTAACCATGTTTAACGTTAAAAATGAAGCACAAGTAATTGAAGCACATGAAGCATTACTACTCGGCCTTTTTTCAAAAAACCAAAAAACAACAGGTCTTACAAAAGAATTAGATCTCTTATTAGATGGACAAATTACAGAACTGTTAAAAGAAGGCGATATCCGGGCGGAGCAAAATACGGTTTCAAAAGTACATACATTAGGGAAGGCACCAATAAAAAGAGTTTATTTTTTAGGGCTTGGAAAAGAAGAAAAGCAAACTCTTGAATCTCTCAGAGAGGCGTTTGGGAAGGCTGTTAAAACAATCTCTGAAGCAAAGGTTGAAAGCTTTGCAGTAGGGTTGGATTCCTTTGTTACGAAGGAATTAGATGTACTAGATGTTGCTCATGCGTTCGGAGAAGCCCTTGCATTGTCTACATATAAATTTGCTGATTACAAGCAAAAGTCAAATGCACCAGAAAAGAAAATTGAAGAAGTCGTTGTTTATTCTAGTGGCGATACAGAAGAGATCCAAGCAAGTTTAACTGTCGGATATGCGTATGGACAAGGAACAAACTCTGCCAGAACTCTTGTGAATCTACCAGGAAATATGTTAACAGCTACCGATTTAGCGAATTATGCAGCAGAACTCGGAAAGAAATATGGATTTGAAGTGGAAATACTAGAAAAAGAGGATATGGAAAAGCTCGGAATGGGCGCCCTCTTAGCGGTTAATAAAGGTTCTGTAGAGCCTCCTAAAATGATTGTTCTTAAATATCAAGGGAAAGAGAACTGGGAAGATGTCATTGCACTAGTTGGAAAAGGAATTACCTTTGATACAGGTGGATACTCCATCAAGCCAAAAGACGGCATTGTAGGCATGAAATCAGATATGGGTGGAGCAGCTGCAGTTTTAGGAGCCATGGAGATCATCGGGGAACTAAGACCAGAAAAGAATGTTGTCGCTGTTATCCCATCAACAGATAATATGATTAGCGGTGATGCATTCAAGCCTGATGATGTAGTTACTTCTATGAATGGTAAAACGATTGAAATATTAAACACGGATGCAGAAGGTCGACTTGCATTAGCAGATGGCATCACCTATGCGAAGTTTCATGGAGCCTCTTATTTAGTAGATGTTGCGACATTAACAGGTGGAGTGATTGTCGCTTTAGGTAATGATATTACTGGTGCAATGACAAACAATGAAGCCTTTTTTGAAGAGGTATTAGAAGCATCCATCGAAGCTGGCGAACCCATTTGGCGTTTGCCGATCACAGAAAATCATAAGAAGCGTGTTCGAAAAAGCCAGGTTGCCGATTTAAATAATTCACCTGGTCGCGATGGACATGCGATTTTCGCTGGCACGTTCATAGGCGAATTCGCAGAAGATACACCATGGGTTCATCTAGATATCGCGGGAACAGCAACGACCACTTCAGCTCATAATCTAGGCCCAGCCGGTGCAACAGGGGTCATGGTCCGTACACTCGCAACCCTAGTAGAGCGTTTTGGTGAAACAGAAGAATAGATGATTGAGAAGTCTACCTTACGGGTAGGCTTCTTTTTATAGGACGACATATCACCAGATCGCAACGATAAATGGTAATAGTATATCGCAACCTGATTTATCGATATATCTTGCTGTATCACAACCCGATATGTGCTATACCGCAAACGGCATAATCGGAATATCCCTGTATCGCCAAACGATATGTGCTATACCGCAAACGTCGCAATCGGTATATCTCTATATCGCCAACCGATATGTGCTATACCGCAAAGGGCTTAATCAGTATATCTCTATATCGCCAACCGATATGTGCTATATCGCAAACGTCGTAATCGGTATATCTCTATATCGCCAACCGATATGTGCTATACCGCAAACGGCTTAATCGATATATCTCTATATCGCCAACCGATATGTGCTATACCGCAAACGGCGTAATCGGTATATCTCTATATCGCCAACCGATATGTGCTATACCGCAAACGGCGTAATCGGTATATCTCTATATCGCCAAACGATATGTGCTATACCCCAAAAAGCTTAATCGGTATATCTCTATATCGCCAAACGACAAACGCTATACCGCAAAGGGCTTAATCAGTATATCTCTATATCGCCAAACGATATGTGCTATACCGCAAACGGTTTAATCGGTATATCTATGTATCGCAAACCGATATGTACTATACCGCAAACCGCTTAATCGATATATCTCTATATCGCAACCCCGCGTATTTCTGTTTACCCTATGAACTCCCAATCCCAAGCAAACCGCATTGCACAAAATCTCAACCAACTTCTCCAAAAAAATACCATTGACGATTTCTAATATCATATGGTATTTTAGTTTAGTATTTTAATTCTCTACCAATTTAGCAAACTAAAGTATTTGAAAAATAATAACCATACTAGAAGGAGTTTTCACCATGAATGCAGTTGTTATAGCAGTTCTTGTCATGCTAATTCTAAGCTTATTTCGTATAAATGTTGTTATCGCTCTTGCCATAGGGGCAATTGTTGGGGGACTTACAGGTGGTCTCGATATTGCAACAACAGTATCCACATTCACAGAAGGTTTAGGTGGAAATGCTACAGTCGCATTAAGTTATGCACTACTTGGTAGTTTTGCAGTAGCTATTTCAAAAACAGGATTACCAGATGCGATGGTAGACCTTGCCATCAAACTTGTAGGGAAGCAAGGAGATAGTAAACGTAAAACCTATTCAAAGGTTTTAATTATCTTAATTATTCTAGCTATTTCTATTTCATCACAAAATATAGTACCTGTTCATATTGCTTTTATTCCTATTTTAATTCCACCTTTATTAAAGGTATTTAATGAACTCGAAATTGATCGTCGACTTATCGCTACTGTTATTACTTTTGGTCTAACAGCTCCATACATTGCGCTACCAGTTGGATTCGGTGAGATTTTCCACGGACTTCTGCAGCAATATATGCTAGATAGTGGGTTAGAAGTGGCGAAACGAGATATTCCAATTGCCATGTTGATTCCAACTGCAGGGATGGTAGTTGGTTTGCTTATAGCAGTTCTTTTTTCCTACCGCAAGCCAAAACAATATAAAACGATTGAGATTGCAAATGAGTCAGGTTCAGATGTCATCACTACTTATACGAAAAAGAGCATTAGCTTCGCGATACTTGCCGTGCTTGTTACTTTAGGTATACAGTTAACACTGTCACAAGTATTTGATGTGGACGGCATGATTTTTGGAGCATTAGCCGGAATAGCGGTTCTTTATTTCAGTGGCTCAATGAAAGTAAGTCAAGCTGACGAAGTCATAACAAGTGGTATGAAAATGATGGCATTCATTGGTTTCGTTATGATCACAGCTTCTGGGTTTGCATCTGTTATTAAAGAAACAGGGCATGTTGAGGCACTTGTTTCTCAATCTGCGGAATTAATCGGTGGAAATTTATCACTTGCTGCGTTAATGATGTTAATTGTAGGTCTTTTGATTACATTAGGGATTGGTTCATCATTTTCAACGATTCCGATCATCGCAACTATTTTTGTTCCATTATGTATGGAAGTTGGATTTAGCCCAATGGCGACAATTGCTCTTGTTGGAACTGCAGCAGCTCTAGGAGACGCTGGATCACCCGCATCAGATAGTACGCTAGGTCCAACCGCTGGATTAAACGTTGATGGTCAGCATAATCATATTTGGGACACTTGTGTACCAACATTTATACACTATAATATTCCACTCATTATTTTCGGCTGGATTGCAGCGATTATCTTATAAAAACTTACCCCCACGAACGTTCGTGGGGGTATTTCACTTATTTTGATAGATTTGTTGAAGAAGGATTCACAGAGTTTCTAGTAACTGCTCGATAAATTCTTGGTGAAATAAGTGCTGCGAAGATGGTAAAAGCAAGGTCCTTCACAATAAACCAAGCCATCACACTCCATGCAGCTCCATAGCTCATTTTAACCTCTAACCAAAAATTGAAAGCAAAGTACATATAGTTTGTACCAATGAAATAGTTCATAAAAAGACCAACAAATGCCGCAATCATAAACGTTTTTAAGGTTGGACTTCCCTTAGCATGCTCAACGATCTTTCCTGCGAAATAAGCTGTTGCAATGAACGATAAAATAAATCCACCCGTACCTCCGATGAGCGGAGATAGCCCTGCTTCAAATCCTGAAAAAACAGGTGCTCCAGCAATTCCAATTAACATATACACAGTCATAGAAATCGCACCTAATCGACTTCCGAGAAGAAGCCCAGCTAATACTGCAAAAAAGGTTTGCATCGTTAAAGGTACACCCGCAACCTGTAAAAACGGTACCATTGAGGTAATATTTGCACCGATTGCCATAAGCGCTGCAAACATCCCAACATATGTAATTTCGATTGCACGAATGCGTGGTTTTGATATTGCTGTCATTATGTGTTAACCTCCGTGTTTTTTAGTTAACAAAATCGTAAAACAAGATTCATTATATGTCAACAAAAAAAATCAGAAGTTAACAAATGAAAAGTGAAGTCATATGAATTCAATGACGTTGATAAAATATATGTAGATATGATTCTTCAAATCATCTCCAATTGTTATACTTAAAAAATTTTTTTACCGTTCAATATAAGAAAAAAGTGTCAAAAGGGATGTCCTTTAAATATAATGCCCATATCCGAAAATGTTGGGAGCGGTCGGAAATGAGTATTGGAATTGTATTAATGGGCCTTTTTGTCGGTTTTTTGGTCGGACTAACAGGTGTTGGTGGAGCGGCATTATTAACCCCATTCTTAATCTTAATTGGTATTAATCCACTAATTGCAGTTGGAACAGACTTTGTCTATAACTCAATTACGAAATTTTTTGGATCTGTACAGCATTTTCGGCAGAAAACAATCAATTTTAAGCTTGTAAAATATTTAGCTATAGGCAGTGTTCCAAGTGCAATCCTAGCTGTTACTACTTTGCATTTTGTTGGGGGAGATAAACTCCTGCAAGGGGAAATAGTAAAGCATGCCCTTGGATATGTTCTTATGATGGTTGCCATTGCGACCGTAATAAAAACCTTGTTCAGTTCTCGCTTTACAAGCAGCTCCTATAGTATAAAACCTATTGAAGATAAAGCAAAAGCAACCATTCTTTTAGGCGCCATCCTTGGTTTTATAGTAGGGTTAACCTCAGTTGGTTCTGGGTCGCTATTTGCCCTTGCCATGCTGCTATTTTACCAATTGCGTGCTTCGGAATTAGTTGGCACCGACATCGCACATGCGTTTATTTTAGTCACGGTAAGTAGTTTTTTTCACGTAGGTTTTGGAAATGTTGACTTTCTATTGGTTGCAAATTTACTTTGTGGTTCGATTCCAGGTGTAATCATTGGAAGTACCCTGTCTGCAAAGGTTCCTATGAAACCATTGCAAACCGTAATCGGTGTCATCATTTTTATAAGTGGTTTGAAGTTAATTTACTAACCCAAAAATGTGAATACATTGCTAACTATATTGCCTTGGTGTAAAATTACACTAAGGCTTTTGTGTGTACTAAATATAATAAGTAGCGTTACTTTTGAAATAGGTGATTGACATGGATAAAGAACAATTAACGAAATTGCTTTCCGAAAAAATGAAGCTTATCCGGACTGAAAAAGGATATACACAAGATAAAATGGCAGAAATCTTGGGGATCTCAAAAAAGACGTTGGTGCAAATTGAAAAAGGAAGAATCCAAGCAGGTTGGACATGTGTTGTCGCTGTTTGCGCATTATTTCGAGATAGTGAAATTATTCAAACGACGTTAGGCGGAGATCCTGTTGATGTCATTGAAATCGTTGGACGAAATGGGATTGACCGGGCTAAGGAACGTACAATGGGTGGAAAGCTTTGGTGGAAGGACCTTCAGGGGGAAGGGAAGTTTCGTCTTCAACAAAATGTGATTAGCCAGCATTATCGTATTTTGGACGAAGCTAATTTTCGATGGTATTCTTCGTTCGATAAAGAGGAAGCTTACAACAGACTAGTTGAACTTTCAACTGAATCAAATTAAAAACGGGGCAAACTACTTAGCCCCATTTTTCTTTTTCTTTGCTGTTTTACTCTTTGAATACGTAGATGAAGTTAAGTTGTTGTTTACTGCAGCTTCTTCGTTAAGTCGTTCTTTTTTAGCCATTTAACTTCCTCCATGTCATTCATTAATGGTCGATGGAAAAATCATCGTAGCGTTCATTTAGGTATTCATTTTCGCCTGTTGCGAAATTTATATTTCGAAGATCAAGCTCTGGGTCAAGCTGATTGACAAGCTGTTCTTCTTTGCTTTGTGTTAGTCTAAATAAGTCTCTATCTCTGTCTTTCATTGATTTTTACCTCCTCGTGTTTTTATCATGTCCTAAACAGAATAAATTTCATTCTATAAAATAAAAAAGAACGATAGGCAAATTTTTACCTTCGTTCCACAGTGGACTATTCATTTTTTACCGCCATCTTAATGCAATTGTTAACTGACTCGATTTAGTGCCGCCTACACTTGCTTCTAATTGAAGATTTAAACCATCAGGATTAAAGGTCGCTTTAACATTAGACTTAATTCCTGTTGATTTTAACAGTCGATCGACTTCCTTATCATTTGATGCCTGTGCAGCAGCCATTACCTGTTTTGCAAATTCTTTTGAATCAGCTAATTTAGCAAGCATTATGCTTGCATCCATCATTAGAATTCTCATTTCTTCTGCAGATTCCTTAAATAACGTCGGGTCAACTTCCGGTAATTTTCGATAATATGGGGCTGGATAATACGTCCTAGGGTCAGGAAACACGGAATGTCTTGTGATGTTAGAATAATATCCTGGATACAAAACCGTCCTTGGTGGTCCTTGATGCCCATAGATAAATGGATGATAGTACAACTCTAGACCTCCCTTATCAAAATTCCCTTACAATATATGTTAATTTTTCGATAAGGTGCTTTTTACCGTTGCTTCCGCTTTACTTCCGTTCAATGCCCAACATCTTTAACACAATTCCTTCCCACCTGTTCCAAGGAAGAACATTCTTTAGAAATATTGAGGACCTTACTCCTTTTCCCACAGGGTAGCGAAGTTTGGACAAGGAACCCTTTTGGGCAAGCTTTACAATGAACTGTGCAACCTCAAGAGGGTCACCATATGAATTTTGGCCTTTTTCAAGTCTTGCAAGGATTTTCTTCATCATATGATGATAGGGAGATGTGGATTGCAATGATTGTTCCGCTATCTTTGTTCCGCTGCTCCAAATATTCGTTTGGAATGAGCCAGGTTCAATTAGGGCAACGTCTATACCAAAAGGTCTTACTTCTAGCTGTAATGATTCAGACCATCCTTCTAAGGCGAATTTAGAGGCAACATAAGGAGATAGACCTGGAAACCCAATTTTCCCACTGATACTGCTAAGATTAATGATTTTTCCCGATCCTTGATGTCTCATATATGGGAGAACAAGTTTTGTAACTTCAATTAACCCGAAAAAATTGGTTTCAAATTGGGCTTTGTATTCATTCAGCGAAATTTCTTCGACAAACCCGCCTGTTGCAAATCCAGCGTTGTTCAATAGGATATCAATTCTCCCAAGCTTATCTAGAGTTCCCATAAAATCATGTAAGGACTTAGCATCCGTCACATCCAATTGACAAAAAAGAAGATTTTCTTCTAAAGTAGAATCATTTAATTTATGTAGTACATTTTTTTTCTTTTCTAAATCTCTCATTGTTGCTACAACAAAGTAGCCTTTTTTCAGAAACTCGATTGAACTTAAGAGTCCAAATCCACCTGAAGCACCAGTTATGATCACTATGGGTTTTTCCACACTTTTCTCTCCTTAATCCATTTAAAAAGGTTTCTAATATTATCCATTTAATCTTATAATAGAAAGAAGTGAGTATCTACAATTTAATATTTCAACCTGATAAGGCAGGGATAAGATGGACCTAAGTGAAATCGTGTCAATTATTCAGGAAAACGGATATATAGGACTTTATTTATGGTTGTGGGTGGGGGCTTTTATCATTCCAATCCCTAATGAAGTCATTGTTTCAACAATTGGATTTTTTGCTTCAGAGGATGTTTTTGTACCTTGGAGGATTTTTTTAGTTACATATGCAGGTATTCTAACAGCCGTCACTACCAGTTATATCTTTGGGCGCTTTGCAGGACATGCGATGGTTGTCCTCTTAAATAAACAAAATAAGATGAGAAAAAAGATTGACCGTGGATTATCTCTTATTGAAAAATACAATACGTTTGCGTTGGCTTTTTGTTACTTCGTACCAGGTTTTCGTATTCTATTTCCGTTCTTATTCGGTTTTAGTAAATTATCCTTCTTAAAATTTGCAACTACGCTGTACACAGCTATATTTGTATGGGTGTCCATCATTTTTTCTGTTGGGTATTTTGCAGGGGAAGAGTTCATAGACGGTTTTATTAAATATTACGATATTGTCATTGGTATAGCTGTTGCAGCATTGGTAGTATTTGTATTGGTTAAGATAAAAAAGACGCGAAAACTCCGGAAGCTTTCACATTGAGAGGATGTCCTAAAAATGAAAAAGCTATCTTTATTTCTAGTATTATCTATAATAGCTGGTTGTTCAGAGAAACAGCCCCTTGATGAACCTGTAAAGGAAACTGTTTCGAATCCGACTATTATTGCGACAAACCTTACCATTCCATGGATGATAACCAAAACAGACGGAACCTTTCTCATACCGGAACGTGTTGGGAGGTTGTCAGAAATTGAGGAAGCTACCGGGAAAGTAACGCCACAGCAGCTAAACCTTCAAAAAGAAATTGTACATCAAGGGGAGGGCGGCTTTTTAGGATTTACGCTTGCACTCGATTATGAGAACTCAAATCAGGCATTTTTGTATCATACATACCTGGAGAACGGAGGAATTTTAAATCGCGTGATTCTTGTCGAAAGAAACGATTCAACTTGGGAAGAAAAGTCAGTCTTACTTGAGGGAATCCCCGGTGGAAGAATTCATAATGGGGGTCGAATTAAAATTGGCCCAGATCAAAAACTTTATGTTACAGCAGGTGATGCAGGAGTTCCGGAAAACTCTCAAAACAAAACAAGCCTAGCAGGCAAAATCCTTCGAATGAACCTAGATGGCTCTATTCCGAATGACAATCCTTTTCCTAACTCCTATGTCTATTCATATGGTCATCGGAACCCTCAAGGGCTTGCATGGGATGAAAAAGGAACATTATACAGCACAGAACATGGACAAAGTGCACATGATGAGATTAATCTAATTGAACCGGGTAAAAACTACGGATGGCCTGTTATTGAAGGGGATGAGACTGAGGCTGGTATGATAACACCAATTTATCATACAGGCGAGGAAACATGGGCACCTTCTGGAATCGATTATGCAAATGGCAAGCTTTATATCGCCACATTACGGGGCACGAAAGTGAGAAGCTATGATGTTGAGTCAGGTAGAATTGACACGATTCTTGATATCAGTAGCCGAATGAGAGACGTGTACATAGAAGATAGTACCCTTTATACCATTACAAATAACACAGACGGACGCGGGAATCCAAAAGAAGATGATGACAAGCTTCTTTCAATCCCATTATCAGCAATTCGGAAATAAACGAGAACGAGGAGAAGAAGAATGGTAGAAAATTCGTTAATCAAGGCTTTAGGGATTACAATTGATGAGGTGACACCTGACCGAGTGACAGCGACTATGCCAGTTGATGAACGCACACGTCAGCCTTTTGGTGTTTTGCATGGTGGTGCATCTGTTGCGTTAGCGGAAACTGTTGCAAGTATAGGCACATACAATTTAGTAGATCGTGATACACAAGGTTGTGCAGGTCTTGAAATTAATGCGAACCATATTCGCGCAAAAAGGGATGGCATCGTAAAAGCAATCGGAACTCCCCTCCATAAAGGAAAAACAACAATGGTTTGGGATGTAAAAATAGTCGACGAAGAAGATAACCTAATCTGCGTATCACGCTGCACCACAGCAGTTATCAACTTGAAAAAATAAAGCCCAAAAAAGCGAGGACCTCAAGTGTCCTCGCTTTACTTTATTGACTCACTTTTTCTCTTTCTTTTTCTTTTACCTTTGAATGGTGCACCTTGTCTTTTAGGTCATCTTGGGAGCTTTTTTCCCAAAGTGGAACCTTTGTATTATAGGCAGCGCGGCTAATCAAATGTCCGGCAACTGGTGATGTCAGAAAGAGAAAGACGAATCCCAGAATCAACCTCGCATTCATATAGCCTTCAATGAGCCAGAAGTATAGAAACGTTCCAAGTAATATCGAAAGAACCCCTAATGTCCCACTTTTAGATACTGCATGGTTTCTTGTGTACACATCGGGTAAACGGAGAATTCCAATCGCACTTAATATGCTTAAAAGTGCTCCGAACAAAATAATGACTGCGAACAAAATTTTAAGCGTCTCGGTCATGTTCAATTACGACTCCTTTCTCAAGGAACTTCGAAAAGGCTACCGTGCCAACAAAGGCTACAATCGCAATCAGTAAGATGACCTCAAGGAATGAATTTGAGCGCAGAATGACTGAAATAATCGCTGTAATTCCAACTAAATTGACTCCAATTGCATCGAGTGCAATGACCTTGTCAGAAATCGAAGGTCCCTTAATCACACGGTATAAATAAGCAATTGTTGAAACCGATAAGAGGACAAGTGCAATATTAAGTATAATCTCAAACATTATCGGCTCACCTCCATAATTGCTTTTTCAAATGTACTTTTAATTGAATCTATTGCCTCATCCACATCTTGTAAATCCATGGCATGAACATAGATTAATTTTTTATCATCTGAAATATCCATTACCAATGTACCGGGAGTCAGCGTAATTAAATTTGAGAGGACCATGATTTCCCAGTCTTTTTCTAATTGAATCGGCAATGCAAAAATTCCAGGTTTGATATCAAGCTTTGGCTTTACAACTACCTTCATAATGGCGTAATTTGATAGAATTAATTCTCTAAAGAAAATGAAGATTAGTTTAATCACAGCCCACACATTATTGAGATAAAATCGGTGTGAGAAGGACCGACGTAAAACAAAGATGAGAAAAAGACCAATCAAATATCCGCCAAAAAAGGATCCAAAGTCATAAGAATTCGAGATAAACATCCACGAAACGGCAATAAAAATATTTAAAACCAATTGCAACAACATAATATCTACTCCTTTAAGACAGCCTGGACATAGATGGATGGGTCCGTTAAATCTTGAGCTGCTTGCGAGATATACGGATAGAACCATTCAGCACCAAATCCAAGTGCAATTGAGAGTGAAAGTAGAAGAGTGATTGGAAGTAGTAGTCCTTTTGTTGTTCCTTTTTCTTCTTCTTTCCTAAGCTTTGCTTCACCCCAGAAACCGTTAATGAAGATTTTCATTACCGAATAGAGGACTAGAAGACTTGAAATTAAAATTGCCGCAACCAGTGCATAATGCTCAGCAGCAAGGCTTCCTTTAACAATTAGAAGTTTGCCGACGAAACCACTAAATGGAGGAATACCTGCAAGTGAAATGGTTGCAATGAAGAACATCCAGCCTAAATATGGATGATGGTTGATTAAACCGCCCATTTTCTTTAAATTGCTTGTCCCCGTTATGACAATCATCGCTCCAACTAATAGGAAGAGGGCAGCTTTGATAATCATGTCATGAATTAAGTAGTAAATCGACCCAGTAAGTGATGTCGGTGTTAAGGTTGCAACACCTACTAAAATAACACCTACTGCTGTTAAGATATTGTAAATAATAATTTGTTTAACATCCCAGTATGCAACAGCTCCAATTACACCAACTAGAATTGTAAACCCTGCAAGGATTCCGATTAAGGTATGAGTAAAACCTGTATCGTGATAGAAAATAATCGTAAACGTTCGAATGATTGAATATACTCCAACCTTCGTTAATAACGCTCCAAATAGAGCTGTTATCGGTGTTGGTGGAGCATTATAAGAACCAGGCAACCAGAAAAATAGCGGGAAGATTGCACCTTTCAACCCGAATACGACTAAAAATAGGATTGAGATAACAGTCACAATACCTGGTTGTCCAAGTTCACTAATTTTTGCTGATAAATCAGCCATATTAACTGTTCCTGTTACTGCGTATAAATAGGCAACGGCAATAACAAAAAGGGCAGATGAGATCACGTTTACCAAGATGTACTTAATTGATTCACGTAATTGTGGCTTTGTCCCACCATGAACAATTAGGACATAAGAAGCCATTAGCATGACCTCGAAAAATACGAAGAGGTTGAAAAGATCTCCAGTTAAGAATGCACCTAGTACACCAACCATTAGGAATTGTACTGCCGCATAGTAGAAGAAAGCTTCTCTTTCTTTCCCGATATTCTTGAATGAATAGATTGTACACGCCAAGACTACAATACTGCCTGTAGTAACTAGTAGTGAAGCAAGCATATCGGCTACTAGTACTATTCCGAAAGGAGCGTCCCAGTCACCGAGGTTAAGAGTTTGAATCCCATTATGATAGACCTGATTAACAAGGCTCAATGACACAATGACAGTTAGAATTGTTGAGATTAAGCTGATAACTCTTGATGCTTTCGTATATTTATTTACAAAGATAAGTATGATTCCCGTCATGAGAGGAATCAATATTGGAAGGATTACAAAATTATTCATCGCTATCATTTCCCCTTAATTTATCCATGTTATCCGTTCCAAGCTCTTGATAGGAGCGATACGCAAGCACTAGAATAAACGATGTTACCCCAAAGCTAATTACGATCGCGGTTAAAATAAGGGCTTGTGGAAGTGGATCAACATATGCCTTCGTACCTTCTACTAAAATAGGAGCAGCTCCATGCTTTAACCCACCCATCGTTAAAATCAATAAATGGGCACCATGACTTAGCAAACCTGTCCCAATAATGACACGAATTAGACTTTTTGAAAGCATCATATATGTCGCTGCCGTAAACAAAATACCGATAACAATAGCCATTAAAATCTCCATAAATCATTCATCCTCCCCGATTGTTTGGATAATGGTCATGGTTACTCCTACAACAACTAAATAAACACCGGTATCGAATAATACAGCAGTGGCAAGTTCTGTTTTCCCGAAAATTGGTAAATTAAAGTAACCAAATGTATGGGATAAGAAGGGTACATCGAAAAAGAATGAACCCATTGCAGTTAAAGTTGCAATTAATAACCCGAGAGCCGCAACCTTTTTAAAGTCAAAAGGCAAGGCTTTTTTTACAGTTTTCATATCGAATGCTAAAAGGAGAAGGACGATTGCTGCAGCTGAAATCAGTCCACCGATAAATCCTCCTCCTGGAGTATTATGACCTGCAAAAAAGAGATTCAAGGAATAGGCAAGAATAATGAAAACAGTTATCTTTGTTGCTGTTTGTAGGATTAAATCATTTGTTTTCATCCTTCTTTCCTCCTTGTTAAACGTAATTTGATCATCGTAAATATACCTAGTGCTGCAATTCCAAGCACAGTAATTTCAAACAATGTATCAAAGCCACGGAAGTCTACTAATATGACGTTAACTATATTTGTACCTCCGCCTTTTTTATAGCTATTTTCTACAAAATAACTTGAGATAGAGTCAATCAATCTTGTGCTATTTGCGGAAATCGCAAGTAAAGTAACAATGGTTCCAACCCCTAAAGAAATAATGAGGTTTGTCAGACGAAAACGCATTGGTTTTTCTTTTTTGTGTAGCTTTGGTAAGTGATAGAAACACAATAGGAATAAGGAAACGGATACTGTTTCGATTACGAGCTGAGTCAACGCTAAATCAGGTGCGCGGAATAGCACAAAGAATAACGAAACTGAATATCCAACTGCACCAAGTGCGATAATTGCCGTAAGTCTTGATTTGGCGAAAACAGTTGTCGCTACGCCACCAACAAGAACAAATGCTAGCACAGCTTCAAAAAGTCGAACTGGCGCAACATGTGCTAAATCAAAAGCAAATGCATTTTTGATAATGAGCGCACTTCCAATTGCTAAGATAAAGAATGCAAACATAATAACTAAGTAGTCACGAATAACCCCAGTCATATAGAAGCGATTTAACTTTGATGCTGACCTCTCCATTCCAATAATCCCATTGTCATAAAGATTGTTTAAAGTTAAACGCTTGGAAAAGACATTGTAAATGCCTGTCCATTTTGCAAGTGAAAGAAACATAAGGGTTCCTAACACAACAACTCCAATTGACATAAAGAGCGGTGCGTTCCAGCCGTGGAAATACTCAAAGTGAACATGAAAGTTTGAATCACCATCAAGTAAGCTTGGAACGATGGATGCCACAGCTGGTTCAATTAAACTTGGAGCCAGAATGTTTGAAAACAATCCAAAAATGATAACAAGTGAAGCTAGGATAATTGGTGAGATTAACATCCCAATTGGTGCTTCATGTGGTTTTTTATCCAGTTTTTCAAACTGAGCTTTTCCAGTAAAAGTTTTAAAGACTAGAATCATACTGTAAATGAACGTGAAAACACTAGCAATCCAACCGATGATAGGGAAAAGAATACCTAATGTTTCCATATTGAAAATATCAAGTGTCGTTGCATTTACAATTGCTGTAAAGAACGCTTCTTTACTTAAGAAACCATTAAATGGTGGTAGACCTGCCATTGAAAACGCGCCAATAACAGCCAATGTGAAGGTAATTGGCATCACGGTCATTAATCCACCAAGTTTGCGAATATCACGGGTACCTGTTTCATGGTCGATAATACCTACAACCATGAACAAACTTCCTTTGAATGTCGCGTGGTTAATTAAGTGGAAAATAGCGGCGACTATTGCAGCCAAATAAATATTGGTATCAAGATGATCATAATGAAGAGCAGCTGAACCAATTCCTAATAGGGACATAATCATCCCCAGTTGACTTACTGTTGAAAATGCGAGAATTCCTTTTAAATCTGTTTGTTTAACGGCGCTAAATGAGCCCCAGAACAAGGTAATGATTCCAAAGGTTGAGATAATCCAGAACCATTCACTTGATCCAGCAAAAATTGGACTTAAGCGCGCAACTAAATAAATACCTGCTTTTACCATTGTCGCTGAATGAAGATACGCACTAACAGGTGTTGGTGCTTCCATTGCATCCGGTAACCAAATATGGAACGGAAATTGAGCTGATTTTGTAAAAGCACCTAATAAAATTAATAGCATTGCCGGAATGAATAGTGGATTTGATGGTAATGTATCCACTTGAGCAATCATCTCACGAATACTGAATGTATTCGTCATGAGTGATAGTAAAACAAATCCAGCTAGCATGGATAAACCACCAAACACGGTGATTAACATTGACTTTAGTGCACCATACCTAGATTTTTCACGATTATGCCAGTATCCAATTAGTAGAAAAGAAGAAAGACTAGTTAACTCCCAGAATGTATAAAGCATAATCACATTATCGGAGAGGACAACTCCAAGCATAGCTCCCATAAAACAGAGCAGGTACACATAAAAGTTATGTAGGGATTCCTTTTCTTTCGATAAGTAGTAGATAGAGTAGAGAACTACCAACGCTCCAATACCTGTAATCAGTAAGGCAAACAAGAGTCCTAATCCATCAATGTACGCAGTGAAATTTACACCAATGGAAGGTATCCATTCTGCGGTACGTATTATCGGATTTCCATTCATCGTGTCCTTCATAAATGGAAAGAAATAAGAAAATAGTAGTACAGGTAGAATTAGAACAAACCAACCTGTATGAATCCCGCGCAAATATTTGCGTAAAAAAGGAATTAAGATAGCCAATATAAATGGAGATAATATGGCCCAATGTACAAGTGACAAAACAGTACCCCCTCAAACATTTATTATTTCTTATAAAAGTATATAACAATTATTACGAACTTGCATGCCTTGCAACTTCTAGTGTTACCTAGATTTTTAGTTGTTATTAAATATGAAGAGATGTGTTCTTATGAACAAAAAAAATTTTTTAAAATAGATTGTATAAAAATGCTTTTCGAAATGAATGCTAGTAGCAAGAGGTGAGTTTTGTGAATGTAAAAAAAGGAATAGTGGCAATTGCGATTTTTGCCTTCTTGTTTACAATAGCGTGGGTAATTCATGACCAAACGAAGAGAGAATATATCGTAGAAGAACAAGTTGATAACCAGCAACAATTTCAAATACAAACAATTGATTCGACACAAACAGAGGAAACAACAGTCTATCCAAAATTTAAACCACGTGAATATATTCGGATTGAACATCGAAAATAAAAAAAGGATGAGACAAAAAGCATCTCATCCTAAATCATACTATTATTTCTTACCATTGGAACCGGAATAGCTTTATTATGGAACATCATAATTAAAATTGGACATCCAAGAAGAGCCAAGAGAGTAAATAAACTAAATAACAAATTCGATGTTAATGTAATACCCGCTTCATAACCAGCTTCCATATAATCAACGTATAGAGCAGCAATTTCCTGATCATCAGGGAAATTTGCGAGCATTAGAAATTCCTTGTTTTCCGTATCATAATAAAAGAATTCATGTTTTTGAATATAAAAAATGCTATCGCGTTTTAATTTATATGCTACGTGCCCTACGACAACATTGGCTGTATACGTATCAATTTCTTCTTCATTTTTCTCTGTACTTGGATCATCCGCTGTGATGACTTTTGTAATTTCTGCTTCCTTCGTAATGGTATTAACCACTTCAGCAGAACCTTCCGCATAATAATTAATTTCCTTCAGTTTCTCATTAACTGCTTTTGTGAAATCTGATTCCCCAGATGCACCTGCCGTACTTAAGAAGGTGAAAAAAGCCAAACAACAGACAAGCATCAAAAATAATAACCCTTTTTTCATCTAACCCCTCTTTTCCCATAATAGTAGTCCTTACTCTATATGTATTTACAAAAAAGAGATTTACCACTAAAATCGAAAAGAACAACGCAGTGAAGTATTGATATGAGGAATTGAAAATGAAGAATACATATTTTACAAGTTACTTTCCGCTTATTTCTATTATTCTTTTTAGTGTCTCGTTTGCGATTTTGACTGAATTGAAAACATTAGAGCTACTTAAACAAATTGGTATTTACCGTGGAATGCAGGAGTTTTTCTCCCCAACCTGGATTAATTTTGCGATCTTTTTTGTGTTTTTCTTGATTTATTTCATGGTATTTGCCGCTCTAAAATTAATCTCGAATACATTGCTTGAACTTTCCCTTTTGTTTTTCACGAGGGACAGTAATGGAGAAAGCTTACCAAAAATACGAGTCGGTTCCTTCTTCTATCTTGTTGGAGGGACGGTTTCACTCGCTTTTGTACAGTCCTTTTATGGCATCGTCATTGTGCTTTTACTCGCAACTCTTGGATATTTTATTTTTTTCGTCTATAAAATTCAAGACACCTTAACTTTCGGTGGATTAATTGGATTAGTCTTTTTTCATACACTAAGTTGGTTCACGTTTTTTATGACCGTAACCTATGTATGTATTCGGTTATACAACAGTATTATCGCTAGCTTACCAATCTAAAAAAGCGAGCCAATTACTGGCTCGCCTTCATAATATCCTTCCATATATATATTTGCGGTTTTCGTGATTCCATATAGTAAATGCTTTTGTTCTGATCATGACCAACCCAAACTCCAGCTGTATACTTATCGGTTAAACCGACAAACCAGAGGTCTTTTACATCATTTGTGGTTCCAGTTTTTCCACCAATATAACCGCTTGAAAAATTCGCTTCTTTAGCCGTTCCAGATTTTACAACGTCTGCAAGTAATGACTTTACCTTTTGATTGGCTGAACGACTCCAAACCGTTGAAGATTGTTCATTCCATTCATAAAGGACCTTTCCTTGTAAATCTGTTACTCTCGTAATACCACGAGCTTGAATAAATTGACCATTATTTGCAAATGTTGCAAATGCATTTGTCATTTCTAAAGGGGACATCCCGTATGTAAAACCGCCAATGGCCGCGGGTAAATGGTGGTCTTCTTTAACCACATTCGAAAAATGAAGCTTATCTAAATAATGGAATCCATTTTCAACCCCAACCTTTTCTAATAGTCGAACAGCAGGGGTATTATAGGAATACTTAAAAGCCGTTTGTAAGCTAACATTTCCATATTGGCCACCACCATAATTTCGCGGGCAATATCCTTTTTTGCAATAATTGTTTGCATTAATTGTCTGTGAGATTGAGGCACCTGTTTGATCAAAATAAGGTGCATAAACAAGCAATGGTTTAATCGCAGAGCCAGGCTGACGGAAAGCTTGGTATGCCCGATGAAATGAAAACTTTTCGTAATTTTTCCCACCAACAATGGCGACAAGTTGATTCCTGCTATGTTCGATAACTGCAGCAGCACCTTGAACGTTTGCGTTTGGTAAAAATCGTTCCACTGAATGTATAGCGGCATCCTGTATTGAAGGGTTCAATGCTGTTTCGATGATGATTCCAGACTTGAGAGTCTCTTTTACCTTAGTATCTAATTCTTTCTGCCGTTTTTCCTTTTCATCATTTGAAGTTGCTGACTTTATTTTTTGGTTAAATCCATCTTTTTCAGCAATTAATTCCTCAAACTCTTGATAAATATAGGTCGTATAATCAGGATACTGGTCGACGATTTTCTCCTTTTTTGCAAGTTCAATCGGCTCATGTATGGCTTTTTCATATTCCTCTTTTGTGATTTTGCCAGCTTCGGATAAGTTTTGTAAAATTCGTTCTTGTCTTTCTTTTGTATTTGAAAAATGCGTAACTGGATTATAAAGATATGGATTATTTGGTATGGCACATAAAAAGGCGATTTTCGCTAGTGAAGCATCTTTGATGGATTGATTAAAATAAAGCTGAGAAGCAGTTTCAATCCCATATGCCCCATTTTGAAAATAAATCGCATTTATGTACAATGTTATAATTTCTTCTTTTGATAGGTTCCGCTCAAGTTGATACGAATACAATAGCTCACTTAACTTTCGGTTATAGGTTTTTTCGTTAGTTAAATAGAGATTTCTTGCTAGCTGTTGTGTAAGTGTACTTCCACCCTGGTCAATAGAATCATTTTGTAAATTAACAAGAGCAGCTCTACTTATTCCGGATATATCAAAGCCTAGATGCTCATAAAAATGCTGATCTTCAATGGTAATAAACAATTCCTTTACAATTTGCGGAATCTCATCCTTAGTGAGTGTGATCCGATTCTCGCTATGGTGAATCTCTGAAATTACATTTCCTGTTCTGTCCGTTATGTAGCTTGTTTGTGGTAACACTACTTCATCAATTGGGATTTTTTCATCCAGCACAGCTGGAAAACTTTTTGCAACCTTCAACTCCCCGTTTACTTGGAATAGCACAAACAAAAATAATAGAAAAAGTAAAAAAGTGATGATGTACCCTGTTTGTCTTCTCATAAACTAACACTCTTTCAAAAAGTTATACTTTTATTATATAAAAAAAGAGATGGCAATCGCCATCTGTTTAAGCAGCTTGTTGAGTTGATTTTTCAGAATGCCGAACAACACTTAGCCATAAGATTATTGCTCCCGTTAAAAAGAGACCACTTGTTACGAAAAAGACGGTAGAAATTCCGAAAAAACCACTAAGAATCCCACCAGAAATCGGACCAATGACATTTCCTAAAAACCGAAAACTAACATTATAGCCTTGAACTTCGCCTTGCATGGAAAGTGGTGCGACCTGACGGATATAAGCTGTCATGCAAGGGATGAGCCCTCCAACGGCCATTCCAAATAAAAATCGACAAACTACAAGCTGCCATAACTCGGTCACAAGTCCTTGCGGAATAAACATAATCGCGGACGCAAGCAAGAGGATTGTTAAGATTTTTTCATGGCCAATACGGTCACCGCTTTTACCCCATTGTCTTGTGAATAATAAATTTCCAAAACCGGTCGCGGAAAATGCCATCCCAGCCAAGAACACAATATTACTACTGTCTGTTAAATGCGTAACATATAATGCAAGTAAGGGCTGAATACTAAAATTAGCGACCTGGATGAGAGTCGAGATAAGCATAATGGTTAATAAAACCGGATGCTTGAGGATATGAATTAAAACCTCTTTACGCGTATACTTTTTGGCAGTAGTACTTGTTTCATTCGCTCGTACCTCTTTAATACCAACAGCAACTAAGACGACTGCCCCTAAAATGACGACCGCAGTGAGGACAAAGGTATATTGGAAACCGACTGCATCTGCAAGCAATCCACCTAATAATGGACCGAATAATGCTCCTGACACATTCCCCATTTGAAGTGTTCCTAACGTTTTTCCGGCAATTTCTTTCGGTGTTTGTGCGGAAATGAGGGCAAGGGAGGTTGGAATAAAACCTGTTACAGCACCCATGAAGAGTCTCAAGAAAAATAACTGCTTTACCGAGTTCACATATCCCATTAAAAAAATACTAACGGCAATGCCAATACCTGTAATGATAAGAATTTTTTTGTAGCTATTTCGATCACCAAAACGTCCCCAAATCGGTGAAATAAAAAAAGCCGTAACAAAGGTTGCTGCAAAAACTAATCCAGCCCACCGTTGTACAAAGCTATCTGAGTAATCACCAAATGTTTCGATGTATAAAGAGAGAAATGGCATTATCATTGTAGCACTTGCAGCAACAAAGAAATTGGCAAACCACATGATCAAAAGATTTCGCTTAGCTGTTTGAATCGGAAACACCTTCTTAATTCGAATATTTCGACTTACTAAATATTATAGAATATTATTGTGCTTTATTAAAGAAGAAATAGCATATATATTATAAATATATTCTGAAAAATACAATAAACCGTGCTATAATATTTAAAAAGATGTTCGTTGGTTTTGTATTGTAAAGGTAGTATCTAACTTTACTAGACTAATAAGATAAAGGAGGTTTAGGAGTGGATAATCAGCATCAATATTTGTTTATTGATTTTGAATTTACAATGCCAGAGAGAAAAAACAACCCACAAGGATTTTACCCCGAGATTATTGAAGTTGGACTTGTTTGCGTGAGGAACCAAAAAATAATCGAACAATACTCGTCATATGTGAAACCAATAAAATTTCCTACATTAACAGAACGATGTAAGTCCTTTTTAAACATTTCTCAAGAGCAAGTCGATCACGGTATCACATTTCAAGAGTTGGTTAATAAGCTCTCACGGTATGAAAATCATTCATCTAGCACCATCATCACATGGGGAAATATGGATATGAAGGTTTTGCGCCATAATTCTCAACGGGCTGGAATTCCTTTTCCTTTTAAAGGAAAGCAAAGGGACTTGTCTATGGAATATAAACGCTTTTTTGGGGACCAAAATCAGACAGGTCTTTGGAAGGCGGTCCAAGAGTATGGTAAAGAAGGGACAGGCAAACATCATTGTGCCCTTGATGACGCCCTTACAACCTTTAATATATTCAAGTTAGTTGAAAATGATAAACGCTATTTATCCAAACCAGAGCCAACAACTATCGGCGATCGAGTCGATTTCTCGAAAGTATTAAATAAATTTGCACTATAAAAAACCAATTCGCTCATCAAGTGAATTGGTTTTTATTTTTAAAATTTGATAGCACTGTCGAATTTTTACAATTGATTTGAAAAATAATCGCATCCCGTTAGGATATCCTAATTTCAAAAGGAGGGATGCCTTATGTTTATTGGCCATAAAATAGAGAATCCACAAACTGTATGTTTATATATAGATCCCCAGTTAGAGGAGTTTTCAAGTGAAATTGGTACACCAGAACAAGGCAAAAAGCTTCATCTAAACGAAAGCATTCGCATGTATCTCAATGAAAAAGTCCCTACCCTAAATCCGAATATCGTAAAGGTCATGATGGGGACAATGGTAATCGCAACAATTACTTTAGTGGGAGGACACCATTCCTCTAAAGTAGAGGCAGCCAGCAATAACCAAGCAAGTTCCCAAACCCAAACAACACATACGGTTGCAAACGGTGATACACTATATGGAATTGCAAAACAATATAATCTAACCGTGTCCCAGGTAAAACAACTAAACCATTTAACCGGTGATATGATCTACCCTGGACAAACGCTTGTAATTAGTGAGGCCAAACCTCCACAAACGACAGCAACGTATACAGTAACCCGTGGTGACACACTTTACTCCATTGCTAATTCTTATAACATGAGTATTGATCAAATCAAGCAATTAAATAATCTAACTTCAAACACCATCCATGTGGGACAAACCCTACAAGTAATCGGTACTGCACCACAGACCATTCAAATACAAGACAACACATATACGGTTCAACCTGGCGATTCATTATATTCAATAGCCCAACGAGCTAACACTACGGTTGACCAAATCATGAAAAATAATAACTTAACATCATCGATGCTCTATGTGGGTCAAACATTACAGCTAGGAAATACAGCGGCAGCCCCACAGCAAAATGTAGCAAGTGCTACATATACCGTAAAAGCAGGAGATACCTTATATGGAATTGCTCGAACTTATAATATGAGTGTGACGGAGCTTAAAAACATCAATAAGCTGACAACAAATACTCTTTCAATTGGACAAGTATTAAAAGTGAGTGGAACTGCTCAAGCTGAACAAGGAACACAAAACCGAGAGCAGGTGCTTCAAGATTTAGTGAATGACTCGTATAATTTTGTAGGAATTCCATACTTGTGGGGAGGAACGACAACAGCTGGATTTGATTGTTCTGGTTTCGTTTCCTTTATGCATGCGCGTCATGGAATTGACATCCCAAGAACTACATCAGCAGGCTATTATACGATGGGGACGCCTGTCTCAAAAGCAAATTTACAGCAGGGAGACCTCGTGTTTTTTGCGGTCAATGATACTGGCCGTATCTCCCATGTTGGCTTTTATGTAGGGAATAACAAATTTATTTCCGCCACATCCTCAAAGGGAATAGACGTTGTATCGATGGATAATACGTATTGGTCCAAATATTATGTAGGCGCCAAGCGGGTTTACTAAAAAAAGAAAAACCTACGGAACAACTGAATCCGTAGGTTTTCTATGTTCTCGGCCAATAATTGTGATTTATAGCCGATAAGGTAAAAATACGGCTTATAAATTAAATTTACGGCCAATAAATACATTTAATGGTCATTAGCCTAAAATTTGACTCAAGGGCTTATTTAAAATAATCTTTCTCCAACACGTTCATGTTTTCAAGACTGCGCAGTGCCCACTCTGTTCCTTCAGCTTGTAAATCATTCTTTGTTTTTTCCACTGCTTCTCTTAAAGAGGACTTGTATTCTGGAACTTCCTCTTTGTAATGGCGTACCATCTTTTTCGGAACATTTGTCTGCTCGTTAAAAGCAAGAGCTCTACGTTCTTGAAAAAGTGGAACATTAACATCCTTCGGTGAATGAATATCCCCTTGCATTGGATGCTTTAAAACAGCCTTTACCTTCACAAGATAATGCTCAGGTTTAATTGCTGTAATTTCTCCAATATATTTTCCAGTCTTATAAATTCCAGTTACAATATCACCAACTTTAAATTCATCAGACATTTAAAATCACTCCTTCTGCAAATTTCTAACTCTTTCCATTATAACCGACGTCATTCGAACAAGCATCTTATAACACGTCTTAGGTTTGTGATATAATGTAAAAAGCTATCATTATAGGTTGAAAGGTGTGTAAGAATGCTGCTTTTACCAGTATTAAACCTGTTTCTATATTTCCCTGAGGATAAATCAGAATATATTCCTGCTGGAATAACGACTGTTATTTGCTTAATTGTTGCGTTTATCGTGTTTCGCTTATTTATCAAGCATTCAAAAAAAGAACAAGCGAAAGCTGAGGAACTAGAGAAGCAATTAATAAAACAAGACAAAAATAATTTCACGAAGTAATTTTAGGTGATTCTATGGAAAATCAACAAACAAATTTTCAAATTATGATTATGCTACAAGAATGGGATCCACTTGGCTATGGAGTCGGTTCCTATGAAACAGAAGCGGTGGATGTTTTACAGGCAGCCCATCAATTTGATAATCCCGGTAAATTAGCAAGGAAAATACAGTCTATTTTTGAATTCTCCTTTGAGGAAGTCATTCCACTAAAAGAATGTGAGGACATGGCCGTAAAACTCTTATCCATTTTAAATAATGCGACGTGCGAACTGTAAAAAAGATGGGGCAACCCATCTTTTTTTTAGATAAACTCCGAAATATACTCGTAAACCTTCTCGGGACATTCTTCAGGAACCAAATGCCCCGTATTCTTAATGGAAACAAAACTAGAATTTGGGAGGTCCTGATGAAGCCTTTTCCCTACAGAAATTGGAACAACTCGATCTTTTTCACCCCAAATTAAAAAGACAGGATGGTTGATCTTTTTTAATTCTTCAGACGGTAAGTCTCCCTCACGATGGCGAATCATTCGCGTTAATCCCATAAAAATTCGGTTATCCAAGAAGGGCTCTGTATATCCATCAATCATTTCTTGGTCAATGAGTTCATGGTTATGCACGACATTACGTAAATTATGTAATACCCCTTGCTTGGCTAGCTTCCTTTTTACAATAAAATGAAAATAGGGAAGATAGGAAGAATAGATTAAGGACTTTGGCATTCGTTTCATATAGCCTGAGCTGCACAACAAAACTAATTTATCTACTAGATCAGGCGCTTGCTTTGCAATGTATAGGCATATTTGGCCCCCCATCGAATGGCCAACTAAATTCACTTTTGAAAAATGAAAAGACCGAATCAAATCGCATACCACATACGCAATATTTGAATAAGAGTACGTGAATCTTGTCGATTTTTCACTCTTACCGAAAGGGGGGAGGTCAATCGATAAAATTGTATACTCTTCCTTTAAAAAGGGAATCAGTCTTCGAAAGCTAAATGAGGATGATAAGAAGCCGTGCAACATGACAAGAACGGGCTTCTTTTTACTATGTTGGTATAACTCATAATGAAGATTTACTCCCTTAATTTGTATCGTATCCATTGATGAAAATCCACATCCTACACTATTGATTTATCCCTATTTTTACCAAAGGGGATAGAAAAACTCATAAAATTTCGAATGAATATAAAATAATTCAATATACTATTCATTTATCTGATATAATAAGTGACAAAAATTCAATTCAAATTACTAGGAGTGACCATTATGCAGTTACAGGAAAATGAAATTGAAATACTTGAGATTATTGAAAACAACGGACGACTTCCTGTGGAAACAATTGCAAAATTAGTTGGCAAAAGTGTCGATGAAGTCGATGGCATTATTCAAAAACTCGAAGATCAAAAGATTATTGTGGAGTATAACACAATCGTGGACTGGAAGAAAGTTGAAGGCCATGAAGGTGTAACAGCTATGATTGATGTAAAGGTAACCCCGAAAAAAGGTGTCGGCTTTGATGAAATTGCCAAACGTATCTATCATTTTAAAGAAGTAAAATCTGTTTATTTAATGTCTGGAGCATATGATTTATCGGTTGTAATTGAAGGTAAAACGATGTCAGAAGTTGGTTCTTTTGTGTCTGAGAAGCTTTCAACACTTGATTCTGTTCTTTCGACAACAACTCATTTTATTTTGAAAAAATATAAGCATGATGGGACTATTTTTGATCAAGGTGAAGATGATAAACGGATTGTGGTGACACCATGACTTCTCAGTACCTTTCTAAAAAAGTGCAAGAATTACAACCTTCCGGAATCCGTCGATTCTTTGATTTAGCAGTAACGATGGAGGGTGTCATTTCGTTAGGTGTGGGTGAACCTGATTTTGTAACACCTTGGTCAATTCGAGAAGCGAGCATTCAATCTATCGAGTCAGGTATTACATCTTACACAGGAAATGCAGGACTTCTTGAACTGCGGCAGGAAATTTCAGCTTATTTACATAGGTCATTTGGGGTGAAATATACTCCTGAACATGAGGTTATTGTGACCGTCGGCGGAAGCCAAGCAATTGATTTAGCATTGCGTGCAGTAGTCGATCCAGGTGATGAAGTAATCATTGTGGAACCAACGTTTGTTGCGTACAGCCCAATAGTTTCGCTAGCAGGCGGAGTTCCAATCCCTGTGCATACGAGACCTGAAAATGAATTTAAGCTACAGCCAGAAGAAATAGAAAAAGTAGTAACAGAACGTACAAAGGCCATTATTATTTGTTCTCCAAATAATCCAACAGGAACAATGCTTAGGAAGGAAGAACTTGAAGCAATTGCTAAAATTGTGGAAAAGCATGATTTACTTGTGATTTCAGATGAGATTTATGCAGAACTTTCCTATGAAGGCAAATATACAAGTTTTTCAAGTATCCCTGGGATGTTTGAGCGCACAATCCTTGTTTCTGGATTTTCAAAGGGCTTTGCTATGACTGGATGGCGCTTAGGTTATTCTGCTGCTCCAAGAGAAATTTCGGAAGCTATGTTGAAAATTCATCAATATACCATGATGTGTGCTTCGACAATGGCTCAGTACGGAGCAATCGAGGCTCTTCGAAATGGACTTTCTGATGTAGAATATATGAGAAAAAGCTATCGTCAGCGTAGAAACTTCTTCGTGTCCTCGTTACAGGAAATTGGACTATCTTGTCATATGCCAGGCGGTGCTTTCTATGCATTTCCGTCTATTAAAGAAACAGGATTATCATCTGAGGAATTTGCGCATCGTTTACTGATGGAGGAAAGAGTAGCAGTTGTCCCTGGTAATGTATTCGGTGAAAGTGGTGAAGGGTTTATCCGTTGCTCGTATGCATCTTCACTCGAGCAGCTCCAAGAAGCAGTCAAACGAATGGGCCGATTCTTGAAAAACAATAATCTTGTATAAAAAACTGTATAAAAAAATGGACAAAACCGATTTTGGTTTTGTCCTACATACAAAAGGGGAATACTAGAAAGCCTTTGAAAGTAGTATCTCCAGCAATCACCTATTTTAAACACTGCACAGATCCCGCTATTATCAAAATGATAAATATTACCTCCTTCATAATTTCATCTCGAAATGGTAACTCTAAAAGAGAAAAGGTTCTTTTTTTGAATAAATGGCTATTCTGTGTTATAATTGTTTATTGCGTATATAAAGGTATGTAAACTAAAGTTTTAGGAGTTGGGTAGCATGACAGAAAAATTCGAAGTAGGAAATGTTGTTAAGGGTAAAATTACAGGGATTCAACCTTATGGAGCATTTGTTGCTTTAGACGAAAATACACAAGGTTTAGTTCATATTTCAGAAGTAACTCATGGTTTTGTTAAAGATATTAACGAACATGTTAAAGTTGGCGATGAAGTAAATGTAAAGATTTTATCTATTGATGAAGGCGCAGGAAAAATCGGTCTATCAATTCGTGCAACTGAAGAAGCACCAGAAAAGCCGGTACAAAGAACTGCTAAGCCTAAAAAACGTCCAGCACAAGCACAACCAGCAAATGCTGAAAGCCCTCAAGGTTTCAACACTTTAAAGGATAAGCTTGAAGAATGGATTGAACAATCGAATTTTAACTAAGAACCAGGAAAAGAGGCATTCATTGAATAGCCTCTTTTTTTACATATATTAATAAAAGTAGAAGATAATGTAAAGAGCAAACTACTTTACAACATGTTGTAACATTGCCATAATTTTTTACAGGAGGCGATTATTTTGGAAAACTTTACATATTACAACCCAACTAAGCTTATTTTTGGTAAAGGGCAGGTACAAGAACTTAAAACTGAAATTCCCCAATACGGAAAAAAAGTATTGCTTATATATGGTGGCGGTAGCATCAAAAGAAATGGTTTGTACGACCAAGTCATTCACCAATTAAATGAAATAGGGGCAGAGGTACACGAGTTTTCTGGAGTAGAACCTAATCCTCGTCTGTCTACAGTCAGAAAAGGAATAGAAATCTGCCGTAAGGAAGGCATTGAATTTTTACTCGCAGTTGGTGGTGGAAGTGTTATTGACTGTACAAAAGCAATAGCCGTTGGCGTAAAATACGATGGTGATGTATGGGATTTCATGTCTCGAAAAGCAGTGGCTACTGACGCTCTTCCTTTAGGAACTGTATTGACAATAGCTGCGACAGGTTCAGAAATGAATTCAGGCTCGGTTATTACAAATTGGGAAACGAATGAAAAATATGGATGGGGAAGTCCTGCTGTGTTTCCTAAATTTTCAATTTTAGATCCAGTTTATACATATTCTCTGCCAAAGGATCAAACAGTGTATGGAATGGTGGATATGATGTCACATGTGTTGGAACATTATTTCCATCATGAACCGAACACGTTAACCCAAGACAGATGGTGTGAGTCTATACTAAAGACGGTCATCGAAACGGCACCAAAACTAATTAATGACTTAGAAAACTATGATTACAGAGCGACCATTATGCTTAATGGAACTCTTGCCTTAAATAAAATGTTAAACATGGGATATAGCGGGGATTGGGCTACACATAATATTGAACATGCCGTATCTGCTGTATATGACATCCCTCATGGTGGTGGACTTGCGATTCTATTCCCGAATTGGATGAAGCATGTTTTGGATGAAAATGTAGACCGTTTCAAGCAATTGGCTGTTCGTGTCTTTGATGTCGATCCTGAAGGAAAAACAGAGCGTGAAGTAGCACTTGAAGGAATCGATAAGCTAAGAGAGTTTTGGAACAGCATTGGTGCACCATCAAGATTGGCAGATTACGACATTGACGAAGAAAACCTTGAACTAATGGCTGAAAAAACAGTTGTTTTCGGTGAATTTGGTCGCTTTAAAGTACTAGGCAAACAAGATTCGCTTGAAATACTAAAAGCATCTCTATAATTGATATTTATAAACTGCAAAAAAGGCTCATACTACCTGTGTGAGTACTTTTTTTTACTTTTTTTAAATGGCTACGCTTACAGTGAGACGACGGTCTTGATTTAACAGAAAAGTTTGGTTACAGTGAAAGAGGCATTGAAAATTAAAGGGTGGAGGTATTGAAAATGACACATGTTCGTTTTGATTATTCAAAAGCATTAACTTTTTTTGGAGAACATGAAATTACATATCTACGTGATGCGGTTAAGGTCGCACACCATTCTATACATGAAAAAACAGGCGCAGGTAGTGATTTCTTAGGATGGGTAGACCTTCCTTCCGAATATGACAAAGAAGAATTTTCTCGCATTCAAAAGAGCGCTAAAAAAATCAAATCAGATTCTGACATTTTACTAGTGATTGGTATCGGTGGTTCTTATCTTGGTGCAAAAGCAGCTATTGATTGGTTAAACCACTCCTTCTATAATTCCTTATCAAAGGAACAACGTAAAACACCACAAATCGTATTTGTAGGGAACAACATCAGTTCTACATATATGAAAGACCTTATGGATTTACTAGAAGGTAAAGATTATTCAATTAACGTCATTTCTAAATCTGGAACAACAACTGAACCAGCACTAGCATTCCGTATCTTCCGTAAAATGTTAATTGAAAAATACGGAAAAGAAGAAGCTCGTGGCCGTATCTTTGCAACAACTGACAAAGCACGTGGTGCATTAAAAACTTTAGCAACTGAAGAAGGCTATGAATCCTTCGTCATTCCTGATGATGTTGGTGGTCGTTACTCCGTTTTAACAGCTGTTGGACTACTTCCAATTGCCGTTAGTGGTGCAAATATTGAAGAAATGATGAAGGGTGCACAAGCAGCAAGTGTTGATTTCTCTAAATCAGAGCTTGAAGAGAACGCTGCTTACCAATATGCGGCTGTTCGTAATGCACTATACAACAAAGGCAAAACAATTGAAATGTTAATCAACTATGAACCAGGACTTCAATATTTCTCTGAATGGTGGAAGCAATTATTTGGCGAAAGTGAAGGGAAAGACCAAAAAGGGATTTATCCATCGTCTGCAAACTTCTCAACAGACCTTCACTCACTTGGACAATATGTTCAAGAAGGGCGACGTGATTTATTTGAAACAGTTATTAATATCGAAAAATCCCGTCATGAATTAATTGTTGAAGCAGAAGATAATGATTTAGATGGATTAAATTATTTAGCTGGAAAATCAGTTGATTTTGTTAATAAGAAAGCATTCGAAGGTACAATGCTTGCTCATACAGATGGAGGCGTACCAAATCTAATTGTCCATGTACCAGAAATGGACGAGTATTCATTTGGATACCTTGTGTACTTCTTTGAGAAAGCATGTGCAATGAGTGGATACCTATTAGGTGTAAATCCATTCGACCAACCAGGTGTAGAAGCATACAAAGTTAATATGTTTGCTCTACTAGGTAAGCCTGGCTTCGAAGAGAAGAAGGCTGAACTAGAAAAACGCTTATAAGCTGATCATAGAAAAAGGGATTCTCGCATCGAGAATCCCTTTTAACTTTTTATGATTAGAATGTGATCATTTTTTCGTATTTCAAGTGAAAGTGGAGGATTAATTGTTATTTCTTCGCCTCGTTTAATTCCAATTAAAATTTTCCCTTCTTTTAATAATGTTTCACTCGCTTTTTGAAAAGTTAATCCCACCAAATCAAAGGTAGTTTCCAAAAACTGAAGTTTTACACCTTTTAAATCAACTAACATGGACAGCAAAGCATCAGACACTCCATGTGAAAAAAGACTATTGACCATCACCAAACTTGAAAGCCGATTAGTTTGGATGATTTCATCTGCACCACCACGCTTTGCATTCTGAATCTGATGAGTGGTTAGTATTTCTACAATTGTATAAACGGTTGGATTCAACCCTTTTATCGCAAGTAATGTCAAGATGGTGAGCATATCAGCATGTACTTCATCCTTGCCTTGGTCGGCGGTAACTAAGACCATTTCTGCATCCTGTATATTTGCTTGCTTTAGGGTTTCATCACGAGTTGGATCCCCTTTTATAAAATGAAAATGATTGCCAGGCATCGGGTTTTTTTCTAAGGAATCATCAATTAACAAAATTTCAGTTGCTGACCCCGGAGTTTTAAGAAAAGAAATGGTTTCCCTTACCCGTTCATTCCAACCAATGATTATAATGTGTTTTTTTCCGTGGAATCCAGACGTACCTTCAAGGTATGCATTTTGAGTAACGAAGGTTGAAGTTGAAATCGCAGCGAAATAGCGGGTTACAATTCCAACACCGATAAAGATCAGAAACATCCCCACAATTCTTCCAACAAATGAAGTTGGAGCATAATCACCGTATCCTACTGTTGCGGCGGTGACAATCGACCACCAAACCCCGTCGAAAACGGTTGGAAAGTTTTCCGGCTCAATTAAGTGAATAATGGCACCAAAGATGATGATGACTAATAAAACAATTCCAATAAGCTTGGCAATCAAAAAGCGCTTAAAAAAGGAAGCTAAGATACTTGTTAACAAACACTCCACTCCTTTTTTCTTCTATTTTTTTTCATCTTTTGGTAGAAAGGCAAAGATCTCTTTTATGATTGTATTAATCCTACGAGTAATCTCTTCGTCTCCAAAGGTCTCCTTCGCTTTTTCAATGGCTTCAATAACCTCTTGATCAAATTCAATCAGAGGCTTGTCTTCTTCTGCCTCATTGTATAACTGAATGACAACATCTAAGCCTTCATTTAACCGATCAATCGAATCACTAAGTGTCTTCTTCTCATTTTCATTAAGCTTCATACGTTTACTCCTCTTCCTTGATCCTTTCCTATATAGTGTGTTCAAAAGCTTGCTATTTTTGCATAAATTTCCTAGAAATTCGGAAACTATTGGAGGGAAGAAAATATTAATTGGGAGTGAGTAGAATGGATATTCGTAGAGCAAGGCAAATCTTATCTTCATCAAATGAAGTTACCGTTCATTATCAAGGCACTTCAGTATGGATTGACAGCTGCGATGAGCAGGGGAATATGTGCACAGTCCACCTTAAAGGTAGGGAGCATGAAAAAAATATTGTCCCAGTAGCTGAATTGGAAGAAATGTAAGTACAAAAGTATTAGATCGGGTTGATTTTTGCCGGGTGTAGGGTGGCATTTTGACTGGAAAGAGAAAATTATTGTTTTCTCTGTCTGAATCATCCCGGCATTCCGACTTGCTTTAGAGGTATCTGGGTGCTAAGAGTCCGAATCAATGACACAATTGGACTCACTGGAGCTTTTTCTGGTTGAGTCTGTCGGAATCAACCCGTAATTCTGACACAAAGGAGTAGTTAGTGGTTGAGGCTGTCAGAATAACCCTTGAATTCAGACTCACCGTAGAGTTTTTTTGTTCACTGAGTCCGAATAAGCTTTGCATTCTGACACAAGGGAGATGTTTCGGGTTAAGTCTGTCAGAATAACCCTTGTATTGGGACACACCGTAGAGTTTTCTGTGTTCACTGAGTCCGAATTGACCAAGCATTCTGGCACAAAGTAGAAGTTACTGGTTGAGTCTGTCAGAAAAACCCTTGATTTCAGACTCACCGTAGAGTATTCTAGTTCACTGAGTCCGAATGAGCCTAGCATTCTGACACAAGGGAGAAGTTTCGGGTTGAGTCTGTCAGAATAACCCTTGTATTCAGACTCACCGTAGAGTTTTTTGGTTCACTGAGTCCGAATAAGCTTTGCATTCTGACACAAAGGAGTAGTTACTTGCTGAGTCTGTCAGAAAATCCCTTGTATTGGGACACACCGTAGAGTTTTCTGTGTTCACTGAGTCCGAATGAGCCAAGCATTCTGACACAAAGGAGAAGTAAGTGGTTGAGTCTGTCAGAATAACCCTTGTATTCAGACTCACCGCAGAGTTTTCTAGTTCATTGAGTCCGAATTGGCTAAGCATTCTGACACAAAGGAGAAGTTACTTATTGAGTCTGTCAGAAAAACCCTTGAATTCAGACTCACCGTAGAAGTTTCAAGTTCCTGAGTCAGAATCATCAAGTGGACTCACCGAGAACTACCATGTTCCTTACTAATATTGAATGACAAAACAAAAGCTCCCATTTTACGCAAAGGGGAGCTTTTTTAATCCCAAAATCCACTAATGAATTTTGCGAATATATCCGAACTAAAGTAGAAAAATGAGCATAGAAAAAAAGCAATCACAAGTCCAGTTAAAATCCAACTAAGTGTCTCCTTCTTCACACAATCACCTCTTTTATATACTATTTGCATATTGGAATCTTTCATGCAAACCAAAAAACCTCTAGGACACCCTAGAGGTTTTTTGTATATATAAATGATAGGGGAAATGAAGTAAAAAGTGCCTCTAATTATGAGAGAGTAATTAGAGGCAAGAGAGAAATGAAAACTTCATTGAATTAGACGACCTGTCTTGTAAAAGGTTACAAACTCTATAAAATTTTTTTAAAGGATATTCATTCTTTTTCTCTTCCAAGCATACATATAGGACAAGCGAAAAAAAGAGGGGGATTTGATATGTCTTATCCAGGATCAAAGGGTTGGTATGTGAAACAATTAAAAGAAAAAGGGATTTACCATCATCCAGTTGAGCGTAAAAAACTAGAAACGTATAAAACATATATCCTACGAAAATTATATTTTGAACTAGTTGCGGATAAAGAAGCAGATAAATAATTGTCAAAAGCGGTCCTCGAGGCTGCTTTTTTTGTGCGAACATTTTTCTCCAAATCTACTCATTTTTAAAATATAATAAGAGATGAGTAGGAGGGGGATCAGTGGAAACAGTCGAAATCGATTTATCACAACGATTTGAGATAGCCTTCAATCGTGTTCATAAAGCATTAAGTAAAATGGTCAAGAATGTGAATGGAGATATATTTAGTCAATTGGTTGCACATGGTGCAAAAAGGCATGCCATAATCCGTTCCTATAAGGATGAACTCTTTCAATTTGCTAAGCTCCGCAATGCGATTGTCCATGAAAAATTACGTGCTGATTTTTATATAGCTGAGCCACATCAAGAAGTGGTTGAGCGGATTGAGGAAATTGCAGCTCTTTTGGAGAAACCAGTAACGGCATTATCGATTTCAAGTCGCCCTGTTATTTATTTTAATTTTCATTCCTCTATTAAAGATGTGATTCTTGCTATCCATAATAATTCGTATACGAAGTTTCCGATTTACAATGATGGTACATGCATTGGAATTTTAACGTCTGGGGCCATAATGAAATGGATGGCCAAACATTTATCAAATGATAGTATCGATTTATCAAATATCCGAGTTGGGGAAGTTATCCCCTACGAAACAAAGCATCTAATCGAATTTGTTGATCAAAATTGTGATATATTTGTCGTTGAAGAAAAGTTTGAGAAACGCCATGCCCATGGTAAAAAACTAGAAGCGGTCATCATAACCGAAACTGGACAAATCGACGAAAAGCCATTAGGGATCATCACATCATGGGACCTAATTGAAATTGATTAAATACGCGAACTAAAAAGGCACTGAGAACAGTGCCTTTTAATTATTAAACTGAATATAGGAACGTCGCTTCCACCCTAGCGGTTATCGTCAATTCCCCAGCTTGGATCGGTGTAGCAGCTTCACTTTTGGCAAACATTGCAGTTTGAAATGGAACAGGTGGGCTTTGCTGTGATAACTCCTTAATTTGAAGGGGAACCTCTTGAAGTGCAACTCCTAATTTTTTTGCGATTGTCCTTGCTTTATCTTGTCCGTCTTGAACGGCATTCTGAAGTGCTCTTTCATAATATATTTGAGGATTGCGTACTGTAAAAGTAATATTCGTCACCGTATTGGCTCCGTTCTGAACGGCTGTATCTACAACGGTACCTACCGATTGGATGTCCACATCTGATATTTGTAACATATGAGTCACTCGGTAGCCCCTTAAGGTCTGTTTCGAGTTTTCATAGTCATAAATGATGTCGATTCGAAAATCTACTGTTTTGATATGTTCATTTGGTATCCCTAGTCCTAATAAAGAATCTATGACCTTTTTTGTTAGTTGGTTATTTTCATTTTGAGCTTCAGTAACTGTGCTACTTTCTGTGATGACACCTAATGTGATGGTGGCAATGTTCGGCGCAGTTGTAACAATTCCCTCACCATTTACTTGCATTCGATGTGTATTGGTACTATTGTTCCTTTTAGGTTGAGAACGCATCATCCAAGGTTCATAATAATACATCGTAGAGCTCCTTCCCAAAATAATCTTTTTGGTATTGTATTACTTCGAGAACATTTAGGTGTGCATACAAAAAAATAAAGCCCACGGATTTCATGAGCTTAGCCAGCCATTCTTTTTCGATACAATGGTCCAAAAATGACGTGTAAACATATATCCCCTGTAAAGTGAGCAATCATGGCTATTTCAATTCCAAACTTCCAATATAAATACCCAAACAACATTCCAGGTATGGCATTAAGTAAAACCGTACGGATAATAACGATTTTGGATTTGCCGAAAAGTCCAAAAGCAGCCGGCAAATGTCCTACGCCGAATAAAAGGGCAGCAACGATGATCCCAATCCAATATGCAAGATCGCCTAACCCTAAAAGGCTTAATACATATACCACTGCTGTCATTAAAAATAAGCGGGTTAAAACTTCCTCTGAGATTCCACCATAAAATGAAGCTAAAAACGATTGAAATCTAGAAGGTTCATCCATTTGAACATTAGGTATCTTTTTCATGAAAAGAATATCCAAACCGATGATGATAATGGCTACAACAAATCCAATCACAATACTCAGAAGAATGGTCCCTGAGATGTCGTAGGGAACAGTGCTCCCATCTAACCAGGAATCAATTAACCACCAATGTAAGTCAACTTTTGGAGCAAGCCATGTTCCAATAAATGCGGAAACTCCTAATAACACAACACTTTGAATGATACTGATTAAAACAAGTACTGGTGTAGGAGGAATCTTTTTAGTGGGATTCTTTATTGTATCCTCTTCAATTTTTCCTTTTAACATTTTAAACTGATAGGGCATAACGACGATTGCCCCGATTGATGCAGCTATCCAAAATATAAAAAACTCTGTCATCTAAACACCCTCATTCATTTTCGTTATCATTTATTTTCCGTAGATAATACGAATGAAGTGTTGAGAAAGTTCATTTTTATTTTTCAAGTTAAACAAAAAAAGGTGCCCATTAAGGCACCTTAATCATACTTGATCTTCTTTAACATTATTCATAATGGATACAATATTTTTTACCCATTGATTATTTAGACCAGTGGCGTCATTCGCTGCTTGATTTGGAGCATAGATTGTTTGGATTTCACCGATTGTTTCATTTCCGTTCTCGACATAGTATTTCTTTAAATAGATCGCTTTAAAATGGATACTATCTTCAATAGAACGAAACTTTTGCCATTCTGTTCCACCTTCGACTAATTCCTGGCAACCAGGGTTTGGATAATCTTCCCCAAAAATATCGGCGTAAATATCAGGCATACATGTAATACCCCCAATATTGTTCCAAGGTGAGGTTGAAATTTCAGAATCTCCCCAACCGGTTTCCTGAGCAGCTAATGCTGCTAAAAATACAGGATCAATATCATGCTCTTCACCCGATTTTACAAAGTTTGGTCCTAAACCTTTTAGATTTCCCTTTAAATGCTTGTCCAATTCTTGACCAGTAATAGTATTTTCCTGTTCTACATTATAATTTTTTGAAGCCATTTGCACAGGCTTGCTTTGCGGTTTTTGATTATTTATTTTTTCTTTCTTTAATTCTTTTACTGGATTAATTGCTGGCGTGTTTTTCTTTTCAAGTGTTTCAGCATTTGAATGTTGCATGGTAGCGAAAATACTTGTTCCTATAATGATTACAACACCAATTATATAAATGAGGGCTGGTTTTTTAAGTAAAAGGTTTGAGATTTTCATATTATCCTACCTCCTTCATAAGACCTTTTTCCTACTCATGGAAACTATCCTAACATACTAAAATGACAGTTATGTTACAAAGAGGTTATAACAATCTTATAAAAAGATGACAAAGGGTATAGGTTGTTTGCAAATATACTGTTAGTCTAGTATAATCTGAAACTGTATGTTCGTTGTCAGAAACGTAAACATTTCCCATTTTTATCAATAAAATGGAAGTAAATTGCTTTTAAGGCAAAAAATATACAATGAAAGGTGTTTGTTATGTATTTTCAAAGTTTGCTAATGAAAGAGGATCTGAATAAGAACCCGTCAGAGGTCAAACAGGATTTAGAGGATTTACAGTTTCAGCTTTTTCGCATGCAAGATAACATCAAAGAAATTTCTAAAAAGCATCAAATTATCGGTATTGACCAATCAAAGGAAGAAAAATGGGTAATTGTATCGGCCTTTGATGACGGCAATCGTTGCCAAATCATGGTGAATGATTGTGACACAGCCTATAGAGGTAACTGGGATTTTTCACTTCAGGCACAATACAAAGATGAAGCTAATGCGATTCATATTGGTGATATCAAAGGACCTGCGAACCAGGGCTATGGTTCGATTTGCATGAATCATTTAAAGGAAATTGCGCGCGAACAAAACATCCCTGTTATTACAGGCGATATCGCAAAAAGAGACTGGGATCACGTTGATCGTCTTGTCTATTTTTACGAAAAACACGATTTCGAAGTTGAAATCGATCCTAAAACAAAATCGGGTGAAATTATTTGGAAAGATTAATTAAAAAGAAAGAGACCTGCTTACCACTTATCTTACGGTAAAGCAGGTCTTTTTATTATGAAATAAAATGTCCAAACCGATTGAAGACTTTGACGTATGATACATTAGCTTTGAAAAAGGAATGAGAACAATGTTATATAAACGTATAATATACAGAGTCAACCCGAGCAATGCTTCTCAATGTGCCCAATTTTTAAATGACCACTTTATCCCCATTCAAATTAAAAATGGTGCAAAACTAATTGGGCAGTGGCAAGATGAATCCAATAAGGAAATAATGGCCGTTTGGGAATATCCAAATATGGACGAGTATATAAAAATTGAAAAAAGAGTTTACAAAGAGAAACAGAAAATAGAGGAACTAAAAAAGCATTACTTAGATTGTAAGGAGGATTTCTTATCTTCGACAGGTACGTATGAGTCCCCTAAACACACAGTCAGTGTAAGTGGATTTATCACAAATGATAATAACGAAGTATTACTGGTAAAGACTTTTTGGCGATCTGATACTTGGGAGCTTCCTGGAGGTGGAGTTGATGAAGGTGAGACGTTAGACAAGGCCCTTTGTCGGGAAATTTTCGAAGAAACAGGGGTTCATGTGCGATTACATGGTGTAACGGGTGTATATTCAAATGGAAGTGTCGTTTCAATTGTTTTTCGCGGGGAATATAGTGGAGGCAATTTAACGACGTCTAACGAAACAAAAGAAGTAGCTTTTGTAAAAATAAATGAATTTAATTTTGCTGATTATATAAAGAGGCCAAAGTTTAAACCACGTGTTCTTGATGCGCTAAAAGGAGATTATGTGCCATATGAAGCTTTTAAAGTGAGACCATATGAATTATTAGCAAGATTTGAAGGAAATTAGTTACTTTTTAACTTTCATAAATAATGGTACCATTATAATAAAATTTGGTTTAGTCATAGGAGCTCACATCATGAAATTAATGAACAAAGGTTTAATACTTGGAATTGCAGCGATCATTCAGGGCTTTGCCATGGCAACCTTTTTATTTCCACATTATATTCCAACTGGAGGAGCAGCTAGTGTTGCAGTACTGGTCAACTTTTTAGCGGGTACTCCTTTTGATATTACGCTTTGGGTACTAAATGCGGGTCTTTTATTTGCTGCGATTAAGTGGCTTGGAAAAGAGGCCGCGATTTGGACGCTGTACTGTGTCACAGTTACAGCACTCACCATTCGTCTGATCAGTCCGTTGGTAACAAATCCCATATCAAATGTAATCGTTGATTTAATAGTAGGTTCGATGATCTTTGGTGTTGGAATTGGGATATTATTTCGAATGGGTGCCTCATCAGGTGGAATGGATATTTTAGCTTTAATCATTTCAAAACTTAAAGGATTTTCACCAGGAAAAACACTGTTTGCAATTAATGGTACGATTTTGCTTGCGACAGGAATTATCGTGGATTGGAAAATCATCATTTATGCGCTCGTTAGTCAATTTATAAGCACACGGATTATCGATCTCTTATATAAGGTCCAATTGCCAAAACGGCAAATTCAAAAACATAATACAAATACGTATTAACAAAAAAAAGCGAGAACCCTTAAATGAGGTTCTCGCCTATTTTAATTCAAGCTACTGTTGAGTTGTTATTTAGTTCATAGCAATCCAGACACTCTTTACTTCTGAATAGTTATTTAATGCATAGGATCCCATTTCACGGCCGATTCCGGATTGCTTGTAGCCACCGAACGGAGAAGCTGCATCGAATGCATTATAGCAGTTAACCCATACTGTACCAGCTCGTAAGTTGTTTGCGATATAATGTGCTTTCCCAACATCTCGCGTCCACACACCAGCTGCAAGACCATACTCAGAATTATTTGCACGTGCAATTAATTCATCAAGGTCATCATATGGCATTGCCGAAATAACAGGACCAAAGATTTCTTCTTTCGCGATTGTCATTTCGTCTTTTACATTCGCAAAAATAGTTGGAGATACGAAATAGCCTTCTTCAAATGGTTTTTGACCACCGACAACTAGTTCTGCACCTTCGTTAATTCCTTTTTCAATATATCCTAAAACGCGATTTTGTTGTTCGATTGAAACAAGTGGTCCAATTTCTGTATCAGAATGCAAACCTGCACCTTGTTTAATCTTCTCAGCATGGCTTGCCATGTCTGCCACAACATTATCAAATTGTTTCTTTTGTATGAAAACACGTGACCCAGCACAACATACCTGACCTTGGTTAAACATAACCCCATTTAATGCACCAGGGATGGCCTTTGAAAGATCAGCATCAGGTAAAATAATATTTGGAGATTTTCCTCCTAATTCTAATGTTACACGTTTTAATGTTTTGGAGGCTCTTTCCATGATGCTTTTTCCTACTTCTGTTGAACCAGTGAACGCAATCTTATCAACCAATGGATGATCAACTAGAGGTTGACCAGCTGTTTCACCAAATCCAGGAACGATATTCACAACCCCAGCTGGGAATCCGGCTTCTTCCATTAGCTCTGCTAAATAAAGAGCAGAAAGAGGAGTTTGTTCAGCTGGCTTTAATACAATCGTACAACCAGTTGCAAGAGCTGCACCAAGCTTCCACATTGCCATTAATAGTGGGAAGTTCCATGGAATGATCTGACCCACAACACCAACAGCCTCATGACGAGTATAGTTAAAGAATGGTCCATTTACAGGAATAGTTTGTCCTACAATTTTCGTAGACCATCCAGCATAATAACGCATATGTTCAATTGCTAGAGGAATATCTGCATTTGATGTTTCACGAATCGGTTTTCCATTATCCAATGTTTCCAACTGTGCTAGCTCATCTTTATGTAGCTCCATCAAATCTGCCAGTTTATACATGATACGGCTTCTTTCGGCTGCCGTCATTTTTTGCCAAGGGCCTTCATCAAAAGCTTTTCGGGCAGCTTTTACAGCACGGTCAATATCTTCTGGACCAGCTTCACTTACAGTTGCTAAAACTTCCCCGGTAGCTGGATTATAGGATTCGAACGTTTTACCAGAAGCACTCTCAACAAATTCTCCATTGATATAAAGCTTCTTAGTCCCTCTTAAAAATGACTCAACCTTTTCTCGTAATGCAAAAATTAATTGGCTCATTTTCTTCCTCCTTTTTAATATGAAACTAGCAATACAGGCATTGCTAAAACACCTTCAATACTAATGGTAACATTTATAAACTAGTAATCAACCAACTTTTGGTAAAAAATTCCGACAATTCATGACGGGTTTTTTCGACAAAAAAAGAATGATTGATAATCAATCATTCTACCAAGAATACGTTATTAAGGAACAATTGTTACTGGACATGGAGCATCATGTAATACTTTATAGCTTACACTGCCAAGCACGGTTCGTTTGATAGCGCCAAGTCCCCTATATCCCATGATAATTTGCGTTGCTTGTGATTCTCTTGCTTCCTCACATATTTCAATTGATGGATCACCAATTCTTAATTTTGTCTCGACGGGGATAGTGACACTTTTTAGTTCTGCTATTGCACGTTCAAACGCATTTTTACTTTCTTCGGTTTGATACTCTCTAATTTGTTCTTTCCCAACAAAACGTTTTACATTTGGAGTATTATAACTTGGCTGGACATTAAGTAATACGATTTCTGAATTTTTTTCATCTGCTAGTTTTAACGCGAATTGTAATGCTTTAATAGAATGAGTGGAACCATCAACAGGAACAAGTAGTCTGTTCATAAAGGAAACCCCTTTCAATTTGGTGAGATTGAGCTTTCTAAGTGCAACATGCAAATAGAAATAAAAATCAACCCCTACTTCTATTATAATGGTATTCTTGTATTAGCAGATGTAGTTAACAAAATTGTTGAAATAATAACGAATTTACAAAAGTTATTCCATTTGAAATTTGAATTCTTTAGTTAAATCATTTACTATAAAATTTAAAAAATGGCAGTTCAGAAGTAGGGATTGAACATGAATGAACGAAAACAATATGTCTTAGAAAAGGCTCATCAACTCTTTATGGAAAAAGGGTTTCAAGCCACGTCAATCCAAGATATCCTTGATTCTAGTGGGATTTCAAAGGGGACCTTTTATAACTATTTTTCTTCAAAAAGCGAACTGTTTATGGCCGTTTTTAACTCAATCCAAATTAAAAATGAGGAAGAACGGAATAGATTATTAATAGGTGAAAACCTTGCGAATATTGATATCTTTAGTAAACAACTTGGTCTCTTTTTCCAGCTAAATAAGCAAAACAAACTTTATGCTCTGATTGAAGAGGCCCTTGTATCGAATGATCCGGACTTAAAGCAGTTTGTAAAACAATTTCAGTTAATGCAACTTAGATGGCTTTATTATCGTTTTATTGACTTATTTGGTGAAGAGAAACGTGAGTATTTATTGGATTGTGCGATTCTTTTTTCCGGAATGCTACAACAATCGTTTCAATATCATTTCTTTACGTACGGTCCGAGAGTTGATCATGAAGCCATCATTCAATATTGTGTCGATCGCTTAATAACGTTAGTTGAAGATGTAGATAAAGCAAATAATAAGCTATTGAATCCTGAGTTACTAAAAACATGGTTGCCTGAAAAGAATGAAGGGAAAAAGAATGTTCAAAATGAATTTTTCGAAAAATCAAATGACCTGAAAAAGGCGATTATGAAGATTCGTCAAAATGAACCGGAAAAAGTAAAGTACCATCAATTAGTTGACTTCATTCAGGAAGAAGCTATGAATAATAAACTCCCACGTCTCTTTCTCATCGAGAGCTCACTATTATCTTTAGTGATGAGCAAAGAGCTTCAACAAACAGAAGAGCTTTCTCAGTTTGCTCACTTTGTGAGAGAGCATATATTAAACCAAGAACAGACCCAATCAAACTGATCGGGTCTGTTGTGCTTTTATCAATAAGAAAAGCCACTCAATGTGGACCAAAGAGTGACTTTAATGATGGAGTTGATGGGAATCGAACCCACGACCCTTTGCCTGCCAGGCAAATGCTCTCCCCCTGAGCTACAACCCCGTATGAATTTAGCAAAATTATATCATGTGGCTTCTTAATAGACAATATTTTAATACGTTTTTTTGCATGAGGATCTCCAAAAATTCATATATTCTACTAAAAATCTGTAAAAGAATCCTTTAATTTCGATATAAATAACCAGAAAAAAATGGTAAAATTGATTAAACCTAAAATGGTGGTGGACTTGTGATTTATTTATATGTATTAGCTTCTTATTTTATAGGGTCGATTATGACCGGATATGTCGTCATGAGGTTTATGAAAGGCGAGGATATTCGCAAACTTGGTAGTGGGAATGTAGGAGCTCGGAATGCTGGTAGATTGCTAGGAAAGAAGGGATTTTTGCTAACAGCCATTGGTGATGTTTTAAAAGGGATGGTTGTAGTTCTAGGTGCAAAATACTTGAATTTTTCATTTGAAATTCAGATTCTCTCATTAATTGCAGTCGTCATCGGACATATTTGGCCAATTACTCTCAAATTTAAAGGCGGAAAAGGAATTGCGACCGCAGCTGGTGGATTAGTTGTATTGGCTTATCAACCGTTTCTAGTATTTGGTGCGATCTTCCTTCTTTTATTATTGATTTTGAGGAGCTTTACGTTAGCTGGAATGTCTGCTTTTCTTACTGTTCCAGTCATTTATTGGTTCATGGATTATTCCATCCGTGAATGTATTCTTATTTTTATCGTAATCGCCCTATTACTAATGGCACATCGTGACAATCTAAAGGAAAAATTAGTGAATAAAAACATATAAGCGGAGTGATTCCAACGTGACTTTTGTCTTTAAAATAGCACGGACAAAACAAGAATTTAATCAAATCCATCGTTTAAACTACAAAACATTTGTTGAAGAAATTCCACAGCATGAAAAAAATGAAGAAAAAATGTTAATTGATAAATTTCATGATGAAAATACATATTTAATTTGCGTAAAGGATTCTAAATTAGTAGGTATGATTGCTGTAAGAGCCAATAGACCGTTTTCACTTGATCATAAGCTTCCAAATCTTGATGAACAGCTACCAGTTAAACCAGATAGTCCGTGCGAAATTCGTTTGCTAGCTGTTGAGGAAGAATATCGGAATAATGGGAGGATCTTTTTCGGCCTTGCCCAGCTTATGTCTAATTATTGCTTGAAAGAAGGCTATGATGTTGCCTTAATCTCAGGAACAACAAGACAAGAAAAATTATATCGTCAATTAGGATTCAAACCATTCGCATCTCTAACTGGGACCGAAGTTGCATCGTTTTGGCCGATGTATTTAACAAAACAGACGTTTGATGAATCTTTGGCTGGCAGAATATTAAAAGAACCTGTTAGCTTTTTACCTGGCCCAATTAAAATAAGCGAGGATGTAAAAGCAGCACTTGGCGAGGAGCCGATTTCCCATCGTTCGAATGAATTTTCATTTCAAATGAAGTCTGTAAGAGAGAAATTATGTAAAATGACAAACTCAAAGCATGTGGAAATTTTGGTTGGCTCTGGTACTTTAGCTAATGATGTTATTGCAGCCCAGCTATCTGTACTAGGAGGTAAAGGCCTAATCATTAGCAATGGAGAGTTTGGGTCAAGATTAATTGATCATGCTAATCGAGCTGGTTTAGCTTTTACAAGATTAGAAAAAACATGGGGAACTCCTATTACAGAAGCTGATATAAAGAGTGAACTCGAAAATGGTGAGTATACATGGCTTTGGGGTGTCCATAGTGAAACCTCTACAGGTATGCTCATAAATTATGGAGATTTAAAAGAAATCTGCCTGAAGAACAATGTCAAGCTTTGTCTGGATTGTATTAGTACAATTGGAGCAGTTAAACTAGATTTCCAGAATATATACTTGGCATCAGGGGTGAGCGGGAAAGCAATTGGTGGCTATACTGGACTCTCATTTGTCTTCCATAATCATGAAGTCGTGCCAAATCAGTCAATTCCAAGATATTTGGATCTCGGAATGTATGCCTATAATCAAAGTATTCCATATTCCCATTCCTCGAACTTGCTAGAGGCTTTAAATCAAGCTCTTAAAAAATACGAAATAGATGAGTATTATTCTGAAATAAAAACAAGATACAAGTTGATTCGTGAATATCTTGAAGGTCTTGGCCTACAGATTTTAACACCACAAGAATCTTCATCACCTGCAATCATGACGGTGTTACTACCAAACCATATTTCTTCAGGGGACTTTGGAGATGATATGGCACTACAAGGGTATTACCTTCACTATGAAAGCAGCTATTTACAAGAAAAGAAATGGATTCAAATCTCGTGTCTAAGCAACCACGATGAAAAGAAAATAGCAAGAATGCTACGAGTGTTTGAGCTATTATTAAATCAATATGCAAAATTAGGAGAACCCTCGGTATAGAGGGTTTTCTTTTTTTGTCTAGCTCTAGGCGCTATCGGCTCGAGTCATAAGCCAATCGCTTCGGAAGGCAGAAGGCGCCTTCTGTCAGCGCTTGTCTTATGCTTGTCGCCGATGGGCGAGCGCCTTCCGCATTTCTTTTTATGTAACATTTCTTTCCGAGTTTCGTCTAAGTGGAAAAGGGGTGAAATGGATGAAGAAAAGATGGTTCATTTATCTTGCTTCAGTTATTATAATCACGGCTATGACTATATTTTTTACCACTTCTAAACCAACCGTTGTCAACCAGGTGGATACTGAAATCCAACCCGTCACAAAAGAAAAACTCCAAGAGATATTTCGGGAAGCTCTTAAGGAAGAAAAGCGGAATCAAAGGTTTAGTATTTTCGGAAGGGATACCGCTAAACAAGAAATGTCCGTAACAAATGAATCCTCCGCAGCTGATCAAGCCACTGAAGGTGGAAGTGATCATTCAGAAACGAATACACAGGTTCAGGGTGTTGATGAAGCAGACATTGTAAAAACAAATGGAAAACATATTTTTCAAATCATTGATGGAAAGCTTAATGTCATTAAAGCAGCACCTGCAAAGGAAATGTCTTTACTAAAATCTATATCATTCTCACACTCATTTTCACCAAGCCAATTATTTTTGTATGAAGACCAGCTCGTCGTAATTGGTTATACATTCCGTGATAGTACACCACATGTAAATCCAAATCAGCGTAAGATGATATACCCGCCTAGACATTTTGAAGCTACAACGGCCATTGTTTACGACATAAATGATCCTAGTAATCCCGAGGAAATACGTAGGGTAGAAGTAGAAGGCAACCATGTGACATCACGGAGAATAGACAATTACGTATATCTCGTATCTAATCATTATCCGAATTACTGGATTATGGAAGACATGAGGGACGATGAGGTCGAATTGAGACCGCGATTTTCAGATACTGCACATAAAGATGAAAGCACGTTAATCCCATATGAAGACATTCAATATATACCAGGGTCAAAAGAATCCAACTTCACTTTAATTGCAGCATTTGATTTGAATGAGCCTAAAAAAGAAGCTTCGATTACTTCTTATATAGGAAGTGGAAATCAAATGTATATGTCAAAGGAGAACATTTATATTGCGGTTTCAAGCTACTATGCCGTACCTTTTATGGAGGGTGGGACTGATAACTCTCCTAATACAAGCTTATATAAATTCTCAGTGGAAAAGGACAAAGTCGAATTCCATAGTTCGACTGAAGTACCAGGAACGATTTTAAATCAATTTTCAATGGACGAGTACAACGGTACTTTCCGAGTAGCCACAACGAAAGGGGATACTTGGAATACCAACAAACCTTCTGCGAATAATTTGTATATTTATGATGAGAATTTAAAGCAAATTGGTTCCTTAAGTGATTTAGCTCGTGGAGAACGAATTTATTCTGCAAGATTTATGGGGGAACGAATCTATATTGTTACCTTTAAACAAGTCGATCCATTGTTTGTGATTGATGCTAGCGATCCAAAAAATCCAAAGGTATTAGGTGAGTTGAAAATACCGGGCTTTAGTAATTACCTTCATCCGTATGACGATAACCATCTAATTGGTTTTGGTTATGACACAAAGGTGGTCGCCGATAAAACAAGTACGGGTGAGCCAAGGGTGTATACAGATGGGATCAAAATTTCCTTGTTTGATATTCGAGATGTGAATCATCCAAAGGAGAAATTTACAGAAATCATTGGTGGTAGAGGAACATACTCGCCTTTAAATTATGACCATAAGGCTCTATTGTTTAATAAGGAAAAAGGAATCTTCGCATTCCCTATTACTGTTTTTCAAAATATAGAAGGAAAACAGTACGAACAAAGTTTCGAATTTCAGGGAGCTTATGTGTACGATATCAATTTAGAAGGAATTGAACTTAAAGCAAAGCTATCACATGACGTTCCTGGGCCATATGAAACATGGGAGGGTGAGATTCAACGAGTCCTGACAATCGGTGATAATCTATACGCTATTTCGCCGACAAAAATTTCTGCATATAACGTAAAAAACTATGAGCAAATTTCTTCATCTTCATTGGATTAAAAAAGGGTAGAATTTCTTCTATCCTTTTTTGGTATTTATCTTATATACTTAATAAGATTATATAAGGAATGAAGGGACATACATGAATCAACCGAAAATAAATCCATACTTTGTATTAGCCATTGGTGCCGTTTCGGTATCCACCTCGGCTATATTTGTGAAATTAGCAAATGCGCCTGCACCCGTTATCGCTTTTTACCGGCTCTTTTTTACAGTTCTGCTGATGTTACCTGTTTTTTTATGGAAATATAGAAATGAACTGCGGGCGATAAAGAAAAGAGATTGGCTATTTTCTAGCATTTCAGGGGTATTTTTAGCTCTACATTTCATACTTTGGTTCGAATCACTCAACTACACATCCGTAACAAGCTCAACTGTTCTCGTTACCATGCAGCCTGTTTTTGCTTTTATCGGAACCTATTTTTTGTTTAAAGAAAAAATAGGCTTAGGCGCAATCTTAAGTACCTGTTTAGCTCTATGTGGTAGTATCATTATTAGTTGGGGAGATTTCCAAATAAGTGGGAGTGCGTTATATGGTGACTTTTTAGCGATTGTTTCCTGCATAATGGTTACAGCCTATTTGTTATTTGGGCAAACAGTACGAAAACGCCTAACACTTGTCACCTATACATTTGTTGTCTACAGCATAAGTACAATTACCTTATTCTTATACGTAGTGATCCTCAAATATCCATTAGGAGGATACGCGAGTCAAGATTGGATGTACTTCTTACTACTAGCAATTGTACCTACCTTACTCGGCCACAATCTTTTCAACTGGTCATTAAAATGGGTAAGTACCTCAACTATTTCGGTAAGTATCCTATTTGAACCAGTTGGTGCAGCGATACTAGCATACTTTATCCTATCAGAAAAAATTATCCATACACAGATATTTGGGGGAGTCATTATCATACTGGGTATTTGGCTTTACTCCATAGGTGAAAGGAAGAAAAAACAGCGGGTTCAACTATCAGAGCAAAGTGTAGGGTAAAGAAAAGCCATGTCTATTAGCGTAGACATGGCTTCTGTTTTAAGTGAATTTTCGAGTCATAAAAACGGAGCCGATTCCCATCACTATTAATAGGACTCCCATTAATAGTAGATTGGAATAAGGACTAGCCGTTGTTGGGAGCTTATTCCCTTGTACCTTTACACTCATTTCTGTAGCAAGAGTTGCTACCGTAAGTAACTTTTCTCCACGTACAAGGATAAAGTCAGAAGCTAGCATATCCTCGGAAACCTTAAGGTCCAGCAAGTACTCATCATTTGTCCGGTATAGCTCAACTAATAGGTCTGCCCCATCAAGTGAACTTTTCTCAAGAAGCTTATTATATGCAACAGCTTCTTTAACACCATCTTTTAATAGATAGTACCGTGGCTGTAACTCAAAGATTTCAATCATTTTATCATACATCACAAGAAGCTCTTTTTGCTGCTCTGCCGATAAACCCTCTGAGCTATTATAGGAGAAATATTGTTCTAAATTAGAACTAAGAGATTTCATATTCTCCTCAAAATTCATATCATTTAGACTTAAAAAGTGAAGAAATAAACCATCAATCTCATCTTCGGTTAATCCAATCTCTGAGAGCATCCGCTCTGCCTCTACTATTACCTCAGCATGGTTTAAATAGAAATCAACCGTAGTTTCGAGGTCCTTAATAAATAAATAATCATGGATTGACTCCCCAAAACCACCAAGGATATGCTGTAACTCATCCTCATTTATATTATGTTTTGATAATAGAGTCTGGATTGTTTCTTTGTTAACAGGCTCACCTAAATAGGAAACCAATTCATCAACAGTCTCAAAATCCTTTACGGATAGATCGTAAACTGCTAAATAATCCTCAAGATCACTCTCGGTAAAACCGGTTTCTGATGTGTAATTCTTTAATTCCTCAGGGGTTACCTCAGCAAACACACCATTAGATAAAAACGAAAACTGGAATAAAAAAATAACCCCAATTAGTAATAACTTCTTCATTCCTCTTCCTCCAAGCCATTATATTCATAGGTCTAGTATTTTCAACTTTTACCAAATAATGCATATGAGAGAAGAATAGGCATAAAAAAACTGACATCCAAGTGATAGGAATGTCAGAATGGAAACGAAATTAATAAAAGGAACTAGCAAAAAAACTGAAAACGAATGCCATAATGATAGACGAAACAAAAGTGATAAAAGTGCTGGCCTCGATTCTTCCTTCATTATTACTTATTCTCAAACCTTCAATATATACGAATGAAAACAAAAATAAGCACATAGCTAATGATAAAAACATTCCTACTGCTTGCAAAAAGTCAAAAATCAAAACCTTTCCTCCTTCCAAAAATCCCATTAATAAAATATATGAGGCACTCTAGTAAATATGAATAAAATAATAGAGAACTTAAATGGATAGATAAATCTAATAGAACCAGCTTTACTAATTCCTATAAAAAGTATTTCATACCAAAACTATTTCTTGTATAATATTTATGGCTTTATCACATGATGAATTAGTAGAGAAAAGAGAAGAGAGTGCTTTTTAATAAATCCTTAAAACTTTTTTAAAAAAAGGTATTGAAAAAGGTTAAAAGTGATGATATATTAATTCTTGTCGCCAAAACAAGCGATACAGAAATTGAATGAGTGATAAAAAAACTTTTTAAAAAAGAAGTTGACACTCAAAAACAAAAATGTTATATTAGAAAAGTCGCTTCAGGGCGATGGACAAAGTTCTTTGAAAACTGAACACAATACAAGCGTCAACGTTTAATTCTAAAGTAACAAACTATTGAGCAATCAATACTCTTATTGGAGAGTTTGATCCTGGCTCAGGATGAACGCTGGCGGCGTGCCTAATACATGCAAGTCGAGCGAACTTTTGGGAGCTTGCTCCCAAAAGTTAGCGGCGGACGGGTGAGTAACACGTGGGCAACCTACCTATAAGACTGGGATAACTTCGGGAAACCGGAGCTAATACCGGATAATATATGAGACCACATGGTCTCGTATTAAAAGATGGCTTTTAGCTATCACTTATAGATGGGCCCGCGG
>NZ_JBHUEK010000011.1:0-67480 GCF_042680725.1 Ferdinandcohnia salidurans
TTGCCCCTGTGAGAGTAGGACGTCGCTAGGCAACTAAAAGATCAACCGTTATGGTTGGTCTTTTTTTGTGTTTGGAAATAGTAATTTGAAATCATGGTGGGTTTTCTTCGATAAAGGAATGTAATTGTGAGTATTGTAACCGCATTATGATGAAATTAGAAAAAACGAAAAACAATAAGTGCCTAATCGGTATATTGTCATATCGCAAAACAATAAGTGCTATACCGAAAACAGCCTAATCGGTATATCACTAACCCGATAAACGATAAATACTATACCGCAAACAGCCTAATCAGTATATCGCTAGCTCGCAAAACGATAAATACTATATCGCATGCAGCATATAAACGATACACCAGCAGTACCATCGAAGCCTCTATTGATTTACTTTAAACATACTATCCAATATTCCTCAGCTCCTCCAAAAACCCGCCCTTTTAAATCTTAACTCCCCATAACCTTGTTAATTTTTACATCCTCATGAATATCATTAATTTGTATCAGATTGTTTATGATAAAAATGTCTTAGTTATAAGTATTAATTACTATTCTAAAAAAATGGGTCCTCAGAAATCATAATTTAATTGATGAATCGTATACTTATAAAACACTAAATTTTTTTCTTGTTTAAAAAAGGGGATTTAGATTGCCTATCGAATACCTAATAAAAGGTTTTTGCATATATATAAAAGGGGAGGATGTAACATGATTGATTTTATTGCATCGTTCCAAACAGAAGAATTTTTAACGATGTCGATACGTATTTTTTTAGCGGCGTTATTGTGCGGGTTAGTTGGATTGGAGAGGGAAGTACATAAACACCCTGCTGGGTTTCGTACACATTTGCTAGTTGGGGTCGGCTCTTGTTTAATGATGTTAATGTCGATTTACGGGTTTCAACCTTATTTAGAAATGAGTACAAATGTACGTTTTGATCCAGCGCGGATTCCTTCCTATGTTATTAGTGGTATTGGATTTTTAGGTGCTGGTACCATTCTTGTTAGGGATGCAACGGTACGGGGGTTAACGACTGCAGCTTCCATTTGGGTGGTTGCCGGTCTAGGGTTAATTATCGGGTTAGGGATGTATGCGCCTGCCATATTAACCACAATAGTTGTTTTATTGAGCCTCATTTTTCTTAATCGATTTGAGGAATTCTTCTTTAAATCCAGAAAAAGAAAAGTTGTCCATATCATTATCAATGAAGATATATCCTCATTTTCTTCGATCTTACAATTATTTAAAGATAATGGTTTTCGGGTAAGGGATTTTAATATTAAGTACTCGAAGGATAAAATTAATAATAATTGCCAGTACACAATTGATGTTGAGGTCGGAAGTAAAAATGAACGTTTGCGATTGTATGAAGAAATGTCAAAACAAGAAATGGTGCAAAAAATTTTCTGATTTGGTGTTTAGAGGGGTACTAGATTTGGAAAGTATAGGATAGTAAATGCCTTGAAAATGATTGCCTAAGTAATTTTGACGTTCAATTTGAAAAGCGAAACAGTTGAAAAATTAGTGCAGTCATTTTATATTATAGTTATAGTCAAATATAGTCAAAGTCAAGGTCAAGGTGAGGTGTGGTCATAATGAGGAATATATCTGATATCATCGAACACTATCTAAAAAGTGTTCTTGATACAAGTGATCGAGCTATAGTTGAAATAAAAAGAAGTGAGATTGCCGATAAATTTGAATGTGTCCCATCTCAAATTAACTATGTAATAAATACACGATTTACGCTGGAGAGAGGCTATTTAGTTGAAAGTAAACGAGGTGGCGGGGGTTATATTCGTATTATGAAGGTAAAAACGAATAATGATTCTCAGTTGATTAATCAACTCGTTCGCCTTATAGACAAACGGATTTCACAAACGAGTGCTGAAGATGTGATTTTGCGCTTGGTTGAGGAGGAAGTGATCTCGAAAAGAGAGGCGAAGATCATGCTTAGTGTAATTGATCGTTCCGTTCTGTTTATTGAGCTTCCTCATCGGGATGAGCTGAGAGCACGAATGTTAAAGGCAATGCTAACATCCCTCATGTATAGATAATAAGGTTAGAAGTAGGAAGGTGCTTAACATGATATGCCAAGAATGCAATCAACGTCCTGCCACATTACATTTTACAAAGATTATTAACGGTGAAAAGACAGAGGTTCATATATGTGAACATTGTGCTCAAGAAAAAAGTGAGATGTTTATGTTTCCAGGCACATCTGGCTTTTCAATAGATAACTTATTAGCAGGACTTCTACAATTTGAACCACTTGCAGGTTCAAAGCAAAATGCTTTTCAACAAAATGAGATTTTACAATGTAAAAACTGTAAAATGACTTTTCAACAATTTGCAAAGGTAGGTCGGTTTGGCTGCTCGCATTGCTATCCAACCTTTGAAAAACAACTTACCCCAATCTTAAAACGTCTGCATAGCGGTAATACACATCATACAGGGAAAATTCCAAAACGAATCGGAGGCTCCTTCCATATCCGAAAAGAGATTGAACAATTAAAGCTAAAGATGCAGGAATATATTTCCCTAGAGGAATTTGAAAAGGCTGCAGAAGTTCGTGACCACGTAAGGGCTTTAGAGAAAAAGCTAAGTGGTTACAAAGAGGGGGAGGTATAATCAATGTCACTTGAGCATTTTATCAATCAAGCCTTAAGCTCTTGGATGAGTCAAGAAGGGCCGGATTCGGATATTGTCTTAAGTTCAAGGATCAGGCTTGCTCGAAATTTGAAAAATGTCCCCTTTTCAACGGTTTATTCAAATGAAGAAGCTCAGCAAATTGTGGAAGTCTTCCAAAAGGGCTTTTCAGGAAAGAGTTTTCCGTCAATTGGAGAAATGGAATTATTAAAAATGATGGATCTCCAACCAATTGAGAAGAGGGTGCTTGTTGAAAAACATTTGATAAGTCCACATTTAGCTGAGGACTCTCCATTTGGAGCTTGTCTTTTATCTGAAAATGAAGAAATTAGCATTATGATTAATGAAGAAGACCATATTCGAATACAATGTTTATTCCCGGGGTTACAATTATCTGAAGCTTTACGGGTTGCAAATAACCTAGATGATTGGATTGAAGAGCATGTCGATTACGCATTTGATGAAACAAGAGGTTATTTAACCAGCTGCCCGACGAATGTAGGGACTGGGATACGTGCTTCTGTGATGATGCATCTGCCAGCACTTATCTTAACTCATCAAATGAGTCGAATTATCCCGGCAATCAATCAGCTTGGCCTTGTTGTAAGAGGAATATATGGTGAAGGCAGTGAGGCGTTAGGAAATATTTTTCAAATTTCTAATCAGATTACGCTTGGAAAGACAGAAGAAGATATTGTTGAAGATTTAGAGAGTGTTGTTGCTCAGCTGATTGCGCAAGAACGTTCTGCACGAGAAGCTTTGGTAAAAACCTCTAATATTCAGTTAGAGGACCGAGTATTCCGTTCCTATGGTGTTTTAGCTAATAGTCGGATCATTGAATCGAAGGAAGCAGCAAAGTGTTTATCAGATGTCCGATTAGGTATAGATCTTGGCTATATAAAAGATATATCAAGAAGTATCCTTAATGAACTCATGGTTTTAACACAACCTGGATTCTTACAATCATATGCTGGTGGGGCATTAAGGCCAAATGAAAGAGACGTTAAAAGAGCGTCTATCATTCGAGAAAGATTGAAGCTAGAAAATAATAAGACTACTGACATGGAGGGTGATGGGTTATGATGTTTGGCAGATTTACTGAGCGTGCACAAAAGGTATTAGCTTTAGCTCAAGAGGAAGCTGTACGATTAGGGCATAACAATATTGGAACTGAACATGTATTATTAGGTCTTATTCGCGAAGGCGAAGGAATCGCAGCAAAGGCCTTACTTGCATTAGGATTAGGACCTGAAAAAATTCAAAAAGAGGTAGAAGCTTTAATCGGACGTGGTCAAGAGGGATCACAGACGATTCATTATACCCCACGTGCAAAAAAGGTAATCGAGTTATCCATGGATGAGGCTCGTAAGCTAGGTCACTCTTATGTGGGTACAGAACATATCCTACTGGGATTAATTCGTGAAGGGGAAGGCGTCGCTGCACGAGTATTAAACAATCTTGGAGTGAGCTTAAATAAAGCCCGTCAGCAGGTTCTTCAGCTATTGGGAAGCAATGAGTCATCATCAGGACATCATGGTGGAGGCTCTACAAATGCCAATACCCCAACTCTTGATAGTTTAGCGCGTGATTTAACTGCGATTGCAAGAGAAGGAAGCCTTGATCCAGTTATTGGCCGTAGTAAAGAAATTCAACGTGTGATTGAGGTACTTAGCCGTCGTACGAAAAACAACCCAGTTCTAATTGGAGAGCCTGGTGTTGGTAAAACGGCAATTGCAGAAGGATTAGCACAGCAAATTATCAATAATGAAGTACCAGAAACGCTTCGTGATAAAAGAGTAATGACCCTTGATATGGGTACTGTGGTTGCGGGTACTAAATACCGCGGGGAATTTGAAGACCGCCTAAAAAAGGTAATGGATGAAATTCGTCAAGCTGGCAATATCATTCTATTTATAGATGAACTCCACACCCTAATTGGAGCAGGTGGAGCAGAAGGCGCAATTGATGCGTCAAACATCTTAAAACCATCACTTGCTCGTGGTGAACTACAATGTATTGGTGCTACAACGTTAGACGAATATCGAAAATATATTGAAAAGGATGCTGCTTTAGAGCGACGCTTCCAACCAATTCAAGTGGATGAACCAACTGTTGAAGAATCTATTTTAATTTTAAAAGGATTACGCGACCGTTATGAAGCGCATCATAGAGTATCAATCTCAGATGAGTCTATCGTTCAAGCTGTTAAACTGTCAGATCGCTATATTTCAGACCGCTTTCTGCCAGATAAAGCAATTGACTTGATTGATGAGGCTGGTTCAAAGGTTCGTCTTCGTTCATACACTGCACCACCAAATTTAAAGGAGCTTGAACAAAAGCTTGAAGAGGTTCGCAAGGAAAAGGATGCAGCGGTTCAAAGTCAAGAGTTTGAAAAAGCAGCATCATTACGTGATTCCGAGCAACGTCTTCGTGAGCAGTTAGAAGAAACGAAGAAAAACTGGAAGGAAAAGCAAGGGCAAGAGAACTCTGAGGTTACAGTGGATGATATCGCAATGGTCGTATCAAGCTGGACTGGGGTTCCTGTATCAAAGCTAGCACAAACTGAAGCGAATAAATTATTAAACATGGAAGAAATCCTCCACTCACGAGTAATCGGTCAGGAAGAGGCAGTTAAAGCCGTTTCCAAGGCAGTTAGACGTTCACGTGCAGGATTAAAAGATCCGAAGCGCCCAACGGGTTCATTTATTTTCCTTGGCCCAACAGGTGTAGGTAAGACAGAACTGGCTCGTGCTCTAGCTGAATCTATTTTCGGCGATGAAGATGCGATGATCCGTGTAGATATGTCTGAGTATATGGAGAAGCATTCCACATCTAGACTAGTGGGCTCACCTCCAGGGTATGTCGGCTATGAAGAGGGCGGTCAATTAACAGAAAAGGTCCGTCGTAAACCATACTCCGTCGTTCTATTAGATGAGATTGAAAAAGCACATCCAGATGTGTTTAATATTTTACTTCAAGTGCTTGAGGATGGTCGTTTGACTGATTCCAAGGGACGTACTGTTGATTTTAGAAATACGATCCTAATTATGACTTCAAACGTTGGCGCTAGCACATTGAAACGTAACAAGTATGTTGGTTTTGCGCTTGAAGATGAAAAACAAGATTATAAAAACATGAAGGATAAGGTAATGGAGGAATTGAAGAAAGCATTCCGTCCAGAATTCCTCAACCGTATTGATGAAATCATCGTCTTCCACTCACTAGAGAAGAAGCATCTGAAGGAAATTGTAACGCTCATGTCAGATCAGTTAACGAAACGTCTAAAAGAGCAGGACTTTGAACTTGAGTTAACAGAAGCGGCTAAAGACCGAATTGCTGAGGAAGGCTATGATCCTGAATATGGGGCACGTCCATTACGCCGTGCGATCCAAAAACAAATTGAAGACCGTTTGTCTGAAGAGCTATTACGCGGTAAAATAGAAAAAGGAAAGAAAATTATAATGGACTTCGATAACGGAGAATTTGTTATTCAAACGAAGGAAGTCGAAGAAACAAAAGAAACAGTGAAATAACATGTAAATTGTAAAAGAGGTATACATTAAATAGTTTGTGTATACCTCTTTTTTCTAAAGAAAGGATTAATGACGATGGCAAAAACAAAAACGAAATTCACCTGTCAATCCTGTGGCTATGAAACACCAAAATGGATGGGGAAATGTCCCGGATGTGGTGCGTGGAATTCATTAGTCGAGGAAACCTTGCATAAACCAGCTAGGAAAGGTGCTTTTACTCATTCAAGTCCCACCGTTCAACGAAAGCCTTCACCAATCACTTCAATTGAGTCAGAAAATGAACCAAGAATGTATACAGCAAACAAAGAATTTAATCGCGTACTTGGTGGCGGGATCGTCAGGGGTTCGCTTGTCCTAATTGGGGGAGACCCAGGTATAGGAAAGTCTACCTTACTGCTACAAGTATCCTCTCAATTAGCCAAACAAGACAAAGTTTTATATATTTCCGGAGAAGAATCGGTCAAGCAAACTAAGCTACGATCTGATCGACTAGGTGTTTCCTCTGATCAATTGTATGTCTTAGCGGAAACGGACCTCGAATTTATTTCCCAGACAATTTCTGAGCTTAAACCTTCTTTTGTAGTCATTGACTCCATTCAGACGATTTATCACTCTGATATTGCCTCTGCTCCTGGTAGTGTGTCACAGGTACGTGAATGTACAGCAGAGTTAATGCGAATTGCAAAAACAAATGGGATTGCTATTTTTATCGTTGGTCATGTTACGAAAGAGGGGAATATTGCAGGCCCTCGTTTATTGGAGCATATGGTTGATACGGTTCTTTACTTTGAGGGGGAACGTCATCATACATACCGAATACTACGTGCAGTGAAAAACCGTTTTGGTTCAACCAATGAAATGGGTATTTTTGAGATGAAGGAAACAGGCCTTGAAGAGGTTGCAAATCCATCCGAAATTTTTCTAGAAGAGCGTTCTGCGGGATCTGCAGGATCAACGGTTGTTGCCTCAATGGAAGGGACACGACCAGTCCTCGTTGAAATTCAGGCATTGATTTCACCAACTAGCTTTGGAAATCCACGACGAATGGCAACTGGAATTGACCAAAATAGGGTTTCGTTATTAATGGCTGTATTAGAAAAAAGGGCAGGTTTTCTTTTGCAAAACCAAGATGCCTATTTAAAGGTTGCAGGTGGAGTGAAATTAGATGAACCAGCAATAGATTTAGCTGTTGCTTTAAGTATTGCTTCTAGTTTCAGAGATCAAGCAACAAATCCGGCAGACGTTATTATTGGAGAGGTTGGCCTAACCGGTGAGGTAAGAAGAGTTTCTCGTATCGAGCAGCGGGTCCAGGAAGCAGCAAAGCTTGGATTTAAGCGAGTAATCCTTCCTGAACGTAATCTTGGTGGATGGACCATTCCAAAGGGCATTGAAGTAATCGGCGTAAGTGATATTAGGCAGGCTATTCAACATACACTGGGATAGCTTAAATATTGGTATAAAAAAATCGGGTGAAAATGAAACATCTTTGCTTCTTTTTACGTATAGTAAGTGTGGACAAATGGACATACCACTTTCTTGACGTGTTGCGTATGCTGATAATATTTTTTTACAGGAGCAGTAATAATTTTAGTAGGATTTTAAAATAATATATAGGTATCGTTTACACGTCTATGTCATTCTGTTTACATTTTGAAAAAAGCTATTTATTGTAGGTTTCAATTATTATAAAGTGATTATAATGAATAGGAGGAGGTGAAGGAATGTTAAAACGTATTGTGCAGCTATTTTTTCTAATCGTCGGAGGTATGCTTGGAATTGTATATCTACCTGATTTACTTAAGCTGTTAGATATCGACAATATTCCATACTTAAATAACTCATATACGCTTGCGATTTTAGGTGCTATTATATTATTTATTGTTACTTTTTGGTTAGTAGATTATATCGTAGGTCTAATTAAATGGCTTGAAGAGTCATTGATCAAAGCTCCTGTTACAGATGTGTTATTTGGAAGCCTAGGTTTAATTTCAGGTTTAATTGTTGCGTTTTTAATTGTGATTCCATTAGACCGTATTACATTTTCAGTCGTAAATACAGTGCTTCCTATTTTCATAACCCTGCTTTTGGGATATTTAGGATTCCAGGTTGGTTTCAAAAAGCGGGATGAGCTTGTGAACTTATTCTCTATTAACCGTGCTGGGAAGAAAAAGGGCTTAGAGGACGAGGAAGTTAACCAACAGGCCAAAAAACTTAAAATTTTGGATACAAGTGTAATTATTGATGGACGTATTGCAGATATTTGCCAAACCGGATTTCTTGAAGGAACCATTGTCATTCCACGATTTGTTTTAGAGGAACTTCAGCATATTGCGGATTCTTCAGACGTGTTAAAGCGAAACCGTGGTAGAAGAGGTTTGGATATTTTAAACCGAATTCAAAAAGAACTATCAATCAAGGTAGATATCTATGAAGGTGACTTTGACGATATACAAGAGGTTGATAGTAAGTTAGTGAAACTTGCGAAATTAACGATGGGTGTAGTCGTGACAAATGACTTTAACCTTAACAAGGTTTGTGAGCTGCAAAATGTAGCAGTATTGAACATTAATGACTTAGCAAATGCTGTGAAACCAGTTGTGTTACCGGGTGAAGAATTGAGTGTGCAGGTCATTAAGGATGGAAAAGAACATAATCAGGGTGTTGCTTACTTAGATGACGGCACAATGATTGTCGTGGAAGAAGGTCGTGATTATATCGGAAAACGCATTGATGTACTTGTAACGAGTGTGTTACAAACATCAGCGGGTCGAATGATTTTCGCAAAGCCAAAGTTGCTTGAAAAAGCTTTATAATTGAATACTTAAACATCGATAGGGGCGCTAAGTGGTGAATTATCAGGTTATAATTCCTGCTGCTGGTCAAGGAAAGAGAATGAATGCAGGAAAGAATAAACAATTCATCGAATTGCAATCAATACCAGTAATTGTTCATACATTAAGAGTTTTTGAACAGGATCCAATGTGTTCAGGAATCATTTTAGTGATCAATAAGGATGAACAGCTAATCTTTGAAGAATTGCTTCAAACATATCGCATTCAAAAGGTTGTTTCTTTGGTTCAGGGTGGCAGTGAACGACAGTATAGTGTTTATAATGGCTTACTAGCTGCGAAAAATACAGATATTGTGTTGGTTCATGATGGTGCCAGACCTTTTCTGAAACAAGAGCATGTTCATGAGTTAGTAAGTGTGGCAGCAGAAAAGGGAGCGGCTGTTCTAGCGGTTCCCGTAAAGGATACAATTAAACGCGCCTCTAGTGATTTATATGTGGAAGAGACAGTTGAACGTTCTAGCTTGTGGGCAATCCAAACCCCACAAGCTTTTCATGTTTCTATCTTACAAGAAGCACATGAATTAGCTAAAAAAGAGGATTTTCTCGGCACGGATGAAGCGAGTCTCGTTGAAAGAATTCCGAAACAAGTTTATATTGTTAGAGGCGATTACTTAAATATTAAACTTACGACTCCAGATGACTTAATTTTTGCTGAAGCAATCTTACAAAACTGGACAAGCTAAATTTTTTCTGGAGTAAACAACTTGATAAAAAGGGGGAGAACCCATGTTTCGTATTGGGCAGGGCTTTGATGTTCACCAATTGGTTGAAGGACGCCCGTTAATTATAGGTGGAATTACAATCCCATATGAAAAAGGATTATTAGGCCATTCTGATGCAGATGTATTGTTGCACACAGTATCTGATGCCTGTCTTGGTGCGATTGGTGAAGGAGACATAGGCAAGCATTTTCCGGATACAGACCCGAATTTTAAGGATGCTGATTCTGCAAAACTTCAACAGCATGTATGGGAGCTGGTGAGGAAAAAAGGGTATAGGCTTGGAAATATCGACTGTACCATTATTGCTCAAAAGCCTAAAATGGCACCGTATATTGAACAAATCAGAGGACGAATTGCCGAATTGTTAGAAGCAGACCCATCACAGGTGAATGTAAAAGCCACAACAACTGAAAAATTAGGCTTTGCGGGTCGTGGTGAGGGAATTGCAGCACAAGCTACAGTGCTATTGTTAAAGGAAGATAACTAATTCTTTGACAGTAAACAAAGTGGTGTTAAAATATCAATGATATAAAGGTCGTAACGGAGGGTACATAAATGTCAAATAACGTTCGAGTGCGATATGCACCAAGTCCAACAGGACATTTACATATTGGAAATGCAAGAACGGCTTTATTTAATTATCTATATGCTAGAAACCAAAATGGAAAATTCATTATCCGTATTGAAGATACAGATAAGAAGCGAAATATTGAAGGCGGCGAAGAGAGCCAGCTTAAATATTTAAAATGGCTTGGCATTGATTGGGACGAAGGACCAGATGTTGATGGTGAGTATGGCCCATACCGTCAATCAGAGCGTAATGAGATTTATGAAAAGTATTATACAGAGTTACTAGATAAAGGACTCGCTTATAAATGCTACTGTACGGAAGAAGAGATTGAAAAAGAGCGTGAAGAGCAAATTGAACGTGGCGAGACTCCTCATTATTCAGGAAAATGTCGTCACTTAACAAAGGACCAACAACAAGCTTTAGAAAATGAAGGAAGACAACCAAGTATTCGTATCATCATTCCTGAAGGAAAGGTGTTCACGTTTAACGACATGGTTAAAGGCGAGATTTCTTTTGAGTCTGAAGGCATGGGCGATTATGTTATCGTGAAAAAAGATGGAACACCTACTTATAATTTTGCGGTAGTTATTGATGATCATTTAATGGAAATTTCACATGTATTACGTGGAGAAGATCATATTTCAAATACACCGAAGCAAATGGTGGTGTATGAGGCATTTAACTGGGATATCCCAACCTTTGGGCATATGACATTGATTGTAAACGAAAGCCGTAAAAAGCTTAGTAAGCGTGATGAGTCAATTATTCAATTTATTGAACAGTATGAAGAACTTGGATATCTTCCTGAAGCTTTATTTAACTTCATCACTCTATTAGGATGGTCACCGGTTGGAGAAGAAGAGCTTCATACAAAAGATGAGTTTATTGAGATCTTTGATCCTGCACGTCTTTCAAAATCACCTGCTGTATTTGATACACAAAAGCTTACTTGGATGAACAACCAATATATGAAGAATATAGAATTAGATCGCTTAGTAGATCTATCATTGCCACACTTAATTAAAGCTGGTAGATTAAATGAGCCATTAAGTGACATTGACAAGCAATGGGCACAAGATTTAATTGCGCTTCATCAAGAAAAAATGAGCTACGGCGCTGAGATTGTTGAATTAACAGAGCTTTTCTTTAGAGAAGAGTTAACGATTGAAGAGGATGCGAAGGAAGTTCTTGCAGGTGAAACAGTTCCTGAAGTTTTAAAGGCGTTTTTACAAGAGGTTGAAGGTCTTGAAACATTCGGTGCTGCTGAAATTAAGGCGGCGATTAAAGCTGTTCAAAAAGGAACTGGACAAAAAGGGAAGAATCTTTTCATGCCAATTCGTGCGGCTGCAACAGGTCAACTTCATGGACCTGATTTGCCACAAGCAATTCATTTACTAGGAAAAGAAAAAATAATTTCACGCCTAAATAGTTTAATTAGTTAACATCTTGTTGAAAATGTAATATAGTATAGGTAATCAATTATATAATTTAAAAGTGTTGATAAGGAGAGTAAATAAGTGATTGACATTAAAGTATTTGCAGGAATCGGGCAAATATGAACAGAGAGAACCATCACCGGCTGAAAGTGGTTTATGGGAAACGCTTATTGAAATGCACCTTTGAGTCTTTTATCGAACCATTTATGTAGTAGATAAAAGCGGAGTCTCACCGTTACGAGATTAAGTTGAGGTAATAGATACCATTGATTACCTAAACAGAGTGGAACCGCGCGATTAAGCGTCTCTGTGTTTTTACACAGGGGCGCTTTTTATTTTGGCGAAAAAGGTAATGTCTAGCTTCAGCGCCTAGCCCCTCGAGGTCACAAACCAATCGCTTCTGAAGGCAAAGAGCGCCTTCTGTCAGCGCTTATCTTGTGCTTGTCGGGGCTGAGCAAGGCGCTTGCGTTTTTCTTATAAGGAGGGTTGATTGTGTTTAAGCGAATGAAAGAGGATATCGAAGTTGTGTTTGAACAGGACCCAGCTGCAAGAACTCATTTTGAGGTGATGCTGACTTACTCCGGATTGCATGCAATTTGGTCACACCGAGTGGCACATTTTCTTTTTAAAAGGAAATTGTTTTTCTTAGCTAGAACTGTTTCGCAAATAAGTCGTTTCTTCACAGGAATTGAAATTCACCCTGGTGCTAAAATTGGCCGTCGATTTTTCATTGACCATGGGATGGGCGTAGTGATTGGTGAGACCTGTGAAATTGGGGACAATGTGACAGTGTTTCAGGGCGTAACCCTCGGTGGAACAGGGAAAGAAAAAGGAAAGCGGCATCCAACAATTAAGGACAATGCACTGATTGCAACAGGAGCCAAAGTATTAGGATCGATTACAATTGGAGAGAATTCAAAAGTAGGAGCGGGTTCGGTTGTTCTGCAAGATGTTCCTCCGAATTCCACCGTCGTCGGTATCCCAGGTAGGGTTGTAATCCAGGATGGTATTAAAGTAAGAAATAGCAAGGATTTAAATCACCGCGATTTACCAGATCCGGTTTTAGATAAAATCAGAGAACTAGAAAACGAAATTGAAAGCCTAAAAAAGGTAATCCAACATAAGGAAGGAGCAAAGGATAATGTCCATTCACCTTTATAATACGCTAACTCGTAAGAAGGAAGAGTTTAAACCACTTGAGGCAAATAAAGTAAAAATGTATGTGTGTGGTCCAACTGTTTATAACTATATCCATATTGGAAATGCACGGCCTGCCATAGTATTTGATACAGTTCGTCGTTATTTTGAATTTAGAGGCTATGATGTTCATTATGTATCCAATTTTACAGATGTTGACGATAAATTGATTAAAGCAGCAAATGAGTTAGGTGAAGAGGTGCCGACTATTGCGGAACGTTTTATCGATGCTTATTTTGAGGACGTGTCTGCATTAGGATGCAAAAAGGCGGATGTTCATCCAAGGGTTACAGAGAATATGGATATTATTATTGATTTTATCCAGGCTCTTATTGAGAAGGGCTTTGCCTATGAATCAGAAGGTGATGTTTACTATCGTACGAGGGAATTCAAGGAATATGGAAAGCTTTCGCACCAGTCCATTGACGAACTACGCGTAGGTGCGAGGATTGAAGTGGGAGATAAGAAGCAGGATGCCCTTGACTTTGTCTTATGGAAAAGTGCGAAGCCTGGAGAAATCTATTGGGAAAGCCCGTGGGGCGATGGTCGCCCAGGTTGGCACATCGAGTGCTCGGCAATGGCTAAAAGATACTTAGGTGAAACAATTGATATTCACGCAGGTGGTCAAGACTTAGCGTTTCCACACCATGAAAATGAAATTGCACAATCCGAAGCTGTGAATGGAAAAACGTTTGCAAATTATTGGATGCACAACGGCTATATTAATATTGATAATGAAAAAATGTCAAAATCTCTTGGTAACTTTGTATTGGTTCACGATATTATCAAAGACGTGGACCCACAGGTATTGCGCTTTTTCATGCTGTCTGTCCATTATCGACACCCAATTAACTATAGTGTTGAATTACTAGAAAGTACAAAAAATGCATTAGAACGATTACGTACTTCATACGCAAACTTAAAGCATCGTCTGCAAAGCAGTACGAATCTAACGAATGATGATGAAACATGGCTAGAAAAAATCACAGCGTTTCGCAATGATTTCATTGAGGCAATGGATGATGATTTTAATACGGCAAATGCAATATCTGTTTTGTTTGAGATGTCGAAACAGGCCAATTATTACTTACAAGAAAAAAACACGGCCGAAAAGGTGATCGAAGCCTTTATCCAAGAATTCGAGGTATTATTTAATACACTAGGTCTTAAATTAGAAGATGAACAACTACTTGATGAGGAAATCGAAGAACTAATTGCAAAGCGAATCCAAGCACGAAAAGATCGCGACTTTGCTTTGTCTGACCAAATTCGTGACCAATTAAAGGCAATGAATATTATTCTAGAAGACACTCCTCAAGGTACAAGATGGAAAAGAGGATAATGAATGAAGTTTTTATCAGACAACCAAATTGATAGTCATCAATTAAATAGTCTTGCCCTAGCTTATATGGGGGATGCCGTATACGAAATGTATGTACGGCATTACCTCTTGCAAAAGGGGAGTGTTAGACCCAATCAACTCCATAATCAGGCGAAGCATTATGTATCGGCTAAAGCACAATCGGCGGTAATCCATGAGATGCTTGATGAAGATTTTTTTTCAGAGGAAGAAAAAGCAGTAATCAGAAGGGGTCGCAACGCAAAGAGTGGAACAGTTCCTAAAAATACAGATGTCCAGACATACCGATACAGTACAGCGTTTGAAGCATTACTCGGTTTTCACTTTTTACAAAATGATACAGACAGAATCCATTCGATTATTGAAGAGGCATTTCGAATTATCGAATCTTAAGAAAGGAGGAAAAAGAAATGGCTAGTGATTATATTATTGGAAAAAACCCCGTAATTGAAGCATTGAAATCTGAGCGTGATATCAATAAAATTTGGATTGCAGAGGGGTCCAACAGAGGGCAAATGAACCAGATTACTTCCCTTGCTAAAGAGGGTAACGTATTGGTTCAATTTGTTCCGAAAAAAAAGATTGACCAGATGGTTGAAGGCAACCACCAAGGCGTTGTTGCACAGGTAGCAGCGTATGAGTATGCAGAAGTTGATGATATTTTAGCAGCTGCCGAAAAGCGAAACGAAGCTCCTTTTATCATCTTGTTAGATGAATTAGAGGATCCTCATAACCTTGGTTCAATCCTTCGTACAGCCGATGCAGTTGGAGCACATGGGGTAATTATTCCCAAAAGAAGAGCAGTAGGATTAACAGCAACCGTTGCAAAGGCGTCAACAGGGGCGATTGAGTATATTCCAGTTGCACGAGTAACGAACTTAGCGAGAACGATTGATGAATTAAAGGACCGTGGGGTATGGATTGTTGGTACAGATGCGAAGGGAAAAGAGGATTATCGAAATGTCGACGGTAAAATGTCGATTGGCTTAGTTATTGGCAGTGAGGGTAGAGGCATGGGACGCCTTGTGAAAGAAAAATGTGATTTTCTTTTACATTTACCGATGCAGGGAAAAGTAACCTCTTTAAATGCTTCTGTTGCTGCTAGTCTACTTATGTATGAGGTTTATCGTAAGCGGAATCCGTTAGGAGAGTAAATCAAATGGATATCCTGCTGGTAGATGGCTACAACATTATAGGTGCATGGCCAGAACTACGTCATCTTAAAACAAAGGACTTTTCAGCAGCGCGTGATTTGTTAATCGAGAAGATGGCTGAATATCAGGCGTACACAGGATATAAGGTGATTGTTGTATTTGATGCACACCTCGTACCAGGAATTGAATCAAAAATGAAAAGTCGAAAAATCGAAGTTATTTTTACGCGTGAAAATGAGACGGCGGATGAACGGATAGAAAAGCTAGCACAACAATTAAATAATATTAAAACACAAATCCATGTAGCAACTTCTGATTTTACCGAGCAATGGCAGATATTTGGACAAGGGGCCTTAAGGAAATCGGCTAGAGAATTACTGACGGAGATGGAAGTAGTAGAGTCTGGAATTCAAAAGGACGTCAAGAAAACCTATCAAGAAAAAAGTGTTTCAAAAATTCCACTTTCCGACGAAATTGCAGAAATATTTGAAAAATGGCGTCGAGGACAGCAATGAGCGGGTTGACGCTTGGAAAAGCACTCCTGTATAATATTTCTAGATAAAGAATTTTACGAACATTACGTATTAACTTTATTTATTAGCGTTTTTGGTAGGAAACAACTTCTAAGGTAGGTCGGAGGGATCGGTGTGAGTTCAAGCTTCGATGATTATGGCAACAGATTATATTATGACCGACTAGAGGATGAGGAAGTCGTGGAATTGGTCCATGCTGGTGAAAGTGAAGCATTGGACTATTTAATTAATAAGTATAGAAATTTTGTGCGTGCAAAAGCCAGATCATACTTTTTAATAGGAGCAGATCGCGAAGATATTGTTCAAGAAGGTATGATCGGGCTATACAAAGCAATTCGTGATTTCAAGGAGGACAAACTTTCCTCTTTTAAAGCGTTTGCAGAACTTTGTATTACACGTCAGATTATTACTGCGATTAAAACCGCGACAAGACAGAAGCATATACCTCTTAATTCTTATGTTTCATTGGACAAGCCGATATATGATGAAGAATCTGACCGTACATTAATGGATGTTATTTCAGGTGCGAAGATTTTAGATCCTGAAGAATTAATCATCAATAGGGAAAAGTTTGATGACATTGAATTAAAAATGGCAGAGCTCCTAAGTGATTTAGAGCGTAAGGTGTTATCCTTATATCTAGACGGAAGGTCCTATCAGGAAATCTCAGAGGATTTAAATCGTCATGTAAAATCTATAGATAATGCGCTCCAACGTGTAAAACGTAAATTAGAACGGTATTTAGAAATTCAAGAGATTAAGTTATAAAAGGAACCGTTTCTAACCAATATTTACAGTCAGGGCCTAGTATTGACATATAAATCAAGCCTGTGTTACATTTTTAAGGAAATTGAGACAATTTATTTAATAATAGGATGCAAGCTGCATTTTACATGGATGGTGATAAAATGCGTAAAAAGGTAATTTTAGCCTGTGTGGAATGTGGTAGTAGAAATTATACGACCATGAAGAATAGCTCTTCAGCTGAACGGCTTGAAATGAAGAAGTTTTGTAAGACCTGCAATTCTCACACGAATCATCGTGAAACGAAATAGATTAGGATTGTTCTGATAAAGTTGGAGGTTACATGGATGAAAAACATAACCAAGTTTTTTCGTGAAATAGTTCGAGAAATGAAGAAAACAAGCTGGCCGAAAAGAAAAGAACTTACACGTTATACAATTGTTACATTAACAACGGTAATTTTTGTATCTGTATTTTTCGCAGTGGTTGATCTTGGAATTTCTGAATTAATTCGTTTAGTACTTGAATAAACCCTGTTCACTCATGGTATAATGATGAATAGAGAACAAAGAGTGTTTACGAGAAAGCCCGGTTACGGGTTTTTTTAATTGCAAAAAATATAGAATGTCAAGACGGTGTCAAAACCCAGTAAAGGGAGGGAAGGACAAGCAGTCCTAACTTATGGAAAAGAATTGGTATGTTGTTCATACGTACTCAGGGTATGAAAATAAAGTAAAAGCAAATTTAGAGAAACGTGTCGAATCAATGGGCATGCAAGATAAAATCTTCCGCGTTATTGTTCCGGAAGATGAAGAAACTGATATCAAGAACGGAAAAAAGAAAATCGTTAAGAAGAAGGTATTCCCTGGTTATGTTTTAGTTGAATTAATCATGACAGATGATTCTTGGTATGTAGTACGTAACACACCTGGAGTTACAGGTTTCGTTGGTTCAGCGGGTTCAGGCTCAAAACCAACGCCACTTTTACCAGAAGAAGTAACATTCATCCTTAAGAGAATGGGAATGGATGAAAGGCCTATTGATGTTGACTTTGAATTAAAAGAAACAGTTCGTGTGAAAGAAGGTCCATTCACAAACTTCACAGGTGCAATCGAAGATCTAGATGTCGATAAGCAAAAGGTAAAAGTTCTTGTCAATATGTTCGGTCGTGAAACCCCAGTTGAGTTGGACTTTACACAAATCGAAAAAATCTAATGAAGAAAAACTTGATATTGTAAATCAAAAGTGGTAATATTGCATAGGTCAGTATGTCTCAAAATATTGAGACTAACTATGCTAACGTTCTTTATTGATTATAAAGAATAGATGAGTGGGAGGGTAAAACCCTATTACCACATCACGGACTTTAAGGAGGTGTGTCTCGTGGCTAAAAAAGTAATTAAAGAGGTTAAATTACAAATTCCAGCGGGTAAAGCAAACCCAGCGCCACCGGTTGGACCAGCATTAGGTCAAGCAGGTGTTAACATTATGGGATTCTGTAAAGAGTTCAACGCTCGTACAGCAGAACAAGCTGGTTTAATTATTCCTGTTGTAATCACAGTTTATGAAGATCGTTCATTTACATTTATTACAAAAACTCCTCCTGCTGCAGTTCTTTTAAAGAAAGCGGCTGGAATTGAGTCTGGTTCTGGTGAACCAAACCGTAATAAAGTTGCAACAGTTAAGCGTGATAAAGTACGCGAGATTGCAGAAACAAAAATGCCTGATTTAAATGCAGCAAATGTTGAATCTGCAATGCGTATGGTTGAAGGTACTGCTCGTAGCATGGGAATTGTCATCGAAGACTAATTCCAATTTGCTACAATTTGTTCGGGGGTTGCGGATGGAACATCACTTTTCTTTCGTTCGCAACCTTTGTTCTGTCTAGCGTCAGTGCATAAAAGTGCTGTCACGCTTGGCGTGGGAGGTTATTCCGTTAAAACCACAATTGAGGAGGAAATTAAAATGGCAAAAAGAGGTAAAAAGTACGTAGAAGCTGCTAAATTAGTAGACCGTACAAAAGCTTACTCAGTTGCAGAAGCAATTGAATTAGTAAAGAAAACAAGCACAGCTAAATTTGATGCGACTGTAGAAGTTGCATTCCGTTTAGGAGTAGACCCTAAGAAAGCTGACCAACAAATTCGTGGTGCAGTTGTTCTACCAAACGGTACTGGTAAAACTCAACGTGTATTAGTTTTCGCTAAAGGTGAAAAAGCAAAAGAAGCAGAAGCTGCTGGAGCTGATTATGTTGGCGATAGCGAGTTCATCAACAAAATCAACCAAGGTTGGTTTGATTTCGATGTAATCGTAGCTACTCCTGACATGATGGGTGAAGTTGGTAAGCTTGGTCGTGTATTAGGGCCAAAAGGTTTAATGCCAAACCCTAAAACAGGAACTGTTACTTTTGATGTAACAAAAGCAATTAATGAAATCAAAGCTGGTAAAGTTGAATACCGCGTTGATAAATCTTCTAACATTCATGTTCCGATTGGTAAGATCTCATTTGATGATCAAAAACTAATTGAGAACTTCACTACAATTTATGAAACTATGCTTAAGGTTAAACCATCTGCAGCAAAAGGAACTTACATGAAAAACGTTGCTGTATCTTCTACAATGGGACCTGGCGTAAAAGTTGACGCTTCTACATTCTAATTAGAAAATAGTGGATATTGACTTTTACAAGAGCATTTCATATAATAGATTTTGTTGTTAACAAATGAATAGCATTTGTACCGTAGACAGTAGGTGCTTCGATAGCTTAATTTCCTACCGAGGTGTAGTATATATTACTTGATCATTACTACCTCTGTGTCTACTTGGCATAGAGGTTTTTTAATCTAGAAACGTGTTCTTCATGAACGCCCTCTAACACCGAACGGTTTCAAGTGTTGCGAAATAACTCACAGGAGGTGTAAAAGAATGAGTCATGCAGTAGAACAAAAGAAACAAATCGTAACTGAAATTGCAGACAAATTACGTGAAAGTAAATCAACGATCGTTGTTGACTATCGCGGTCTATCTGTTGCAGAAGTAACAGAACTACGTAAGCAACTTCGTGAGGCAGGCATTGAATTTAAAGTGTACAAAAACACATTAACTCGCCGCGCTGCAGAACAAGCTGAGCTTGCTGGTTTAAATGATGCATTAACAGGACCAAACGCAATTGCATTCAGTAATGAAGACGTAGTTGCTCCTGCTAAAATTCTTAATGATTTTGCGAAAAAGCATGAAGCATTAGAAATCAAAGCGGGTGTTATCGAAGGAAATGTTGCAACTCTTGAGGAAGTTAAAGCTCTTGCTGATCTACCATCACGCGAAGGTTTACTTTCTATGTTGCTTAGCGTACTTCAAGCTCCAATTCGTAACCTTGCACTTGCTACTAAAGCAGTTGCAGAACAAAAAGAAGAGCAAGGCGCTTAATCGTAATACAATTATACAATTCGAAATACAAATAGGATAATTATTTAAGGAGGATTTTCTAATGACTAAAGAACAAATCATTGAAGCAGTTAAAAGCATGACTGTTTTAGAACTAAATGACCTAGTAAAAGCAATTGAAGAAGAATTTGGTGTAACTGCTGCTGCTCCTGTAGCTGTAGCTGCTGGTGGCGGAGCTGAAGCTGCTGCTGAGCAAACTGAGTTTGATGTTGTATTATCAGACGCTGGTGCACAAAAAATCAAAGTTATCAAAGTTGTACGTGAAATCACTGGTCTTGGCTTAAAAGAAGCTAAAGAACTTGTTGACAACACTCCAAAACCAATCAAAGAAGGCGTTTCTAAAGAGGAAGCTGAAGAAGTTAAAGCTAAACTTGAAGAAGTTGGAGCTGGCGTAGAAGTTAAGTAATCTTAAGTAACGTATGAAAAAGCTCGCTATCAAGCGAGCTTTTTTTATCAAGTATGAATGAAATGGGTATACTGTTCATATACTCTTATGTTGGGAGATATATTGATGGCCGAACATTATTATACTAGTAAACCCACTGTGGCAAGTAATCAAAAAACTCAGGTATTTGTCTTAAAAGGAAATTCATTTTCTTTTACAAGTGATAGTGGAGTTTTTTCAAAAAATGAAGTTGATTTTGGATCTCGTTTATTAGTGGAGGAGTTTGAAGCTCCAGAAGTTACTGGTCCATTTTTAGATGTTGGTTGTGGGTATGGTCCGATTGGTCTTGCACTCGCAAAAGTACATAATGAACGTCTTGTTGAAATGATCGACGTGAATGAACGGGCAATCGAGCTTTCAATAAAGAATGCGGAAATAAATAAGGTCACAAATGTTAATATACATCAAAGCGATTTATTTACAAATGTAGAAAAACGAGGCTTTGCGGCCATTATTTCAAATCCTCCAATTCGCGCAGGAAAAAAAGTGGTACATCATATTTTAGAAGAGAGCTATCAATATTTAGTTCCTGGCGGTGAATTGTGGGTTGTGATTCAAAAGAAGCAAGGAGCTCCGTCTGCGATCGAGAAGCTTGAGCTGATCTTCGAAGAAGTAGAGATTGTTGAAAGAAAGAAAGGCTACCATATTATTAGAGCTAAGAAAACGAAATAATTCAAAAGGAAATTTCCACTTGACAAATGAAAAAATAAGTTGACTGGGTATTTCACGTGTGGTAGCATTATATAATGCCGATATGTAATTTTTCCATGTATAACTAAAAAATTAAATATATGTATAAATATAGTATGTATGGAAAAACTGATAAAATCAATAGTTTGTTTTTAGAATTGTGGTTTTCATAGTAGAAACCCTTTTTCTTTTTGTCTATAAAAAAGGTTATTTTTCGGCTTAAAATAGCTATTAAACATTTTTCTAGACAAAACAGATCAGTATTTATTTGGCTTGAAAAAGTCGGATTTGATAGGCTGCTTTATGTGTCCTATCATTTTGATTTGCGGTTTACTTCTTACTATTTATATTAGTTTATAGGTAGGCTTTTATAATTAGTAAGTATTTATAAAATAGCAAGATTAATAACGCTTGATATGAGGGGTGAATGGGTTGATAGGTCAACTAGTTCAGTATGGACGACACCGCCAACGAAGAAGTTATGCTCGTATTAGTGAAGTTTTAGAATTACCAAATCTTATTGAGATTCAAACCTCTTCTTATCAGTGGTTTCTTGATGAGGGTCTTAGGGAAATGTTCCAAGATATTTCCCCGATTGAAGATTTTACAGGTAACCTATCTCTAGAGTTCATTGATTACAGTTTAGGTGAGCCAAAGTATTCTGTAGAGGAATCAAAGGAAAGAGATGTTACTTATTCAGCGCCACTTAGAGTAAAGGTGCGTTTGATCAATAAAGAAACTGGTGAAGTAAAAGACCAAGATGTATTTATGGGTGACTTCCCACTCATGACAGAAACAGGTACGTTCGTTATCAATGGTGCAGAACGTGTAATTGTTTCACAATTGGTTCGTTCACCGAGTGTTTATTTCAGTGGCAAAGTTGATAAGAATGGTAAACGCGGCTTTACAGCAACGGTAATACCAAACCGTGGTGCATGGTTAGAGTATGAAACAGATGCGAAGGATGTTGTGTACGTTCGTATCGACCGTACTCGTAAATTGCCGGTAACGGTCCTTTTGCGCGCGCTTGGGTTTGGCTCTGATCAAGAAATCATCGATTTATTTGGTGAAAATGAATATTTACGCAACACGCTTGAAAAAGACAACACAGAAAGCACAGAAAAAGCATTACTAGAAATATATGAACGTCTACGTCCTGGAGAACCGCCAACAGTCGAAAACGCAAAAAGTTTATTGGAATCACGCTTTTTTGATCCGAAGCGTTACGACCTTGCGAGTGTAGGACGCTACAAAATCAATAAAAAACTTCATATTAAGAACCGTTTGTTTAATCAGCGTATTGCAGAAACACTTGTTGATCCTGAAACTGGTGAGATTATCGTGGAAAAAGACACGCTTCTCGATCGCAGAACGCTAGACCGTATCATTCCATATTTGGAGAATGGTATTGGTTTTAAATCACTTCAGCCAGCAGGTGGCGTTATAGATGAAGAAATCACACTTCAGTCTATAAAGATTTACGCTCCAAATGACCCAGATGGCGAACAAGTCATTAATGTCATTGGTAATGCCTATATCGAAGAAGGCGTTAAGAATATTACACAAGCGGATATTCTTTCTTCAATTAGCTATTTCTTTAACTTGTTACATCAAGTTGGAGATACAGATGATATCGACCATTTAGGTAATCGTCGTCTGCGTTCAGTTGGTGAGCTTCTACAAAACCAATTCCGTATTGGATTATCAAGAATGGAACGTGTTGTTCGTGAGAGAATGTCAATTCAAGATACGAATACGATTACTCCACAACAATTAATCAATATCCGTCCAGTGATCGCTTCAATTAAAGAGTTCTTTGGTAGCTCTCAGCTTTCACAATTTATGGACCAGACAAATCCATTAGCAGAATTAACACATAAACGAAGATTATCAGCATTAGGACCTGGTGGTTTAACACGTGAACGTGCAGGATTCGAAGTTCGTGACGTTCATTACTCTCACTATGGTCGTATGTGTCCGATTGAAACACCAGAAGGTCCAAACATCGGTCTAATTAACTCATTATCATCTTATGCAAAGGTGAATCGATTTGGGTTTATCGAAACTCCGTATCGAAGAGTTGATCCTGAAACAGGCAAAGTTACAGATAGAATTGACTACTTAACAGCAGACGAAGAGGATAACTATGTTACTGCTCAGGCAAATTCTCGTTTAGGTGAAAATGGAGAATTTTTAGATGAAGATGTAGTTGCTCGTTTCAAGGGTGAGAACACTGTTGTACACCGTGACCGAATTGACTACATGGATGTATCGCCAAAACAAGTTGTTTCTGCAGCGACTGCATGTATTCCTTTCTTAGAAAATGATGACTCAAACCGTGCGCTAATGGGTGCGAACATGCAACGTCAAGCTGTTCCTCTTATGCAGCCGGAAGCGCCGTTCGTCGGTACAGGTATGGAGTATGTATCTGGTAAGGACTCAGGTGCCGCAGTAATTTGTAAACACCCTGGTATTGTTGAGCGAGTTGAAGCAAAACAAATCTCGGTACGTCGCTATCAAGAAGTTGATGGTCAAAAGGTGAAAGGCGACCTTGATAAATACCGTCTACTAAAATTTATTCGTTCGAACCAAGGTACATGTTATAACCAACGCCCGATTGTTACAGAGGGGGATGAAGTTGTTAAAGGAGAAATCCTTGCAGATGGTCCTTCTATGGAAAAGGGTGAACTAGCGTTAGGACGTAACGTTCTTGTTGGTTTTATTAACTGGGATGGATATAACTATGAAGATGCCATCATCATGAGTGAAAGACTTGTAAAAGATGATGTTTATACATCTATTCATATTGAAGAATATGAATCTGAATCACGTGATACAAAATTAGGACCAGAGGAAATCACACGTGATATTCCAAACGTTGGAGAAGACGCATTACGCAATCTCGACGAGCGTGGAATTATCCGTGTTGGTGCCGAGGTAAAAGACGGTGATTTACTTGTAGGTAAAGTTACACCAAAAGGGGTAACGGAACTAACAGCTGAAGAACGTCTATTACACGCAATCTTTGGTGAAAAAGCACGTGAAGTGCGCGATACTTCTCTTCGTGTACCACATGGTGGTGGAGGAATTGTTCTTGATGTGAAGGTGTTCAACCGAGAAGATGGAGATGAATTACCACCAGGTGTAAATCAGCTTGTTCGTGTATATATCGTTCAAAAACGTAAAATACACGAAGGAGATAAGATGGCTGGTCGTCACGGAAACAAAGGGGTAATTTCAAGAATTCTTCCGGAAGAAGATATGCCATACCTTCCAGATGGAACGCCAATCGACATCATGTTAAACCCACTAGGGGTTCCGTCACGTATGAACATCGGTCAGGTTCTAGAGCTACACTTAGGTATGGCTGCTAGACAACTGGGTATTCATGTTGCGTCACCAGTATTTGACGGTGCAACGGAAGAAGATGTTTGGGATACTTTAGAAGAAGCTGGAATGTCTCGTGATGCGAAAACAGTTTTATATGATGGAAGAACAGGTGAACCGTTTGATAATCGAGTATCTGTTGGTATCATGTATATGATTAAACTAGCACACATGGTTGATGACAAACTTCATGCTCGTTCAACTGGACCTTATTCTCTTGTTACACAGCAACCACTTGGTGGTAAGGCTCAGTTCGGAGGACAACGTTTCGGTGAAATGGAAGTTTGGGCGCTTGAAGCTTATGGTGCTGCATACACGTTACAAGAGATCCTTACAGTTAAATCCGATGATGTTGTTGGCCGTGTGAAGACATACGAAGCGATTGTTAAGGGTGAAAATGTACCTGAACCAGGTGTACCTGAATCGTTTAAAGTATTAATTAAAGAACTACAATCACTGGGATTAGATGTGAAAATTCTTTCAGGTGATGAAGAAGAGATTGAAATGCGTGATTTAGAAGATGATGAGGAAGCAAGTCAATCAGAGGGAATATCTCTTGATTCTGACCAACAAACCGACTCAGAATTAGAAAAGAACGCAGTAGTTAAGGAATAGATATCATTAAGCAGCAAGAACTGCTGCTTAATGATAAAGCCTCCGGCGGATGCCACGATTTTTTTAAGGAAACTTTTCGAGCGTGCTCGAAAAAAATCGGGCACAAATACGCCAAGGCGCATTTGATTGTCATTCAAAGCAAAGGTCAATTAGGGTAATCCTGAAGATCAAAAGGGAGGTAGGCCCCTTGCTAGATGTTAATAATTTTGAATACATGAGCATTGGCCTCGCTTCTCCAGATAAGATCCGTTCATGGTCTTTCGGTGAAGTGAAGAAGCCAGAAACAATTAACTATCGTACATTAAAACCAGAAAAAGATGGGTTATTCTGTGAACGAATCTTTGGTCCACAAAAGGACTGGGAATGTCACTGTGGTAAATATAAACGTGTTCGCTACAAAGGTGTAGTCTGTGATCGATGCGGCGTAGAAGTTACTCGTGCAAAAGTTCGTCGGGAACGCATGGGACATATTGAACTTGCAGCACCTGTATCACATATTTGGTACTTTAAAGGAATTCCAAGCCGAATGGGACTTGTCTTAGACATGTCCCCTCGGGCTCTTGAAGAAGTAATTTACTTTGCTTCTTACGTTGTAACAGAAACTGGAGATACTCCTTTAGATAAAAAGCAATTGCTTTCTGAAAAGGAATATCGTGCATACCGTGAAAAATACGGGAACACATTCCATGCTGCAATGGGCGCTGAAGCGATTAAAAAGCTTCTGCTCGATATCGATCTAGAAAAAGAAGTAGATGGCTTAAAAGAAGAGTTGAAAACTTCTCAAGGACAAAGAAGAACTCGTGCAATTAAGCGACTTGAGGTACTGGAAGCATTCCGTAACTCAGGTAACGAGCCTTCATGGATGATTCTTGATGTACTACCAGTTATTCCTCCTGAACTACGACCAATGGTTCAGCTTGATGGTGGTCGTTTTGCAACTTCAGATTTAAACGACTTATACCGTCGTGTTATTAACCGTAACAATCGCTTAAAGCGTCTTTTAGATTTAGGCGCACCAAGCATTATTGTTCAGAATGAAAAGCGTATGCTTCAAGAAGCGGTTGATGCACTGATTGACAACGGACGTCGTGGCAGACCTGTTACAGGACCTGGTAACCGTCCACTAAAATCCCTTTCACACATGTTGAAAGGTAAGCAAGGTCGTTTCCGTCAAAACCTATTAGGTAAACGTGTTGACTATTCTGGTCGTTCCGTAATTGTTGTAGGTCCGAACCTTAAGATGTATCAATGTGGTCTACCAAAGGAAATGGCGTTAGAACTATTCAAACCATTTGTGATGAAAGAGCTAGTTGAAAAAGGGCTTGCTCACAACATAAAGAGTGCGAAAAGAAAGATTGAACGTGTGCAACCTGAAGTTTGGGATGTGCTTGAGTCAGTAATTAAGGAGCATCCGGTTCTCTTAAACCGTGCCCCTACATTACACCGTTTAGGTATTCAAGCATTTGAACCTACATTAGTTGAAGGACGCGCAATCCGTCTTCACCCACTTGTGTGTACGGCATATAATGCAGACTTTGACGGTGACCAAATGGCGGTTCACGTACCACTTTCTTCTGAGGCGCAAGCTGAAGCGAGACTATTAATGTTGGCAGCACAAAATATTTTAAATCCGAAAGATGGAAAGCCAGTAGTTACACCATCACAGGATATGGTATTAGGTAACTATTACTTAACTATGGAGCGTCCTGGGGCAGTCGGAGAAGGAATGGTTTTCAAGGATACAAATGAAGCTATTCTTGCATATCAAAATGGGTATGTACATCTTCATACTAGAGTTGCGGTACATGCGGGTTCCTTAATGAACCCAACATTTACAGAAGAACAAAATAATATGTTGCTAATGACAACAGTAGGTAAGTTGATTTTTAATGAGATTTTACCAAGATCATTCCCATTTATTAACGAACCTACAAAAACAAACCTAGAAGTGAAAACACCTGAAAAGTATTTTGTTCCTAAGGGTGCGAATGTTAAAGAACTAATTCAAGCTCAAGAACAGATCGATCCGTTCAAGAAGAAAATACTCGGTAATATAATTGCTGAAATCTTTAAACGTTTTAAAATTACTGAAACCTCTAAAATGCTTGATCGCATGAAGGATCTTGGATTTAAGTATTCAACAAAAGCTGGTATCACTGTTGGTGTAGCAGATATTGTTGTATTAGCTGAAAAAGAAGAGATTTTAGCGCAAGCTCAAGCAAAGGTTGATAACGTATTAAAACAATTTAGACGTGGTTTAATTACAGAAGATGAGCGTTATGATCGAGTTATCTCAATCTGGAGTGCGGCGAAAGATACCATTCAAGGCAAGCTAATGGCTTCACTTGATAAGCGAAACCCAATCTTCATGATGAGTGATTCCGGTGCCCGTGGTAACGCATCTAACTTTACACAGTTAGCTGGTATGCGTGGACTTATGGCGAACCCGGCTGGTCGTATCATTGAACTTCCAATTAAATCTAGTTTCCGTGAAGGTCTAACAGTATTAGAGTACTTCATTTCTACGCATGGTGCTCGTAAAGGTCTTGCAGATACTGCCCTTAAGACAGCTGACTCTGGTTACCTAACAAGACGTCTAGTTGACGTAGCTCAAGACGTAATTGTACGTGAGGACGACTGTGGTACAGATCGCGGCTTACTTGTTAGCTCGTTAAAAGAGGGAACAGAAATTATTGAACCTCTTGAAGAGCGTCTCGATGGCCGTTATGCAAGAAAGAAAGTTGTTCACCCTGAAACAAATGAAGTGTTAGTAGCAGAAAACGAACTAATTACAGAAGATATCGCAAAAATAATTGTTGATGCTGGTGTCGAAGAAGTTACAATCCGTTCTGCGTTTACATGTAACACACGCCACGGCGTTTGTAAAAAATGTTATGGTCGTAATCTAGCAACGGGATCAGAGGTTGAAGTTGGTGAAGCAGTTGGTATCATTGCCGCTCAATCAATCGGTGAACCAGGAACTCAGCTTACAATGCGTACATTCCATACTGGTGGGGTTGCAGGAGACGATATAACTCAAGGTTTACCTCGTATTCAAGAATTATTTGAAGCGAGAAATCCAAAAGGTCAAGCTGTTATTACAGAAATCAACGGTGTTGTTACCGCAGTTAATGAAATAAAAGACAGACAGCAAGAAGTTGTAATCCAAGGTGACGTTGAATCTCGTTCTTACACTGCACCATATGGCGCTCGCTTGAAGGTCGCTGAAGGTCAACAAGTTGAGAGTGGTCAGGTGTTAACTGAAGGTTCTGTTGATCCAAAAGAATTATTAAAGGTTACTAATACTACTGCTGTTCAGGAATACCTTTTAAAAGAAGTTCAAAAAGTATATCGTATGCAGGGTGTTGAAATTGGTGATAAACACGTCGAAGTTATGGTAAGACAGATGCTTCGTAAGGTTAGAGTTACTGATGCAGGTGAAACAGATGTATTACCAGGTTCATTACTTGATATACATCAATTCACGGATGCTAACACGAAAGTATTACTTGAAGGTAAAGCTCCTGCTACTGGTAGACCGGTACTTCTAGGTATTACTAAAGCATCACTAGAAACTGATTCATTCCTATCTGCTGCGTCATTCCAGGAGACAACTCGTGTCCTAACTGATGCTGCAATTAAAGGAAAACGTGATGAATTACTAGGACTAAAAGAGAATGTAATTATTGGTAAACTTGTTCCTGCAGGTACAGGTATGAATCGTTATCGACGAGCAGAACCAGTAGTTGTAGAGCAACAAGAAGACACTGTTGGTGTTGAATAAAGGTTAGAAGAGCATATCTAAGATAGTGGATGTCTACTACGAGCCTAAATAATTTTATTTACTTGTAGTTGACATCCTTCTCTTAGGGTGTTAATATATCTAAGGTGCTCCTTAAACCTGTTGCTTTGGAGGATATTTTAGATGTCTTATGAAAAAGTATCACAGGCAAAGAAGATAATTATAGGTACTAAGCAGGCAGTAAAGGCTATACAAACCGATAAGGTAAAGGAGATAGTTGTGGCAGAAGATGCCGATCGGCGTGTGATCAACAAAGTATTACAATTAGCTGAGGTACAACAAATCCCAATATCAAAGGTAGATTCGATGAAAAGGCTAGGAAAAGCTTGTGGAATCGAAGTAGGAGCTTCTGCTGTTGCGATAATTAATTAAGAACTGTTTTTGTGGAGAAGTGAATCTACAAGAACTTTGTTTTTTGTAAAAAGATGAACCACCTGGATATGTGGTCTTGATGAAAGAAGAAGGGAGGAAACAAATAATGCCTACTATTAACCAATTAATTCGTAAGGGTCGCGAAAGCAAAGTTCAAAAATCCGACTCTCCAGCATTAAATAAAGGTTACAACAGCTTCAAAAAGTCACAAACTAATGCTACTTCACCTCAAAAGCGTGGTGTTTGTACACGTGTTGGTACTATGACTCCTAAGAAGCCGAACTCAGCACTTCGTAAGTATGCTCGTGTACGTTTAACTAACGGAATTGAGGTTACTGCTTACATCCCAGGAATTGGTCACAACTTACAAGAGCACAGTGTTGTACTAATTCGTGGTGGACGTGTTAAAGACTTACCGGGGGTACGTTATCACATCGTTCGTGGTGCACTTGACACTGCTGGTGTTAATAACCGTGCGCAAAGTCGTTCTAAATATGGTACTAAGAGACCAAAAGCAGCTAAGAAATAATAGACTAACACATTTATGACTGAAAGGAGGAAATATCAATGCCTCGTAAAGGACCTATTACTAAAAGAGATGTATTACCAGATCCAATTTACAATTCAAAGCTTGTAACTCGTTTAATCAACAAAATGATGGTTGATGGAAAAAGAGGTAAATCTCAAGCGATTTTATATAATGCGTTTGATTTAGTTCAACAACGTTCAGGTAAAGATGCAATGGAAGTGTTTGAACAAGCACTTAAAAACATCATGCCTGTCCTAGAAGTAAGAGCACGTCGTGTAGGTGGTGCAAACTATCAAGTTCCTGTTGAAGTTCGCCCGGATCGTCGTTCTACTTTAGGATTACGTTGGTTAGTAAACTACGCTCGTCTTCGTGGTGAAAAAACAATGGAAGAGCGTTTAGCTAACGAAATTCTTGATGCAGCCAACAACTCTGGTGCATCTGTTAAGAAACGTGAAGATACTCACAAAATGGCAGAAGCAAACAAAGCATTTGCTCACTATCGTTGGTAATAATTTAATTCAGCTTTTTGCTGAATTAAATTATAACTACGAAGAAAGCTATTAAACTAAACAGCTCTGTTAAGTTGATTAACAGAGCCATTCTTACAATAAAAAATTATACTTAACATTAGGAAGGAGAAAGACCCAAATGGCAAGAGAGTTCTCCTTAGAAAAGACTCGTAATATTGGTATCATGGCTCACATTGATGCTGGTAAAACAACAACAACTGAGCGTATCCTTTATTATACTGGTAAAATTCATAAGATCGGTGAAACACATGAAGGTGCTTCACAAATGGACTGGATGGAGCAAGAACAAGAACGTGGTATTACGATTACATCTGCAGCTACAACTGCATCTTGGAAGAATCACCGCGTTAACATCATCGACACTCCAGGACACGTAGACTTCACAGTTGAGGTTGAACGTTCACTTCGTGTACTTGATGGTGCAGTAACTGTTCTTGATGCACAATCAGGGGTTGAGCCACAAACAGAAACAGTTTGGAGACAGGCTACTACTTATGGTGTTCCACGTATTGTATTCGTAAACAAAATGGACAAGATTGGTGCTGACTTCCTATACTCTGTAAGCACATTACATGACCGTCTACAAGCGAATGCACACCCGATTCAATTACCAATTGGTGCAGAAGATCAATTCAGAGGTATCATTGATCTTGTTGAAATGAATGCAACATTCTATGGTAATGACCTAGGTACTGATATCGAAGTAGGTGAAATTCCTGAGGAATTTCAAGACCAAGCAAACGAATATCGCGAAAAGCTTGTAGAAGCTGTAGCGGAACTAGATGAAGAATTGATGGAAAGATATCTTGGTGGAGAAGAAATCTCTAACGAGGAATTACGTGCAGCTATTCGTACAGCTACACTTAAGGTAGAATTCTACCCAGTAACATGTGGTACTGCATTCAAAAACAAAGGTGTTCAAAAAGTACTTGATGCGGTTATCGATTATCTACCAGCTCCAACAGATGTTGCATCTATTCAAGGTCACCTTCCTGATACAGGTGAAGAAGTTGAGCGTCATTCTGATGACAGCGAGCCATTCTCTGCGCTTGCGTTTAAAGTAATGACTGACCCATATGTTGGTAAATTAACGTTCTTCCGTGTATATTCAGGTACATTAAATTCTGGTTCATATGTACAAAACTCAACTAAAGGGAAGCGTGAACGTATCGGACGTATCCTTCAAATGCATGCGAATAGCCGTGCGGAAATCTCAACTGTTTATGCAGGGGACATCGCTGCAGCTGTTGGTTTAAAAGATACAACAACTGGTGATACATTATGTGATGAGAAAGAATTAGTAATTCTTGAATCTATGACATTCCCAGAACCAGTTATTCAACTTTCTGTTGAGCCAAAATCAAAAGCTGACCAAGACAAAATGTCTACAGCTTTACAAAAGCTTCAAGAAGAGGATCCGACATTTAGAGCACATACTGACCAAGAAACAGGTCAAACGATTATTGCAGGTATGGGTGAGTTGCACTTAGACATCCTAGTAGATCGTATGAAGCGTGAGTTCAAAGTAGAAGCCAATGTTGGTGCACCACAAGTTGCGTATCGTGAAACTTTCCGTCAATCTGCACAGGTTGAAGGTAAATTCGCTCGTCAATCTGGTGGACGCGGACAATTCGGACACGTTTGGATTGAATTCTCACCAAACGAAGAAGGTAAAGGTTTCGAATTCGAAAACGCGATTGTTGGTGGGGTAGTTCCACGTGAATACATTCCTGCTGTACAAGCTGGTCTAGAAGACGCTCTAGATAGAGGGGTTCTAGCTGGTTATCCATTAGTAGATATCAAAGCTAGACTTTATGATGGTTCATACCATGATGTTGACTCAAGTGAAATGGCGTTTAAAATTGCCGCTTCTATGGCACTTAAGAACGCTGCATCAAAATGTCAGCCTGTAATTCTTGAGCCTGTTATGAGGGTTGAAGTTGTTATTCCTGAGGAATACATGGGAGACATTATGGGTGGTATCACTTCTCGTCGTGGACGCGTTGAAGGTATGGAAGCGCGCGGTAATGCACAAGTAGTACGTGCGATGGTTCCACTATCTGAAATGTTTGGATATGCTACTTCTTTACGTTCTAACACACAAGGTCGTGGGGTATTCACAATGCACTTCGATCATTACGAAGAAGTACCAAAATCAATTTCTGAAGAAATTATCAAAAAAAATAAAGGTGAATAATTGATTTTCGCCTTTACATCAAGTATAACTACTTATGTAGGCTCTGAAAGTGGGACTACCCCACTTTCGGGATATCATACTTACTATAAAAATAACTAATACTTAAGGAGGCTTTTCAAATGGGAAAAGAGAAATTTGACCGTTCGAAACCACATGCTAATATTGGTACAATTGGACACGTTGACCATGGTAAAACAACTTTAACAGCAGCTATCACTTCTGTTCTTGCTAAAAGAAGCGGAAAAGGTACTGCAATGGGCTATGACCAAATCGATGGAGCTCCTGAAGAGCGTGAGCGTGGAATCACAATCTCAACTTCACACGTTGAGTATGAAACTGACAACCGTCACTATGCACACGTTGACTGCCCAGGACACGCTGACTACGTAAAGAACATGATTACTGGTGCTGCTCAAATGGACGGTGGGATTCTAGTAGTATCTGCTGCTGATGGTCCAATGCCACAAACTCGTGAGCATATCCTTCTTTCTCGTCAAGTAGGTGTACCTTACCTAGTTGTATTCATGAACAAATGTGACATGGTAGACGATGAAGAATTATTAGAATTAGTAGAAATGGAAGTACGTGACCTTCTTTCTGAATATGAATTCCCTGGTGACGACATTCCAGTAATCAAAGGTTCTGCTCTAAAAGCTCTTGAAGGAGAAGCTGAGTGGGAAGAAAAAATTATTGAATTAATGGCTGCTGTTGACGAGTACGTTCCAACTCCAACTCGTGACACTGAAAAGCCATTCATGATGCCAGTTGAGGATGTATTCTCAATCACTGGTCGTGGTACAGTTGCTACAGGTCGTGTTGAGCGTGGACAAGTTAAAGTTGGTGATGTAGTTGAAATCATCGGTTTAACTGAAGAACCAAAATCAACTACTGTAACAGGTGTTGAAATGTTCCGTAAGCTTCTTGACTATGCTGAAGCTGGTGATAACATCGGTGCACTACTTCGTGGTGTTGCTCGTGAAGACATCCAACGTGGTCAAGTACTTGCTAAGCCAGGTACAATCAAGCCACATACAAAGTTTAAAGCAGAAGTATATGTATTATCAAAAGAAGAAGGTGGACGTCACACTCCATTCTTCTCAAACTACCGTCCTCAGTTCTACTTCCGTACAACTGATGTAACTGGAATTTGTAACCTTCCAGAAGGTGTAGAAATGGTAATGCCTGGCGACAACATCGAAATGACTGTTGAACTAATCGCTCCAGTTGCAATCGAAGAAGGAACTAAGTTCTCTATTCGTGAAGGTGGACGTACAGTAGGCGCTGGCGTTGTTGCTACAATCCAAGAGTAATAATTCCAATATGTTTACAAAGCAGGCGGATCATACCGCCTGTTTTTTTATGAGATATTTTCTATATATAATAGAAGAAAGATCACAATAAATTAGTTTCCAAAATCTAACGTAAAAATATATTAGGACTTTTGTTGAAATGTATACTGATGGTGTGTATAATTGAAAAAGTGCGAAAGACATGCATAAAACAAAGATTTATGTTGCATTTCGTATTTGGTTTCTGTATAATAGACAATGTTGGTCTTTGACTGCGATGATGTGGAAGGTTGCTGATACACCCGGCCGCTTTGCCATGGCGAGTGTAAGGAAATTTCCACGGAGAAGGTCTATTTTAAAAGTAGGCGATAAAGGAGGGAAAATAATGGCAAAACAAAAAATTCGTATTCGTTTAAAAGCTTATGATCACAGAATTCTTGATCAATCTGCAGAAAAAATCGTAGAAACAGCAAAACGATCTGGGGCAGCTGTATCTGGTCCTATTCCACTTCCAACTGAGAAGTCTGTTTATACGATTCTTCGTGCTGTTCACAAGTATAAAGATTCTCGTGAACAATTCGAAATGCGTACACATAAACGCTTAATCGACATCGTTAACCCAACACCACAAACTGTTGATTCATTAATGCGTTTGGATTTACCATCTGGTGTTGACATTGAAATCAAACTTTAATTTTAAAATGAAATAAATTGTAAATATATTAGGAGGTGTGACTAATGACCAAAGGAATCTTAGGAAGAAAAATTGGTATGACTCAAGTATTCGTAGGTAACGGTGAGCTTATCCCTGTAACTGTAATCGAAGCTGCTCCGAACGTAGTTCTTCAAAAGAAATCAGTTGAGACTGATGGATATGAAGCAGTTCAAATCGGTTTTGACGATAAGAGAGAAAAGCTTTCAAACAAACCTGAAAAGGGTCATGCAGCAAAAGCAAACACTGCACCTAAGCGCTTCGTACGTGAATTACGTGGAGTTAACTTAGATGAGTTTGAAGTTGGTCAGGAAGTCAAAGTTGATATCTTCGCAGAGGGAGATATTGTAGATGTAACAGGAATTTCAAAAGGTAAAGGATTCCAAGGTGCGATCAAGCGCCACGGACAATCTCGCGGACCTATGAGTCACGGTTCACGCTATCACCGACGTCCTGGTTCAATGGGACCTGTAGCTCCAAACCGTGTATTCAAAAACAAACTTCTACCTGGTCGTATGGGTGGAGAACGTATCACAGTACAAAACTTAGAGATCGTGAAAGTAGATACAGAGCGTAATCTTCTTCTAGTAAAAGGTAATGTACCTGGTGCGAGAAAATCTGTTATTACAGTAAAAAGTGCTGTAAAAGTAAAATAATTTACTAGGAAAGGAGGACATTTGAATGCCTAAAGTATCATTGTATAACCAATCTGGTTCAGCTGTAGGAGAAATTGAATTAAACGATTCTGTATTCGGTGTTGAACCAAACAAACAAGTATTATTCGATGCAGTAATTATGCAAAGAGCTTCCTTACGTCAAGGAACTCACAAAACAAAAATCCGTTCTGAAGTAGCTGGCGGAGGACGTAAACCATGGCGTCAAAAGGGTACTGGTCGTGCTCGTCAAGGTTCTATTCGTTCACCACAATGGCGTGGCGGTGGAACAGTATTTGGTCCAACTCCAAGAAGCTATAGCTACAAATTACCTAAAAAAGTACGCCGTTTAGCAATCAAATCAGCATTATCTACTAAGGTATTAGAGGAAAATATTCTAGTATTAGAAAATCTAGTATTAGAAACTCCTAAAACTAAAGAAATGGTTGCGGTACTGAAAGGATTAAACGTTGATCGTAAAGCGTTAATCGTAACTGCAGATGCAAATGAAGCAGTGGAACTTTCAGCACGTAATATTCCTGGAGTAACAGTTGTTGTTGCTAATGGAGTAAATGTTCTTGATGTTCTTAACCATGATAAGCTTGTGATTACTAAAGCTGCGGTGGAAAAAGTAGAGGAGGTGCTCGCATAATGAAAGATCCTCGTGATATTATTAAGAGCCCTGTTATTACTGAACGTTCATCAGACCTTATGGCTGAAAAAAAATACACATTTGATGTTGACGTGAAAGCTAATAAAACCGAAGTAAAAGATGCTATTCAGCAAATTTTCGGTGTAACAGTTGAAAAAGTAAACATCATGAACTACAAAGGTAAGTTCAAGCGTGTAGGACGTTACAGTGGATATACAAATCGTCGCAGAAAAGCAATCGTTAAGTTAACTGCAGATAGCAAAGAAATCGAATTCTTTGAAGTTTAATTTTATAGAGAAGGAGGGAAATTGAGATGGCGATTAAAAAATATAAACCAACCTCTAACGGTCGTCGTGGTATGACAACATTAGACTTTGCTGAAATTACTACCGACAGACCAGAGAAATCATTACTTGCGCCTTTACACAAAAAAGGTGGACGTAATAACCAAGGTAAAATCACAGTACGTCATCAAGCTGGCGGACACAAGCGTCAATATCGTGTGATTGACTTCAAACGCGATAAAGATGGTATACCAGGACGCGTTGCTACGATCGAATATGATCCAAACCGTTCAGCAAATATTGCTTTAATTAACTATGCAGATGGAGAAAAACGTTACATTCTTGCTCCTAAAAACCTACAAGTAGGTATGGAGGTAGTTTCAGGTTCAGATGCTGACATTAAAGTAGGTAACGCACTTCCATTAGTTAACATTCCAGTAGGTACAGTAATCCACAACATCGAATTAAAACCTGGTAAAGGTGGACAATTAATTCGTTCAGCTGGAACTTCTGCACAAGTACTTGGTAAAGAAGGTAAATATGTTCTTGTTCGTTTAAATTCAGGTGAAGTTCGCATGATTCTAGCTACTTGCCGCGCGACAGTAGGTCAAGTAGGTAACGAACAACATGAACTAGTTAACATTGGTAAAGCAGGTCGTTCACGCTGGTTAGGTAAACGCCCAACAGTTCGTGGATCTGTAATGAACCCTAATGATCACCCACACGGTGGTGGTGAAGGTAAATCACCAATCGGACGTAAGTCACCTATGACTCCATGGGGTAAACCAACTCTTGGATTCAAGACTCGTAAGAAGAAAAACAAGTCAGATAAATTTATCGTACGTCGTCGTAAAAAATAACGGGATTGTGCTACGGTTCATCGGAACCGTAGGTCAATCACGAAGGGAGGTTCACTTATGGGACGCAGTTTGAAAAAAGGACCTTTTGTAGATGACCACTTAATGAAAAAGGTAGAAAATCAAAATGGATCTGAGAAGAAACAAGTTATTAAAACTTGGTCACGTCGTTCAACGATTTTCCCTCAATTCATCGGTCATACAATTGCGGTATATGATGGTCGTAAACATGTACCAGTCTATGTTACTGAAGATATGGTAGGTCATAAACTTGGTGAATTCGCACCAAGCCGTACTTACAAAGGTCACGCAAATGACGATAAGAAAACAAGACGTTAATGAGAGGAGGATTATCTATGCAAGCTAAAGCTGTTGCGAGAACAGTTCGTATTGCTCCTCGTAAGGTTCGTTTAGTAGCAGATCTAATTCGAGGCAAGCAAGTAGGTGAAGCAATCGCGATCCTACGACACACACCAAAGGCTGCTTCTCCTGTTGTAGAAAAGGTATTAAATTCTGCGATTGCGAATGCAGAGCATAACTACGAAATGGACGCTAATAACCTAGTTATTACTGAAGCATATGTAAATGAAGGTCCAACATTAAAAAGATTCCGTCCAAGAGCTATGGGACGTGCAAGTCAGATCAATAAACGCACTAGCCACATTACAATCGTGGTATCAGAAAAGAAGGAGGGATAAGTAGTGGGTCAAAAAGTTAATCCAGTCGGACTGCGTGTCGGCATCATTCGTGATTGGGAGTCAAAATGGTACGCAGGCAAAGACTATGCAGATTTATTACACGAAGACCTTAAAGTTCGCGAATACATCGCAAAGCGTTTAAGTGATGCTTCTGTATCTAAAATTGAGATCGAACGTGCAGCTAATCGTATTAACGTTACTGTCCATACTGCAAAACCAGGTATGGTTATTGGTAAAGGTGGTACGGAAGTTGAAGCACTTCGTAAAGCATTAAACCAATTAACTGGCAAGAGAGTACACATCAACATCCTTGAAATCAAGAGAGCTGATGTCGATGCAACTCTTGTAGCTGAAAATATTGCTCGTCAATTAGAAAACCGTGTTTCATTCCGTCGTGCACAAAAGCAAGCTATTCAACGTGCTATGCGTGCTGGTGCTCAAGGTATTAAAACACAAACTTCAGGTCGTTTAGGCGGAGCTGATATCGCTCGTGCAGAACACTACAGTGAAGGTACAGTTCCACTTCATACACTTCGTGCAGATATCGACTATGGTACTGCTGAAGCTGATACAACTTATGGAAAGATCGGCGTAAAAGTATGGATCTATCGTGGAGAAGTCCTTCCTACTAAGAAGAAGACTGTGGAAGGAGGAAAATAATATGTTATTACCAAAACGTGTGAAATACCGCAGAGAACACCGTGGAAAGATGCGTGGTCAAGCAAAAGGTGGTACTGAAGTACATTTCGGAGAATACGGTTTACAAGCTCAAGAAGCATCTTGGATTACAAACCGTCAAATCGAAGCTGCTCGTATCGCGATGACACGTTATATGAAACGTGGCGGTAAAGTTTGGATTAAAATTTTCCCATCAAAACCTTATACAGCAAAACCTCTTGAAGTACGTATGGGTTCCGGTAAAGGTGCTCCTGAAGGATGGGTAGCTGTTGTTAAGCCTGGAAAAGTTTTGTTTGAAATTGCTGGTGTATCTGAAGAGATCGCTCGTGAAGCTCTACGCCTAGCAGCTCATAAACTACCAGTTAAAACTAAGTTCGTAAAACGTGAAGAAATTGGTGGTGAATCAAATGAAAGCTAATGAAATCCGTGACCTTACCACTGCTGAAATAGAACAAAAAGTAAAATCATTAAAAGAAGAGTTATTTAACCTTCGCTTTCAATTAGCTACTGGCCAGCTTGAGAATACTGCACGTATTCGTGAAGTACGTAAATCAATCGCTCGTATGAAGACAGTAGTCCGCGAAAGAGAAATCGGTCGTAAATAATCGATAACCAGGAAGGAGGTCTACGATAGTGAGTGAACGTAACCAACGTAAAGTCTACACTGGACGTGTTGTATCTGACAAAATGGATAAAACAGTAACTGTTCTAGTAGAAACCTATAAGAAACATTCTCTTTACGGTAAACGCGTAAAGTATTCTAAAAAGTTCAAAGCACATGATGAAAACAATGTTGCAAAAATCGGCGACGTCGTTAGAATTATGGAGACACGCCCATTATCTGCTACAAAACGCTTCCGTCTTGTTGAAGTAGTTGAGAAAGCAGTTATTATCTAAATATATTGTTCGGATCAATCAATAATCCGAAGGGAGGTTTCATGAATGATTCAACAAGAAACTCGTTTGAAAGTTGCTGACAATTCTGGAGCACGTGAAGTACTAACTATTAAAGTATTAGGTGGTTCAGGTCGTAAAACAGCAAATATCGGTGATGTTATCGTATGTACAGTAAAACAAGCAACACCAGGTGGCGTTGTCAAAAAAGGTGATGTTGTTAAAGCTGTTATCGTACGTACTAAACGTGGTGTGCGTCGTAATGACGGTACTTACATCCGTTTTGATGAAAATGCCTGCGTTATTATCCGTGATGACAAGAGTCCACGTGGAACTCGTATCTTCGGTCCTGTGGCACGTGAATTACGTGATAGCAACTTTATGAAAATTGTTTCATTAGCTCCAGAAGTATTATAATTCGAAATCGATTAGCCTTTAAGGAGGTGCGAAATAGATGCATGTAAAAAAGGGTGACAAGGTACAGGTTATTTCAGGTAAAGATAAAGGTAAACAAGGTGTGATCCTTGAAAGCTTTCCAAAGAAAGACCGTGTTCTTGTAGAAGGCGTTAATATCGTAAAGAAACACTCAAAACCGTCTCAAGTGAATCCACAAGGTGGAATCATTAGCCAAGAGGCACCTATTCATGTATCAAATGTAATGCCATTAGATCCTAAATCTGGTACTCCAACACGTGTTGGTTACAAAGATGTTGATGGCAAAAAGGTACGTGTAGCAAAAAAATCTGGTGAAGTTTTAGATAAATAGTAAACAAAGAAAGGAGGTACTTACATGAACCGCCTAAAAGAAAAATTTCAAAAAGAAATCACACCTGCTCTAATGAGCAAGTTTAACTATAAGTCTGTTATGCAGGTTCCGAAAGTAGAAAAAATCGTGATCAACATGGGTGTTGGTGACGCAGTTCAAAACTCTAAAGTTTTAGATAACGCAGTAGAGGAGTTAGCTGCTCTAAGTGGTCAAAAGCCAGTTGTAACTAGAGCTAAGAAATCTATCGCTGGTTTCCGTCTTCGTGAGGGTATGCCAATCGGTGCGAAAGTTACATTACGTGGTGAACGTATGTATGATTTCCTAGATAAGCTTGTTTCTATCTCACTTCCGCGTGTACGTGACTTCCGTGGTGTATCAAAGAAATCTTTTGATGGTCGTGGTAACTACACATTAGGTGTAAAAGAACAATTAATTTTTCCTGAAATTGATTACGATAAAGTAAGTAAAGTTCGTGGTATGGATATCGTTATCGTAACAACTGCAAATACTGACGAAGAAGCTCGTGAGTTATTAACAGCGTTCGGTATGCCGTTCCAAAAGTAAAGGAGGCGAAAACGTGGCTAAAAAATCAATGATTGCGAAACAAAAACGCACACAGAAATTTAAAGTACAAGAGTACACTCGTTGCGAACGTTGCGGCCGTCCACACTCTGTATTACGTAAATTTAAATTATGCCGTATTTGTTTCCGTGAACTAGCTTATAAGGGTCAAATTCCTGGTGTAAAAAAAGCAAGTTGGTAAACCCCGAATTGGGAAGGAGGTAAAAATACTATGGTGATGACAGATCCAATTGCAGATATGCTTACTCGCATCCGTAATGCGAACATGGTTCGTCATGAGAAGCTTGAAATCCCTGCATCAAATATCAAAAGGGAAATCGCTGAAATTTTAAAGCGTGAAGGTTTCGTTCGTGACGTTGAATATATTGAGGATGATAAACAAGGTATTATCCGTATCTTCTTAAAGTACGGTGCAAACAATGAGCGCGTAATTACTGGTCTTAAGCGTATTAGTAAGCCTGGTCTACGTGTTTATGCAAAATCTAACGAAGTACCACGTGTGTTAAACGGTTTAGGAATCGCGATCGTTTCAACTTCACAAGGTGTGTTAACTGATAAAGAAGCTCGTCAAAAGCAAGCCGGCGGAGAAGTATTAGCTTACGTTTGGTAATAGCTTGAAAAGAATGGAGGTGTAGTACATGTCACGTATTGGTAAAAAACCAATCGAAATACCATCAGGTGTTACTGTAACTTTCAACGGTAATACTGTTACTGTTAAGGGACCAAAGGGCGAATTAACTCGTGCTTTCCACCCTGATATGCAAATCAATGTTGAAGAGAACGTAATTAGCGTTACTCGTCCAACTGATAATAAAGAACACCGTGCTCTTCACGGCACAACTCGTAGTCTTTTAGGAAACATGGTTGAAGGTGTATCCAAAGGTTTTGAAAGAGGTTTAGAGCTAATCGGGGTCGGATACCGTGCTCAAAAATCTGGTAATAAACTTGTCCTAAACGTTGGATATTCTCATCCAGTAGAAATCGTTCCAGAGACTGGCGTAGAAATCGATGTACCGTCTAACACAAAGATTGTTGTTAAAGGTATCGACAAAGAACGCGTTGGAGCGTTAGCTGCTAATATTCGTGGTGTACGTCCGCCTGAGCCTTATAAAGGAAAAGGTATTCGCTACGAAGGTGAATTTGTTCGTCGTAAGGAAGGTAAAACTGCGAAGTAAGCCTTTTTAGGTAAAAGAAAGGAGAGACGTAAATGATTACGAAACAGGATAAAAATGCAGTTCGTAGAAAAAGACATGCTCGTGTTCGTTCTCGTGTTTCAGGAACTGCTACTCGTCCTCGCTTAAATGTGTTCCGCTCAAATAAACACATTTACGCTCAATTAATCGATGATGTGAACTCAGTAACAATCGCAAGTGCTTCTACATTAGATAAAGAACTTTCTGTTGAAGGTGCTGGAAACGTAGATGCAGCTACAAAGGTTGGCGAACTAGTTGCAAAACGTGGAATTGAAAAAGGAATCAAAGAGGTTGTATTCGACCGCGGAGGTTACTTATATCACGGACGTGTTAAAGCACTAGCAGATGCTGCTCGTGAAGCTGGACTACAATTTTAATAAAAAAGGAGGGACATTATAGATGCGTCGCATTGATCCAAACAAATTAGAACTTGAAGAACGCGTAGTTACCGTTAACCGTGTAGCTAAGGTTGTTAAAGGTGGTCGTCGTTTCCGCTTTGCAGCACTAGTTGTTGTCGGTGATAAGAACGGACATGTTGGTTTTGGAACTGGTAAAGCTCAAGAAGTTCCAGATGCAATTCGTAAAGCAATTGAAGATGCTAAAAAGAATCTTGTTTCTGTACCAATGGTCGGAACAACAATTCCACACCAAGTAATTGGTCAATTTGGAGCAGGTGAAGTACTATTAAAACCTGCATCTGAAGGTACTGGTGTTATCGCTGGTGGACCAGTTCGTGCGGTATTAGAACTTGCTGGTGTTGGTGATATCCTTTCTAAGTCATTAGGAACAAATACTCCTGTAAATATGATTCGTGCTACAATAGAAGGATTAACTCAATTAAAGCGTGCTGAAGAAGTAGCTAAGTTACGTGGTAAATCAGTAGAAGAACTGTTAGGATAGGAGGGAAAACACATGTCAAAGAAATTAGAAATCACCCTCACTCGCAGTGTCATTGGACGTCCTGAAGACCAACGTGTAACTGTTCGTACTCTTGGATTGAAAAAATTACATCAAACTGTTGTTCATGATGATAATGCTGCGATTCGCGGTATGATTAATAAAGTTGCTCACCTAGTTACGGTTAAAGAACAATAATCGAATTTTTTTCTGAAATAAGGAGGTGCCCAAATGAAACTTCATGAATTACAACCGGCTGAAGGTTCTCGTAAAACACGTAACCGTGTAGGACGTGGAACTGGTTCAGGTAATGGTAAAACATCTGGTAAAGGTCATAAAGGTCAAAAAGCGCGTTCTGGTGGCGGTGTTCGTCCTGGATTTGAAGGTGGTCAAACGCCTCTATTCCAACGCCTACCAAAACGTGGTTTTACAAACATCAATCGCAAAGACTTTGCAATTGTTAACCTTGAAACATTAAATCGTTTCGAAGACGGAACAGAAGTTACACCTGAACTTTTAATTGAAACTGGCGTTGTAAGTAAACTTAATGCTGGTGTTAAGATCCTTGGAAAAGGTACTCTTGACAAAAAGCTAACAGTTAGAGCTCACAAATTCTCCTCTACTGCTCAACAAGCTATTGAAGCTGCTGGCGGAAAAACTGAGGTGATTTAATGTTTCAAACAATCTCCAATTTTATGCGCGTTGGTGATATAAGAAACAAGATTATATTCACCTTACTAATGTTAGTAGTATTTCGAATCGGCACCTTTATTCCAGTACCAAATGTAAATGCCGATGTTTTAAAAGCGACTGACAGCAATACAGCGTTTGGCCTTTTAAATACATTTGGTGGTGGAGCACTGTTTAACTTCTCAATCCTTGCAATGGGGATCATGCCTTACATTACTGCTTCAATTATTATTCAATTGTTGCAAATGGACGTTGTTCCTAAATTTACGGAATGGTCTAAGCAAGGAGAAGTTGGACGTCGTAAATTGGCTCAATTTACTCGTTATGGCACAATAGTGCTTGGTTTTATCCAAGCATTAGGTATGTCAATCGGCTTTAACAATATGTCAAACGGGATGTTAATTGAAAATCCAAACATTGGTACTTACCTACTAATTGCTGTAGTTCTAACTGCCGGAACAGCATTTTTAATGTGGTTAGGTGAACAGATTACAGCTAAAGGTGTTGGTAACGGAATTTCAATTATTATCTTTGCTGGTATTGTTGCCGCAATTCCAACGGCTGTAAATCAATACTATGTACAGCAGTTTCAAGATGCTGGAGATCAGTTATTCTTACGTATCATTACTGTTGTATTATTGTTAATTGCCGTTATAGCTGTTGTTGTAGGTGTAATATTCGTACAACAAGCTTTACGAAAAATTCCAATCCAATATGCAAAGCGATTAGCTGCTAATAGCCCGGTTGGAGGACACTCTACTCATTTACCGTTAAAAGTAAATGCGGCTGGTGTTATTCCTGTAATCTTTGCAGTTTCCTTCATTATTACGCCACCAACGATTGCTTCGTTCTTTGGTCCTAATGCGGTAACTGAATGGATTCAAAAATATTTTGATTATACTCAGCCTGTTGGGATGATCATATATATCGCACTAATCATTGCGTTCACATATTTCTATACATTTGTTCAAGTAAATCCTGAGCAAATGGCAGATAATTTAAAAAAGCAAGGCGGCTATATTCCAGGGATTCGCCCAGGAAGAAATACGCAAGAGTATGTAACGAAAATTCTGTATCGATTAACATTTGTTGGTTCTATTTTCTTAGCAGCTATTTCTGTTCTTCCTGTATTCTTTATAAAATTTGCGAATTTACCGGAGTCTTTACAAATTGGTGGAACGAGCTTACTCATCGTTATCGGTGTTGCACTGGAAACAATGAAGCAACTTGAAAGTCAACTTGTAAAACGCCATTATAAAGGATTTATCAAATAAGGTACTGGGAATACATTTCCCAGCACCTCTAAGATAAAGAGGCTGAGGGGGCAAATCACTTGAACTTAGTATTAATGGGGCTTCCGGGTGCTGGTAAAGGTACTCAAGCTGAAAAAATCGTAGAAAAGTACAATATCCCTCATATCTCTACGGGAGATATGTTCCGTGCTGCAATTAAAGATGGAACAGAACTAGGGCTTCAAGCAAAGTCCTTTATGGATAAAGGTGAGCTTGTTCCTGATGAAGTTACGATCGGAATTGTCCGTGAGCGATTAAGCAAAGAAGATTGCAAGAAGGGTTTCTTACTTGATGGATTTCCACGTACCGTTCCACAAGCAGAAGCACTTGAGACAATTCTTACTGACCTCGATAAAAAAATTGACTATGTGATTAACATTGATGTCAATTCTGAAATCTTACTTGAGAGATTAACAGGTCGACGAATTTGTAAGGAATGTGGTTCTACGTACCACTTAGTATTTAACCCACCTACTCAGGAGGGTAAATGTGATAAGTGTGGCGGTGAACTTTATCAACGTGCAGATGATAATGCGGAAACAGTTGGAACTCGTCTACAAGTAAATATCGAGCAATCTAAGCCACTTCTTGACTTTTATCAGGAAAAGGGATATCTTCGCAATATCAATGGGCAACAAGAAATAAACAAAGTTTTTGGTGATGTAGAGGAGCTTCTTGGGGGATTAAAGTAAATGATTATTTGCAAGTCTCCAAGAGAGATCGAAATTATGCGCGAGGCTGGAAAGATCGTTGCATTGACACACCAAGAATTACAACAATATATTACTCCAGGGATTTCAACGAAAGAACTGGATACAATTGCTGAAAAGTTTATTCGTGGATTTGATGCAATTCCTTCTTTTAAAGGGTATAATGGTTTTCGCGGTAGTATCTGTACCTCTGTTAATGAAGAGTTGGTACATGGCATGCCAGGTGATCGCGTTTTACAAGATGGAGATATCATTAGTATCGATATCGGAGCGCAATACAACGGCTATCATGGTGACTCAGCTTGGACATATCCAGTAGGTACGATTCATAACGAAAATCAAAAACTTCTCACTGTAACCGAAGAATCCCTTTATCGAGGATTAGAGGAAGCAAAACCTGGTGTGCGTCTTTCAAATATTTCTCATGCAATCCAAGTTTATGTCGAAGCGAACAATTTCTCGATCGTACGAGAATATGTTGGTCACGGTGTGGGCAAAGAATTACATGAGGAGCCGCAAATTCCACATTACGGTCCTCCTAATAAAGGACCACGTTTAAAACCAGGAATGGTACTTGCCGTTGAACCGATGGTAAATGCAGGTAGTCGATACGTGAAGACGTTAGCAGATAACTGGACTGTTGTAACAGTCGATGGCAAAACGTGTGCGCATTTTGAACATACGATTGCTATTACAGAAACAGGGTATGAGATCTTAACAAAATTGTAAGGCACAAACCCTATTCATTAGAATAACATTCATCTAATTTTTGATTACGTATCTCCGGAAGTTCAGAGCAGTATTAAGGAAACTGGTCGATGGCAAACGTAAAGCAATGTTAGTGTGTATCGAAGTTTGTCAATGAGCAAGTTACTGATTTGAAGAAGGGAGAACATTCCAATGGCGAAAGACGATGTAATTGAAGTTGAAGGTACTGTTGCTGAAACATTACCTAATGCAATGTTTAAAGTTGAATTAGAGAATGGTCATACTGTTTTGGCCCATGTTTCTGGTAAAATTCGCATGCACTTTATTCGTATTTTACCCGGAGACAAGGTAACGGTTGAATTATCACCTTATGACTTGACTCGCGGTAGGATTACGTACCGTTTTAAATAAATGCGCTCCGAACTATCAAGGAGGTTTGAAAAATGAAAGTGAGACCATCAGTAAAACCTATCTGCGAAAAGTGTAAAGTTATTCGTAGAAAAGGTAAAGTAATGGTAATTTGTGAAAACCCAAAACATAAACAAAAACAAGGCTAAATAATAAGGAGGTGTACGTCTAAATGGCACGTATTGCTGGTGTTGATATTCCGCGTGAAAAACGTGTGGTTATATCTTTAACATATATTTTTGGAATCGGACGTCCAACTGCACAAAAAATCCTAGCAGAAGCTGGTGTTTCTGAAGATACACGAGTTCGTGATCTTACAGAAGACGAATTAAACAAGATCCGTGACATCGTTGACCGTTACAAAGTAGAAGGTGACCTTCGTCGTGAAGTATCACTTAACATCAAACGTTTAATCGAAATCGGTTCTTACCGTGGTCTACGTCATCGTCGTGGATTACCTGTAAGAGGTCAAAATACAAAAAATAACGCTCGTACACGTAAAGGACCTCGTCGTACTGTAGCAAACAAGAAGAAATAGTAAGGGAGGTAATGGATAAATGGCACGTAAAACGAATACTCGTAAACGTCGTGTGAAAAAGAATATTGAATCTGGTGTTGCACACATCCGTTCAACATTCAACAATACGATCGTAACAATTACAGATGCACACGGAAATGCAATTTCTTGGTCAAGTGCTGGTGCTCTTGGTTTCAGAGGTTCACGTAAGTCTACTCCATTCGCTGCACAAATGGCTGCTGAAACAGCTGCAAAAGCATCAATGGAACATGGTATGAGAACTCTTGAAGTAACTGTAAAAGGCCCTGGTGCAGGACGTGAAGCTGCAATTCGTGCTCTTCAAGCTGCTGGTCTTGAAGTTACAGCTATTAAAGATGTTACTCCAGTACCACATAACGGATGTCGCCCACCAAAACGTCGTCGTGTATAACATAATTACAAATACGACAAGACGTATTTGATCTTTTTCTGTATAAGATTTTTTATCCATGGCTATAATGGATTAATGGGTTTTGATAAACTTTTTTACTGTGTAAGGAAGCTTCAAATACTTTCTTATCTTATAAGTGTAACAAAGGCGTGAGTGAGTATTACTTACAAATCGCCATGTTTTCTTTATAAGTTCTTTACAGAATAATCGAGTTGTTGTGCACAGTTAGGGAACTTAACTTTTGGGAATTTCGGTTAGACGTCTTTGATCATGGTCTAGCCGAGGTTTCGACGTTTTGAAGGAGGGTTTATAAATGATCGAAATTGAAAAACCAAAAATCGAAACGGTTGAAATCAGCGAAGATGCCAATTATGGTAAATTCGTCGTCGAGCCACTTGAGCGTGGATATGGAACAACTTTGGGTAACTCCTTACGTCGTATCCTATTATCTTCTCTCCCTGGTGCCGCTGTTACGTCTATCCAAATAGATGGGGTACTGCATGAGTTCTCAACAATCGAAGGCGTCGTCGAAGATGTAACATCTATTATCTTAAATGTGAAGAAATTAGCTCTTAAAATCTACTCAGATGATGAGAAGACTCTTGAGATTGATGTTCAAGGTGAAGGTCCGGTTAAAGCTTCTGATATCACGCATGACAGTGATGTTGAAATCTTAAATCCAGATCTACACATTGCAACTCTTGCTAAGGATGCACATTTTCGTGTGAGATTAACTGCAAAGCGCGGACGAGGATATTCTCCAGCTGATGCAAACAAGCGTGATGATCGACCAATCGGTGTTATTCCGATTGATTCCATCTATACACCAGTTGCACGTGTTAATTACCAAGTGGAAAATACACGTGTTGGACAGGTCGCGAACTTTGACAAACTGACTTTTGATGTTTGGACAGACGGCAGTACTGGTCCGAAAGAAGCGATTGCACTAGGTGCGAAAATCCTTACAGAACATTTAAATATTTTTGTAGGATTAACAGATGAAGCTCAAAATGCAGAAATTATGGTTGAAAAAGAAGAGGATCAAAAAGAGAAAGTCCTCGAGATGACAATTGAAGAATTGGATCTCTCAGTTCGTTCATATAACTGCTTAAAGAGAGCAGGAATTAATACGGTTCAAGAGCTTGCTCATAAAACTGAAGAAGATATGATGAAGGTACGTAACCTTGGTCGTAAATCTTTAGAAGAAGTTAAGGCTAAACTAGAAGAGCTTGGTTTAGGCTTACGTAAAGATGACTGACTCGGTTTGAATTATGCGAATTAGAGGCATCTTTCTCATCACGAAAGTCTATTGTTACAAGAGCCTAGTTATCTAATGCTTTGTCTTTCATAATAATTCAACAAAGGAGGGAATACCTCATGTCATACCAAAAATTAGGACGTACAAGCGCGCAACGTAAGGCGTTATTACGTGACCTTACTACTGACTTAATCATCAACGAGCGTATCGAAACTACTGAAGCTCGCGCGAAGGAATTAAAATCAGTTGTAGAAAAAATGATTACATTAGGTAAGCGTGGTGACCTTCACGCTCGTCGTCAAGCTGCATCTTACATCCGTAACGAAGTAGCAAACGAAGAGACTGGTCAAGATGCGCTACAAAAATTATTCAGTGACATTGCAACTCGTTATGAAGAGCGTCAAGGTGGATACACTCGTATCATGAAAATCGGACCTCGTCGTGGTGACGGTGCTCCAATGGTTATCATTGAATTAGTTTAATTTTTATTTTCTTATAAGGGCGGGACAGTTTTCCAAACTGGTCTAAGCCCTTTTTGTTTTACATTCATCATTTTTCAAAAAAGATAGAATTATCCATAAATAGTATATTACAATCCTTTTTGAACGAACATAATGCATAGCATTTTTCCTTGAAGTTAGGAATAACGCGTTCTTATTCCCTTGACAGATAAGGTAGAAACGAATATTTTTTAGGTAGTAAGTTGGCTTAAGAAATAGTATTATTTCTATGGAAATAATTTTATTCAGCCTCTTGGTTGAAAAAGTTTAAGGCGTCCAGCAGAGTTACAGATTTGAAAAAGTTTAAGAAATCTTGGGTAAAATACGCCTTGGTGTATTTTAATAAGAAGGTAGAGGGGGATGAGAATGAGCGAGAACCTTTTAGTCGTTGATCAGATAAGCTATCAATATGCAGAAAATGCGAGTCCCGCGCTAGAAAATCTATCATTCTCTGTTCAAAAAGGAGAGTGGCTTGCGATTGTTGGTCACAACGGTTCTGGAAAATCAACCCTAGCACGTATTCTCAATGGGTTATTGTTGCCTCAGACTGGAGTAGTAACAATTGAGGGTGTACAGCTAAATGAAGATTCAATTTGGGATATTCGAAGGAAGATTGGGATGGTGTTTCAAAATCCGGATAATCAGTTCGTTGGAACAACTGTAAAAGATGATATTGCCTTTGGAATGGAAAACAACGGGATCCCACGAGAAACGATGGCCTCTCGAATTGAAAGAGTTATTGATATGGTAAATATGAGAGATTTTCTAGAGCATGAACCGCATCAGCTTTCAGGTGGACAAAAACAAAGAGTTGCAATTGCTGGTGTTCTTGCTGTCCAACCGGATTTAATCATCTTGGATGAGGCGACCTCTATGTTAGATCCAATCGGTCGTACAGAGGTTTTAGAAACGATAAGAGAAATTAAAAATGAGAGTCAGATTACGGTTATGTCAATTACCCATGACTTAGAGGAAGCAGCAAGAGCCGATCGAATTATTGTAATGAATCAGGGACAATTGTTCGCAGAAGGAAAACCCGAGGAGATTTTTGCGTTAGATGATAAGCTTGTAGAAATTGGTTTGGATTTACCCTTTTCTGTAAAAGTATCTAAAAAACTACGAGCAATCGGTGTTCCTCTCTCTAAGAATCATATAACAGAAGAAGGCTTGGTGGATGAGTTATGGACATTACAATCGAAAATTTAGAACATCGCTATCAGATTCGTTCACCATTTGAAAGACTAGCCTTATATGATGTTAATGCGCATATCAAGTCTGGTTCATATACCGCTATAATTGGTCATACGGGTTCTGGAAAATCAACCATCCTCCAGCATTTAAATGGACTCTTGCAGCCAACCTCAGGATCAATCACCATTGGAGAACGTACAATTAGTTCCAAACAAAAAGAAAAAAACCTTAAGTCGTTACGAAAGAACGTTGGAGTTGTATTCCAATTTCCCGAACATCAACTTTTTGAGGAAACGGTCGAGAAAGATATTTGTTTTGGACCGCTAAATTTTGGGGTTCCATTAGAAGAAGCTAAAGAAAGAGCTAGACAAACCATAAAAATGGTCGGACTATCTGATGAATACTTAATGAAGTCACCTTTTGATTTAAGTGGAGGTCAAATGCGGCGGGTTGCGATTGCAGGAATTTTGGCGATGAACCCACAGGTTTTAGTCTTGGATGAGCCTACTGCAGGGCTAGACCCTAGGGGACGGTTTGAAATTATGGAGATGTTTTATAAACTTCATAAAGAAAACGGTCTGACAACAATCCTTGTAACGCATAGTATGGAGGATGCTTCCCGTTACGCTGATCAAATACTTGTAATGGAAAAAGGAACGATAAAATTTCAAGGAAGTCCTGTAGAGATATTCTCAAAACCTGAACAAGTTCTTCATTTAGGTTTGGATGTCCCTGAGGCAGTTAGATTAAAAGGACTGCTCGAAGAAAAGTTAGGAATTGAGATTCCAAGATCAGCTAGTCTGTCGGTGGATGAAATTGTTCAATATGTAGGAAATGCCCTTAACGATAAGGGGGTACCGAAATGAACATTATTATAGGTCGATATATACCTGGTCATTCGCTAATTCACCAAATGGATCCTAGAGCAAAGCTATTATTAATTTTCTTCTATGTGTTTATTGTTTTTTTAGCCAATTCAGTTCTTACCTATGCATTATTAGGGATTTATACTTTAGGAATTGTGTTATTAACAAAAGTCCAATTACGCTACATTTTGTCAGGATTGAAACCAATTTTATGGGTTATTCTATTTACATTTATCCTTCATGTCTTTTTAACCAAAGAAGGAGACTTGTTAGTTGACCTTGGATGGCTTCAAATTTATGAAGGTGGCGTAACACAAGGGATTTTTATTTCATTACGGCTATTATTTTTAATTATTATGACTACAATATTAACATTAACAAGTACTCCGATTGAAATCACCGATGGCATGGAAAGCTTATTAGCTCCATTTAAAAAAATCGGTCTCCCAACACATGAGCTTGCGTTAATGATGTCGATTTCACTTCGATTTATACCGACGTTAATGCAAGAAACAGAGAAAATAATGAAGGCACAGGCTGCAAGAGGAGTCGAATTTACGAGTGGACCGATAAAAGATCGCATGAAGGCTGTTGTTCCTTTATTAATTCCATTGTTTATAAGTTCATTTAAACGGGCAGAAGAACTTGCTATTGCGATGGAAGCAAGAGGTTATCGAGGTGGAGAAGGACGTACTAAATTACGTGTGCTACAGTGGCGTGGTCTTGATACACTTATGTTAGTCTTACTATTTGCAATGGCAATGGTATTATTTTTACTACGAGGATAATGAGGGAAAAAATGAGTCGTTACAAATGCATCATTTCCTATGATGGAACCCATTTTTCAGGGTACCAGGTACAACCAAATAAACGAACAGTACAATCTGACTTCGAACTTGCTTTACAGAAAATGCATAAAGGAGAACAGGTGAAAACAGTAGCTTCTGGTCGAACAGATGCAACTGTACATGCACGTGGACAGGTTGTTCATTTTGATTCTCCATTATCTATTCCAGTCGAAGGGTGGAAACGAGCCCTAAATTCGATGCTCCCTGAAGACATTCGCGTTCGTTATGTTGAGGAAGTGGATCCAGACTTTCACGCACGTTTTGATGTGAAGGCGAAGGAATATCGCTATCGATTGTTAATGAGTGAAGAACCTTGCGTTTTTAAACGTCATTATACTCATCATTATACTTTCCCGGTAGATCTTCATGCGATGAGAGAAGCTTCGTTACGATTAATAGGAACACATGATTTTACGAGTTTCTGTGCTTCAAAAACGGAAGTACAAGATAAAGTACGAACCATATACGAGATTAATATTGAAAAACATGATGATGAACTTATTTTTTCGTTTATAGGAAATGGGTTCTTATATAATATGGTAAGAATATTAGTAGGCACCCTATTAGAAGTTGGAAGAGGTCAAAAAGACCCAACTATGATGGAATCGATCCTTTCCGGAAAGGACAGATCGCTTGCAGGAAAGACCGCGCCAGGTCAGGGATTATACCTTTGGCAGGTGTACTACGAAGAGTGGAAGGTTTAGGAAACCCCCATAATGCTATAACAACTAATCCTGGTGTAACATTTCCTTGACATTACATCCTGAAAGTTATATTATATTTTAGTATGATATTTAAACACCACGTTAAAGCCCCGGAACTTTAATCGTGATTAAATACAAAATGAAACGTTAGTGAAATTAGGAGGGAAATTCATGCGTACAACATTTATGGCTAATGCTAGCAATATAGAGCGCAAATGGTATGTTGTAGATGCTGCAGGCAAAACTTTAGGTCGTTTATCAACTGAAGTTGCAACATTACTTCGTGGAAAACACAAACCAACTTACACACCACATGTTGACACTGGTGATAATGTAATCATTATCAATGCTGAAAAAATCGAATTAACTGGTAATAAATTAAATGACAAGATTTACTACCGTCACAGTCAATTCCCAGGTGGATTAAAATCAAGAACGGCATTAGAAATGCGTACAAACTATCCAACAAAAATGCTTGAACTTGCAATCAAAGGAATGCTTCCAAAAGGTTCACTTGGTCGTCAAATGGGTAAGAAATTGCACGTTTATGCTGGAAGCGAACATCCACATCAAGCACAACAACCTGAAGTTTACGAACTTCGCGGTTAATTAATAAGGAGGGTATTAATTTGGCACAGGTACAATATTATGGCACTGGTCGTCGTAAAAGCTCTGTTGCGCGTGTACGTTTAGTTCCTGGCGACGGACGCATTGTAATCAACGGTCGTGACATTGCAGACTATATTCCATTCGAAGCTTTAAGAGAAGTTGTAAAACAACCTCTAAACGCTACTGAAACTTTAGGTAATTATGACGTTCTTGTTAACGTTAATGGCGGAGGATACACTGGTCAAGCTGGAGCTATCCGTCACGGTATCGCTCGTGCATTGCTACAAGCTGATCCTGAATTCCGTCCAGCATTAAAATCTGCAGGACTATTAACACGTGATCCGCGTATGAAAGAACGTAAAAAATACGGTCTTAAAGGCGCTCGTCGTGCACCTCAGTTCTCAAAACGTTAATTTTGGCGTTTCAAGGCTCTTTTCACTTTTGTGGAAAGGGTCTTTTTTATGTTTTGGTTTAATGAAGTGGCATAGAAAAATCATTTCCAGCATGAGTTTGTTTTTGAGCAAGTTCTATTTTGACACGAATCCAAAGGATGTCATTATGCAGTGTCAGAATCAAGTGCGTATTTTGACAGAGAGTATTGGATATAGTTGAGGATGAGTCGGAATCAAGTAAGTATTCTGACAGAGCCCTTGGGTTATAGTCGAGGATGAGTCAGAAACAAGGCGGTATTTGGACACGGCCCCCAGTTTTTCACCAAGCAGTGTCGGAATCAAGTACGTATTCGGACACAGAGTATTGGATATAGTTGAGGATGAGTCAGAATCAAGGGTGTATTTGGACACGGCTTCCAGTATTCCATCAAGCGGTGTCCCAATCAAGCGCGTATTCTGACAAAGAGTATTGGATATAGTCGAGAATGAGTCAGAATCAAAAAGGTATTTGGACACGGCTCCCAGTATTTCATCAAGCAGTGACCGAATCAAGTACGTATTCGGACACGGCCCCCAGTTTTTCATCAAGCAGTGTCCCAATCAAGTGCGTATTCTGACAGTGCCCATGGATTATATTCGAGGATGAGTCAGAATCAAATACCTTTTCGGAAGTCAACTTTGAATCCTCTAAACATCCTATAAGTGTAGCTTTAATATAGATCGACGATACATTGTGCCAATAAGATTGGATTTAAAAAGTCGATAGTTATGGGAATAATACCATTAGACTTATTAGATTAGCGAGGATTATTATTACAAATATACAAGTTAAAGAGAACTCAAAAAATCCAAATACATTTATCGGGATGAGGGTCATTAGTAAAAAAGTCTCCACTTTTTAATTTTGGTAGTTCTTACATTGACCAACTTTCATGAATGTTATGTATAATGAATGTTAAAGGCTTGTAAATAGGAGGTATGAAATATGAGTGGGTTTCCTAAAGATGCGATGCGTATGTTAAAAGAGACGAGTCGTACATTTTATATACCGATTACTTTCTTGCAGAAGGAATTAAAGTATTCGGTTGCATCTGCTTATTTAGTATTTCGTGCGATTGATGAAATTGAAGACCATGAAGAGATCGACAATGATGTGAAATATACAGTTTTAGCAAAGTTAAGCGAATTATTCAAACAACCATTTGATAATGAAGAATATTTAAGAATACTTGGACCAATAAAAGATAAAATGCCTGAAGTGACAATTCGTTTAGAAGAATGGCTAGAGGCTTGTCCGAAGGATGCTTTGACGATTGTTACAAATGCTGCTTGTGAGATGGCATCGGGAATGGCAAAATGGTCCAAAGCAAATTGGAGTATTCGTACACGTGAAGATTTGGATGACTATACATATTACGTTGCAGGACTTGTTGGAGTGATGCTATCAGACCTTTGGGAGCATTACGGCGGAGAAAAGACAGATCGGGAATTAGCGATTGGTTATGGTCGTGGACTTCAGGCTGTAAACATTTTGCGCAATCAGAAGGAAGATTTGGACGAACGTGGTGTAAGCTTTGTTCCTGACGGTTGGAATCGTGCCGATTTATTCGAATACGCTGAGGAAAACCTAGCAAAAGCCGATTTGTATATGAAATCTCTTAAAAGGAAAAGCATTATATTATTTTGTCGCCTTCCGCTTGCCTTGGCACATAAAACGTTACAAGCATTGAAAGATGGTCGGGAGAAAATGACGCGTGCTGAAGTAGAGCAAACAGTGGAAGAAGTACAGACCAAATAGCACAATGTTATTAGGTCTAGAGACCGTGTTTGCTGTAAGTAACATGAGTGTGTGAATTTAGAATAAGGGCAGGTGTTAGTGATGGCCAACTCAATTGAGCAAAGAAAATCTCAACATATTCAAATTACTCTGAACGAAAAAGTTACGGGAGAATCAATTTCAACAGGTTTAGAGAAGCTTGTGTTCGTTCATAATGCACTCCCTGAAATTGATTTTGATGAAATCTCTATTAAAACCAAATTCCTAGGCTTTGAATGCCAAACTCCGTTTCTCATCAGTTCGATGACGGGTGGGACAGGCCTTGCGGAGGCGATTAACCGAAACTTGGCTATAGCTGCTGAGGAAAGGGGTTGGGCTCTAGCACTCGGATCAACTCGGGCGCTACTCGACAGTGACGGACATGCTTCCTCTTTTCAGGTGAGGGAATATGCACCAAGCGTCCCAATTATAGCTAACTTAGGAGCGGTTCAGTTAAATTTCGGATATGGAGTCGAGGAATGCAGGCGAATTATCGAGATGACCGATGCGGATATGCTCGTTCTTCATTTGAACAGTATCCAGGAAGTGATTCAAGATAATGGAGATACGAATTTTAAAGGGTTATTAAAGAAGATTGAACAACTATGCAAAACACTGGAGGTTCCTGTCGGGGTTAAAGAAGTCGGATGGGGAATTGATGATCAAACAGCTAAAAAGTTAGTTGATGCAGGAGTTGCATTTATTGATGTTGCAGGAGCCGGTGGGACTTCGTGGAGCCAAGTTGAAAAATTCCGATCTAATGACCCTATTCGTCGGGCTGCTGCTGAAGCATTTAGCGAATGGGGGATTCCGACGGTGGAATCAATCAGATTGGTTCGTGGTGAGATTGGAGAACGTCCGTTGATAGCCAGTGGTGGAATGCAGACGGGACTAGACGGTGCCAAAGTTATCGCTTTGGGGGCCGATCTTGTCGGATTCGGACGATCTATCCTGAAAGAAGCGACCCAGAGCGTGGAAGATGTTGTTGAAGTAATGAAAGTTCGAGAAATGGAACTTCGAATGTCAATGTTCGGAATCGGTGCGGCAACGATTCAGGAGTTAAAGGATACCCCTCGCTTAAAGGGGAAATGATGATGCACTACTGTAATGTCATAGGTTAATCTTTTGTTTATAATGAAAGACTCTCAACGATCGGTTGGGAGTCTTTTTTGAGTAATTATATTCCTTAGCTTTAGTCAACTAACTGATTTTTGACTGCATATAGCGCTGCTTGTGTCCGGTCAGCTAATTCGAGTTTTGCCAACAGGTTTGAAACATGGGTTTTGACTGTTTTTTCAGTGATGAATAAGGAACTTGCGATTTCCTTATTGCTTTTTCCTTTGGCAATTTCCTTTAACACGTCTACTTCTCTTTTTGTTAATTCCTCAAATACTTGTTTCGCCTGGTTCTTGTTAGAGGATAAATTGGCCAGGAGGTGTGAGGTTGCTTTTGGGTGAAGCTGGTTTTCACCGCCCATGATTCTTTTAATTGAGGACACAAGGTCATCAGGCTCAATGTCTTTTAATTGGTATCCGGACGCTCCTGCTTCTAGGGCAGGTATGACGTGGTCTTGATCAGAAAAACTGGTCAACATCATGATTTTGATGTCAGGTTGTTCTTTTTTGATTACTCTTGTTGCCTGGATACCGTCCATCCCAGGCATAACCAAGTCCATGAGAATTAAATCCGGTTTTAATGATTGTGCTTGTTGTATGGCCTCTTTTCCATTTGCCGCTTCTCCGACAATCATCATGTCTTTTTGTGTACGAAGGAAAAAGACGAGACCGCGCCTGACGACATGATGGTCGTCTACTACTAATATCCGTATACTCACTTACATATCCCCCTAAAACGGGATCTGGACTTCTATTTCTGTTCCAATTCCCGGCTTACTTTGTAAAGCAAAAGTCCCGTTTAAGCTTTCAGTCCTTATTTTCATATTTCGTAACCCCAACGAGAGGATTTCAGAATTTACTTCATAGTGGAAGCCACACCCCTTATCCCTAATGTTCATTATTACACCAGCTTCAGAGGCTTGTAATTCTAAATCTACCTCAGTTGTCTGTGAATGCTTTTTACAATTGGCTAGAGCCTCCTGCCCAATGCGCCACAACGATTCCTCTACTTTTCCAGGCAGGTTGGCTGCGCCTGTTAGTTTTGTTTCGATAGAAAGACCTAACATCTCAGCGTAGCTTCGTAAGGCACTAATGAGACCATTTTCAAGTCCCTCTGGCCGTAGCTGCCAAATTAATGCTCTCATTTCACCAAGTGCCTCTTGGGCCATATCTTGTAGATAGGTGAACGTTTGTTTGACTTCGTTACTTTCTGTCAATTCAACCCCAGCCCTAGCGGTAAGACTTAATGAAAAAAGGAGTTGATTAACGGAGTCGTGAAGGTCCCGTGCCAGACGGTTTCGCTCAGCAACGAGTGCTGTCTTTTGCTCACGTTGGGTTAGTTTAATTCTTTTCAATGCAGTTCCGATTTGGTAGGCTACAGCCTCTAGTAAGGCGAGTTCATTTTTCTCGAAATTTGTTTTGTTTGGGGCCCCCACATTTAAAATCCCAAACCGTTCTTGGCCAGCTCGGAGCGGGACAGTGGCGTGATGAGTCAGACCACCAGTTTCTCCCGCCTTCTCATCAAGAACATCCTCAATTCGTTTACATTCGATAATATTTGTTGCTTTATGGAGTTGCTGATTATTATATTTGTTTACACACCAGCACTTACCATGGCACATCCGTCGCTTATGATCAAAGGCTAAAGCAGGCGGTAGGGCTTCGTCAGCAATAAGATGATGTGTGCCATCGTCATCTATTAAAAATATCCAACCTGTTTGAAGGCCTGTTACTTGAAGAAGCTTTTTCAAGACAACCTTCAATACGTCTTCTGTGTCTGTTCCTTCGTTTAAAAGCTCAGCTATCTCTTTTAAAATGTTGAGTTGTTGATATCTGTCCTTACCTGACATTGTTCTCCCTCCGCCATGAAATATCTGTTTCCATTATATCGTATTTATAATTTTCAGATTCTGTTTTATCTAATAAGTTTACCGTTAGCACTGGAAACCTGCAATAATTCTACTATTTCTCGATTAGGTCCTTCATAAAAGACTGTTTGCCACCCATTATCAAGTTCATAAGGACCCTCCATTTTCCGAAGTGCTTTACATCGGGCCATTACATCAGTCAGATTATTGACCTCAAAACAGATATGAGTGTTTAACTGGTTTTCTTCATTACTAGAGACTAATTCAAGACGAAAATCACCTAAAGTTAAAAAAACAATTTCTTCCTCCATGAATATAAAGTGTGATTCTGTCTCAAAACCGAATTCTCTTTTAAAAAATTCAATAGAATTTTTAAGATGACTTACATGAACGCCAACATGATGGAGCTTCATAGCTAAACCTCCAATTATATAATCAGATTCATATCACCGAATTCATGCCATAAATAACCGGCGTCAATGGCATCGTCGTAAGCCTGGAGCAGATGCTGTTTAGAAATAAAGGCGGATAGCATATCGAGATGGCTTGCCTTTGGCTCATGGAATCCCGTAATGATTCCGTCAGCAATTTTTAAAGGAAAGTGTTGATTGATATATAAATTTGTTACCCCTGAAAGTGCGCCAGATATTGCAAAAGTCTCAAGTGCTCGAACTACAGTCGTTCCTACGGCTATAACTCTTTTACCAGCAGCTTTTGTCTCAAGAATCCTTTGTTTGGTTTGTTCAGATATATGGTATTCTTCTTCGTTCTCTTCTGGGGTTTGGTGCCACTTGTCATCAAGCAAATAACTGAGCCCAGTATGAAGTTGAATAAAATCAACCTGAATTCCTTTTCGCATTAGTGTAAATAACAGTTCCCAGCTAAAGGCTCTACCAGCTGAGGGCATCTCGACCGAACCAGGATGGCTTGCGAAAACCGTTTGATAATAGTCCAAATCCCAGGGATGATTGATATATTCGTAACGAACAGGTTCTCCGAGACGATAGAACATGTTTAATAGGTCGGAGCCTTTCTTCGCAAACTTCAATATAGCTAATGGTGTATTTTCCTTTATACCAATTACCTTTGCCGAAAGCTCAGGGGCAAATATGAAGGTGTCGCCAATATTTGTATAATCCTGAACAATGAGTGCCTCCCATGTATCCTCTGTAAGACGTCTCGCCAGCCGAACTTCGACTTTGGTTACAATTTTTCCATTACCTAGACGCTTTACTTTGAAAACTGCTGGTATGGTGCGGCTGTTATTTAAAATAACAAGGTCTCCTTGCTGTAAATGTTCAGGTAAATGAAAGAAAAGGTCATGTTGGATCTTACCGTAACTCCGGTCAAGCATCATCATCCGGACGTGATCTCTTCTGATGCCACGCTCTTCAGGGGGAAGGGAAGCGTTTAATTCGTTTGGAAGGTAAAAATCTAGAGTCTTGTCTACCATGTCCTACACCTCCTCCTCGGATTGGGCTGAAAATCGTTTGCCAGTAATGCCTTTTGCTCGATTAGATGCTAAATATAAGAAAATATCAACTACTTCTTCAGGTTTTGCTAACGGATAATCGCAATCTGGAACAGCGAGTCTGTGCATATCAGTGTCCATTTCGCCAGGGTCGACCATATTAATCCGAATTCCGGTCTCGCTTAATTCATCGGCCAATGTTTGGGTAATGCCTTCAACAGCGAATTTTGAAACTCCATATGCCCCCCAGCCTGCATAACCAATGTGACCAGCCTCTGAAGTAACATTGATAATGGAACCTTCGTTACGTTCCAGCATTCCTAGGCAAACCCTTTTTGTAACTAAAAAGGTTGATACTGCATTCACCCTTAATACTTCAGCAAAGTCTTCTTCAGGATAATCAAGAAGTAGGGGCATTGGGCTCGGGCCTAACATAGAAGCATTATTAATCAAAACATCAATCTGTCCATAAGCCTCCTCGGTAATTGAAACGAATCGATCTACATCTCTCGAGCGGGAAACATCAGCGATAACAGCAAGTACTTTTGCACCTAAACTCTCTGCCTCTTGCTTGACTTTCAATAGAGCATTTTCTGTCCTCGCACAAATTGCAAGCCTTGCACCTTCCTTGGCAAAGGCTAATGTCAGTGCTCTTCCTAAACCTTTTGAAGCACCAGTAATCATTACAACTTTATTTTTCATTTATTATCTCTCCTTCTTGTTCTCGATGATTTAAGCATACCGATTCCTGAAAAATCCTTCTTCGTAAAAAAGCTTGAATTTTTCTACGACTTTAGGATGAGATTCATACTTATGAGATTCCTGATAGGAGAAATAAATACCGATAAGGGACAACCTTTCGTCAAAATTCAAGTTATTTCGAGCAACCTAGATACATATGATTGATTAAGAATATACACAAACATAAAGGGTGGGTGGAAAATGAGTCGAATCCAAAAATCAATACTCGGTGCTTTTATTGGTGTATCTTCGGCAGGTATGTGGTTGATCGTCGATCTCTTACTTCCGGAACCAATTGGTGATTACTTGTTGTTTCTCATCATGGGTATAGTCCATATGGTTATTGGCTGGCAAATAGCAAGATTGGTTGGAAAACAAAAAGAAGATTCACCAGTGGAAGGGCAAGAAAGTCTAAAGACATCCGATATATAGAAATGAGGCTCTCAAATCATAAGATTGAGGGCCTTTTATTTGTCTGTGTCTAGCACCAGGCGCCATCGGCTCTCTGGTCTAAGCCAATCGCTTCGGAAGGTAAAGTACACCTTCTGTCAGCGCTCGTCTTATGCTTGTCGCCGATAAGCGGGCACCCTCTGCTTTTCTTGTGTATGCATAGTTTATTTTGGAAGTTAAGGTAGTTTGTGTTTAGCGCATGTTTACATGGATGCAGTAGGAAACTATCTGTCAAAGGGGGTTTCTTATACGATGAATGTAATTACAACCTTCAAGGAAAAACGGAAAGAGAAGCAAATCAAGTATGAACGAAAAATGCTGCGTGAGCTCTCATTAGAAGAATTAAAGAAGAATGTCGTGGACTCATTTAGTAGTTTTTTTAGAATGGATTCCATACTTGGCAGTGCAATTGAAGAAGGCTGTATTGATGTTGCAATAGAAGCATACCTACTCGGTGCGAAATATAGCAAGTTTGGTTATTATGGAGAATCTGTAGAAGAAGTACGGATGCGCTGTTACCGATTTGAAAAGAATCTAATTGATGCGTTATATGAGTTCATTTGCTATTGGGGGCATATTGGCGACCAAGGCTTTGTCAATGAGTCTCTTTATTATGCATGCGAGCACTATGTGACCTATTGGTGGACGGAAGGTTTCCAGAAAGGAGAAAAAAGACACCGGCTAAAATTGCATTAGAATTTTTAATCATATATACTCTCCTTGTCCCATATATTTACACATAGGGACATGCAGGAGGGAAATGATGAATAAGAAACTTAAAATTACCGGTATCCTCTTAGGAGCTGTTGTTTTATTTTTAATTATACAATATCGATTTATGGATAAAGATGTTTGGGACCCGTGGAGTTTACCCTTATCGGGGAAGGTTATAATTATAGACCCTGGACACGGTGGCCCAGATGGGGGCGCCGATAACGGGGACGTGCAAGAAAAGGACATTGCCCTAGAAATCTCCAAAAAGCTCCGTGACTACTTGCAGCAACAGGGTGCTTTTGTACAAATGATACGAGAAGAAGATACAGATTTAGCCCCTGAAGGAATGAGAGGGTATAGTAAACGGAAGACAGAGGATTTGAAGAAACGAGTTCAAACCATTAATGAATCAGATGCGGATTTATTTATAAGTATTCATTTAAATGCCATACCATCTCCTAGATGGAGAGGCGCGCAAACCTTTTATTTTAGTACCTATAAGGAAAATGAAGCAGTGGCCAAATTTATTCAAGATGAGCTTCGAAACAATCTCGGAAATACAACACGACAAGCAAAAGCGATCAACGGTGTTTATTTATTAAAAAGTGCGAAAAAACCTGGTGCACTTGTAGAGGTAGGATTCCTATCAAATCCGGAGGAAAAAGCACTATTAGTTCAAGATAAATACCAAGACAAGGTCGCAGCCTCCATTTATACTGGTATAAACCGCTATTTCTCCAACGAATCAAACCCACCTGAATAAGTGTGGGTTTTTTAACTTTATTCAGTAGAAGTCCCTTAATTTTTATTTCGGTAAGAATAAAGAAAAGTTATAATCAGAGAAGAGTAGTTCTAACCCGACTGAATAAAGTTAAAGCCTCCGGCGGATGCCATGATTTTTCAACGGAAGCTTTTCGAGTAGTAAGATCAAAGACTAAAAACGCCACATCCTGTGGCAAAGTCTTTATGACCCACTTCCTGTGGGCCTAAAAATCAGGCGCAAATACGCCGAGACGTATTTGATTTAATAGCTATGACACTCCTCACAATGTAATTTGGGACAGGTATGATATAATATAGGTGGAGTGAAACCGAATACAGTTTAGGTGGTGTTTTATTATGTTAACTGAGCAACAAGTAAAAGAAGTCTTAAATCAACTGCAAGATCCATTCTTACATAGAACATTCGAAGAAACGAATGCAATCCAAGAGATTAAAATAAAAGAAGAAAAGAAACATGTCAGCGTAAAAGTTGCTTTATCAAAGACTGGTACTGGTGAGCAGCTACAGCTTCAATCTACAATTGTTAATGCATTGAAACAAGCGGGAGCAGAATCTGTAGGACTTCGTTTTACTGACTTATCACCAGAGGAACTCGCGAAATTTAAGACTGAAACAGCGGGTGAATCTGCTCCTTTATTATCCCCAGTAAATCAAACTACCTTTATTGCGGTAGCAAGTGGTAAGGGTGGAGTAGGTAAATCTACCGTCTCTGTAAACTTGGCTGTGTCTTTAGCTAGACTAGGCAAAAAGGTTGGTATTATTGATGCAGATATTTACGGATTCAGTGTTCCAGATATGATGGGAATTACAAAGCGCCCTGTTGTTCGAGGCGAAAAGATTATCCCTGTTGAAAGAAAAGGGGTAAAAGTCATTTCAATGGGCTTCTTTGTGGAAGACAATTCACCCGTTATTTGGCGTGGTCCAATGCTAGGAAAAATGTTAAATAACTTCTTTAATGAAGTCGAATGGGGAGATCTAGATTACTTAGTTCTAGATTTACCGCCTGGTACAGGTGATGTAGCACTAGATGTTCATACTATGCTTCCGCATTGTAAAGAGATTATTGTGACAACGCCACACCCTACAGCAGCATTTGTAGCAGCCAGAGCGGGTGCGATGGCTCTTCGTACAGAACACGAAGTACTTGGTGTCATTGAAAATATGTCTTATTTTGAAAGCAAAGTAACCGGCGAAAAGGAATATGTGTTTGGTAAAGGCGGCGGGGAGAAACTTGCGGAAGATCTTCAAACATCCTTACTAGGGAAAATTCCATTAGGTCAGCCTGATTGGAATGACGACGACTTTGCGCCATCTGTTTATGACGAAAGTCATCCAACTGGAAAAATCTATAACGAAATTGCAAAACGAGTAATTGATGCCATTTAAATTAAAAAGAACCTCCTGAATTTCAGGGGGTTCTTTTATTTAGGGAGGAGGACTAGCTATTTCCGGTTCCTTGTCCTTCGTCTTTTTTCGCTTTTTCTGCTTTTTGCATATCCTCTGCGGCTTTAATGAGAATGTCTTCTATTTTCGCTTTATATAATGGGCTCTCAAGTGTTTCACTAATTACGACTTGGAGATGCTTTCTAAACTCCTGACTTTTAAGAACATCGGTAAATTGTTGTTCCATCTCAGGATTCTTTAAAATATCCATCACCATTTTTTGATAATCGGGATCCTTCATTAAGTCTTTAATGAGCTTTTCATGCTCCGTTTTCATACTTTTTGCGTATTCTTCTACAAACTTTGTGTCTTCGAACGTCTTTTTCCAAAATTCAACCCCGTTGTCAGAAGTAAGGGTTTCACGGATGGCATCTTTTACAACGACTTGATCCATGACGAGATGCTGCTTAAACTTTTCATCTCGCATGAGTTCCTCAACTGCCTTTTTACCGTCATCGGTTTTCAATATATCGACAACCATTTTTTTCGTCTCTTCATAGTCCATTCGATTTTGTTCAACATTCGCTGGGGCACACCCAACTATTGCTAATAGAAAACTAAAAATGAGGAGGAGCGACATCCATTTTCTCATTTATAAGCTCCTTTCATAAGGGATCCTTACTTGTTAATATGCTTTTTTTGTTAAAAAATATTCACTGATTGCATGCTGAGAAACTGGCATTTATCCCCGACACTTTGGTACAATCATAATTGAATATATAGAGTGGGGGATTTTGTCGTGAAAAGTCGAAATTGGGTAAGGTTGTTCCTGTCTACCTTACTAATAGGCGCAATAAGCACAATCATTACCGGATTTGCTGTTAAATGGAGTGAATATAAAGAGTTATTTATTGCATCGGATTTTGTCGAAATACTTATGGTCATATTTTGGCTCATCGGTGTTGGATTTATTTTTAGTATTATTAGCCAAATGGGTTTCTTTGCCTACTTATCAGTTCACCGAATTGGACAAGGGTTGTTTAAAGGTGCATGGAGTCCAGCTCAAATTGTGTTAATAGCTTTTGTATTGTTTGACTTAATTTATTTTCGCTTTCAGGTATTTGCAACAGAGGGTGAGACTATTTCCTCATATGTATGGGTTCCTGTTGGGATATTCGTGTTTTCATTAATCATTGCCTACTTTAAAAGCAAACAGACAAACCGTAAGGCGTTCATTCCAGCCGCATTCTTTATGTTTGTTGTTACTGTAATTGAATGGGTGCCAGCAATTAGAGCAAATGACGAGAGTTGGTTGTATTTAATGATTTTTCCTCTTTTAATTTGCAACGCTTATCAATTATTAATACTTCCAAAAATTACGAAACAAAAAAGCTGACCCTAGGGATCAGCTTTTTTATTAACATTCATTCGACAACTTCACTTTTTACATCCGCATTATTTAGCATGTCACTTACTGTTACAAATGACAGACCTTTACCTTTAATGCCTTTCAATACTCCAGGAAGTGCTTCAGCAGTCTGCTTAGCTGAATCTGAAGCGTGGAATAAGATAATGTCTCCGCTCTTTACCTTGTCTATAACATTACTCGTAATTTTAGCTACACCAGGATTGTTCCAATCATTTGAATCAATACTCCAGTGGATGAGAGTATATCCAAGAGAATCCAAAACCTTTACTACCCTAGAGTCAAAATTTCCATCAGGTGTTCTAAAAAAGGAAATAGTTTTGACACCCATTTTCTTAAATGCATCTTGTGCCTTATAAACATCCTTTTTAATTTGGGCATCATCTAATTCAGTATAGTTTTTATAATCATATCCTTTAATGCCAATTTGATGACCATCCTTCACAATCCGTTCAACAATTTGGGGATGTCGCTCAGCCCACGATGCAGAAAGAAAAAAGGTCGCATTAGTCACACCTGAATTTTTTAAGGTATCGATAATCGGCAAGGCCTTTGTATCTCCCCAACTAATATTAAAAGTAAGTGCAACAGTCTTTTCGCTTTTTTCTCCTGTATAAATCACGCGTGGTCCATTTTCAGTTGAAAAAACAGGAGAAATATTGCCTTTTTCTATATAAAAGATACTGGCGGTAAACAATGAAGCGAAAAGAATAATCAATGTTTGCTTAATCCTCTTGCTACTCAGGATGTAGAAAAAATTCATTTTTATCCTCCTTGTCCAAAGAATCTTCTGTCTAAATAATATGCTTGTCATCCATATTTATGTGCAAATATCTTCGAAAAATCAATTCATAAAATAACTAAATCTGGTAATAACTAGAATTACAACAAACATGAGGTGAAACTATGATTGGATTATTAGTTGATCAAGTGGAAGTTAAAGAACTAGAATACCTTCTAAAAAGAGAGATGGACGAAATATTGTTTGATGTAGAAGATGCACGAATAGACCATATAGTAAAACGAGCAATGGAAGAAAGATATCAAATCTTATTTCGCTTATTTAAAAGAATTGCTGACCCAACAGAGTGCAGCAGGTATATTCGCACAAAGAAGGTAAACAGCAAAAAAGGTTAGGAGAGGGCAAAGAGGATTATATAATGCCAATATGGTCCTCTTTTATTATAAATGATTTTTTTTATAAAGATTATTGACATGAGATTCAGACGATGATATATTAATAAACGTCGTCGCTGACGATAAAGAATTTCAAAAAAAGTTTTGAAAAGTTGTTGACTTAAAATGGTCAACATGATATATTAAAAAAGTCGCCTCGGAGCGGCAAACTAAAAAAAGTTCTTTGAAAACTGAACACAATACAAGCGTCAACGTTTAATTCTAAAGTAACAAATTATTGAGCAATCAATACTCTTATTGGAGAGTTTGATCCTGGCTCAGGATGAACGCTGGCGGCGTGCCTAATACATGCAAGTCGAGCGAACTTTTGGGAGCTTGCTCCCAAAAGTTAGCGGCGGACGGGTGAGTAACACGTGGGCAACCTGCCTATAAGACTGGGATAACTTCGGGAAACCGGAGCTAATACCGGATAACATGTGAGACCACATGGTCTCATATTAAAAGATGGCTTTTAGCTATCACTTATAGATGGGCCCGCGGCGC
>NZ_JBHUEK010000012.1:0-12789 GCF_042680725.1 Ferdinandcohnia salidurans
TCTTCTGGTACGACTCTATAAGTTTCGTTTGCACACACGCAGAGCGTGTGGTTTAAAAAGACTAATTTGAAAGGGCTCCGTAAGAGGACGAAGCCCTTATCATTATTTATGGTAAAGCTATGTTAATGTATGCTGATTAGAAGTAACGGCTCTCCGAACTGCAAAAAGACTTTTCTCTGGTGTAGCCTGATCTATTACACATCCTGGGCCTAAAATTAACCCTTTACCACCGACCTCATCTATAGCCTCTTTTACATGATTTTCTACTTCATTTACGGTACCTTCAATTAATAAACTATTTCTTATCATTCTATTATTCTCATCATAATATGGAACTTCCCTAACTCCTCCAAGTAAGCACTTATTTGTCAGGGTTCTCGCTTTAGCTAACGAAGGAGCAGTCCAACGATCGTGCCAATTCAAACAATTAACTGGATAATCCTTAATTAAGTCGAACATAATTTTATCACCATGAATGTGCACAATATTTAAAAACGTTTCCTTGTTATAGCTTTCTATCACCTTTAAATCAAAAGGTTCGCCAAATATTTTGTATTCTTCTTCTGTTAAAAGATCGTACGATGCACATTGAGTCGCAAAAAAGAATCCATCTACACCGGCTTCTATATTTGCTTTAACAAAATTAATTGTCGTTTCTGTTATGACTTCAAGTGCATTTTTAAGTAGTTCAGGTCTTTCTTTCATATCCAACAGAATACGATCCCCGGCGAGTTTTCTTGCAACCGTTAACGGACTAAAAATCGTTTGAACAAATGGTAATTCACCTTTCACTCTATTACTAACATATTGTGCCAATTGAAGTTGTTTTCCGTAGGTTCCATAGTATGCCGGTAAGACCTTTAATTTCCCCCAATCTTCAATTGAGTGAATTCCGTATTTTTTAATAATTGGAGGACGATTCGTTCTTGTAAAGTATTGTACTTGAGCTCCCCAATCTTCCACACAATATAAACCAAAGGGCATCAATTTTATAAAATCATAGTCGTATTTCTTAGTAAATTCTATTTGAGAGTCTGCCAAAATACCTGGGTTAATATCATCCTTTGACAAATGCATCCACAAACTAACAGGAACTCGATCTACTTCCTTTGAATTCAATGCTGCTTTAATACGCTCAAACTTATTCATTTCACAAAACTCCTTCACTAAATATATTTAACCTTTTGATATATAGTTTTTTTTTAAACAAAATAATAGAATTAGTGCCCCTTCCTAAGTCTAATCTCATATCTATTTACAAGATACGTTAATAGTGCACTTATGCACCAATATATTAGAGCTGCTGCAACAAATGCTTCTAAATACCTGAACGTCATTGCTCCTACTATTTTTGCTTTAGCAAAAATGTCTACGACAGTAATTAAAAATGCCAGTGATAGCGCTTTTATAATAACCATATAAGAATTCAAAAAGTCTGGCAGAGCTTCGGTTAATGCTTGTGGTACGATGACTCTCCAAAGAGTCTGTAAAAAGTTATATCCTAATGATTGTGCTGCTTCAATCTGCCCATAATTTACAGAAAGAAATGCTCCTCTAATAATTTCTGACTGAAAAGCAGATAAAGTTAATGAAAAGGTAACGATAACTGTGATTACTGGGTTTAAATTATTTGGATTAAATTCTATTCCTATCAACGATAATAGAAGATGACTGATTTGAGGTAAGGCGTAATACATAATATAAAGCAATACCACCGCTGGGGTTCCCCTTAAAAATGATTTAAAGACTGTGATTAACTGGGAGATTATAGGGATTTTATATTGTTGAATGATTGCAATAATTCCCCCTAGGAGTGTTGAGATTAGTAGTATAACTAAAGCTAATAATAGTGTCTTAGGGACAACCGTTAAAATCCCTACAAAATCCTCTACAAGAATATCAAATTTGAACAATTGAACCCCCCCTTACTGTTTTATTCCGCTACCTATTTGTGAATATTTGATTCTCTTTTCAAGGAAACGGACAATATTGTCTGATACAAGGCATAAAATCCAAAATAATACGGCTATTGTTAGAAAGATTTCAACTTGATTAGATCCATAAGATTGAGAAATTAATAAATTTGCAACACCCATAATATCAAGCACTCCAATAACAAATATTAATGAGGTATCATGAATGAGATAAATCAAGGCATTTCCCCAACCAGGTAAAGCTATTGGAATAACTTGAGGTGCAATAATTCTTGTCAATTTTTGAAATGGTGTATAGCCTAAGCTTAGCGCTGCTTCATGTTGACCTCGTTCAACCGCTAAATAAGCAGGACGAATAACCTCCGCCAAATAACCTCCATTATATAGAGTTAATGCAATGATTGTTGCTATCACAGCACTTATATTACTAATATTAATTCCCACTAGTGAAAAAACGACTGGAAGAGCATAATAGACTAAGAATAATTGAAGGACGATTGGCACACTTCTTGTAAAAGAAATATACAAAGTCATAATTTTACTAAGATATTTAATCTCTTTTATTCGAATCATTGTTACAAAAATACTTAAAATTAATCCTAATGTTGAGGATGCAATTATGATCAGAATGGTTATATGAAGGACACTTAAAAATTCCGGAAGTATTTCAATCATAAATTTAAAATCCATTGTATCGGCAACCCTTCTCTCCTTAGATTAGAACAATGGTAGATTCTGTTGGTAAATTTGAAGCTTTAAGATTGATTCATAGACCCCATTAACTTTCCTAATAAGTTCTTCATTTTGTCTCATCATAATGGGGTCCAGTTGTTTACCCTTTAGTCAACTTTATTCATGTATAAATACATCTTCATCATAATATTTTATTGATAATTCAGATAATTCACCTTCTTCTTTAAGTTCCTTTAAGGCATTGCCTACTTCTTCTGCAAATTTTTTATTTTCTTCTGTTTTATAGATTAAAAAATATGTTGGAAAAACCTTAACCGGATCAGTTACATGAATATTCAAGTTCTCATTTTCAATAATTTTGCTTTGCCCCAAATTGGATGGCAGTATTAAAGCATCGTATTTTCCCGAATCAACTTCTTTTAAACGATCAGCATACGATAAACCTGCATCTGATGTTTGGAACTCAATTTCATGTTCAGGGTTTTCTTCATTCCAAGCCATTAAGAAATTGAAAACTCCTCCGGTAGGAGTTGTAGGAACAATTTTTTTACCAACTAGATCCTTCATTTCTTTAATATCTTTATCGTTCGTATAAATTTTCATTAAACTTGCGCCATTGTTTTCAGAAGGTAATAGGTATTTTTCTTCACGTTCCGCACTTTTAAATAACCCCTGAGCAATCATGTCGTACTTACCTGTATCAAGACCTATTTCAGCTGCACTATCAGCAACACCTACTAGGTTAAACTCATAATCTGCTAATTTTTCATCTACAAGCCTAAGAATGTCAGGTTCATATCCTACTAGTTTCCCATTTTCTTCCCAACTTAATGGTTTTGAAGTCGGAGGAACAGCAACTTCAATCGTTCTTACACCTGTTTCTGATTTTTCCGATGAGGCTTCACCGCTACATGCTGCCAATAATAAGATTAATCCTAAAAAAATAAGTAACTTTGTTCTTTTAATCATCAAGTTTCATCCCCTTTTCATCCATTATTTGAAACTAAATTGTCCTCATAAAAACTCTTTAAAAATTCTCTGGTTCTTATGTTGTTTGAGTTTTCAAATATTTGGGAGGGCGGCCCTTCTTCTGCAATGTGCCCTTTATCCATAAATACAACTTTAGTAGAAATATTTTTTGCAAACCTCATTTCATGAGTTACCAAAAGGATTGTTACCCCAGATTTCGCAACATTTTCAATTACCTTCAATACTTCATCTACCAATTCGGGATCAAGTGCAGAAGTAGGTTCATCGAATAAAATAACCTCTGGTTCTAGAGCTAACGCCCTAGCGATGCTTACTCTTTGTTGCTGACCTCCTGATAAACGTGAGGGATACATATCCTTTTTATCGAGTAAACCTACTCGTTCCAATTCCAAAAGACTTTTTTCATAAGCTTCCTTTTTAGACTTTTTTTGTACTACTATTTGAGCATCCATAATATTTTCAATGACTGTCTTATGTTTAAATAGATTGAATTGTTGAAAAACCATCGCTGTTTTTCTTCGAAGTTTGAGGACATCCTTTTTCTGTACTGATTTATAATCTATATGAAGTCCTGAAAGAATCACCTCCCCATCGTTTGGCTTTTCTAAATAGTTTAAGCATCTCAACAAAGTTGTTTTTCCAGTTCCACTTGGCCCAATAAAAGTTACAACATCCCCTTTATTAACTGTTAGATTTATCCCCTTCAGAATCTCGTTATTATCGAAGGATATCCGAAGGTTTTTTAATGTTAGCATTTAGTTACCCTCCCTTATTAGAAATCAACGCATCAGTTTGTATACAATATCTGTACACAAGATGGAATATTCAGAATATTTATAGCAAAAAAATATATCATTCATTCATGTTCAAAAACATCTTACACTTGTTACTTATTAACTGTAACAGTAATGGACGATAACGCTTGCTCTAAGTCTGTAATTATGTCCTCGACATCCTCCAAGCCAACAGATAATCTAATTAGGCCTTTTGCAATTCCAAAATCTGAGAGTCTTTCTTCCGGAATCGATGAATGAGTCATTGAAGCTGGGTGTTGTACTAAAGTCTCCGGATCTCCTAAACTAAAAGAAATCATGGCAATTTTCAAAGTACTAATAAATTCTTTTCCTGCTTGAACACCTCCCTTAACCTCAAATGAAACAATCCCCCCCATACCTTTCATTTGCTGTTTTGCTAGTTCATGCTGAGGATGTGATTTTAAACCTGGATAGTACACTTTTTCTACAGATGGATGGCTTTCAAGAAATTCTGCTACTTTTTGTGCATTATAACAATGTTGCTTCAGTCGTATTCCGAGTGTTTTTATTCCTCTTAAGATTAAAAATGATTCCCAAGCATTCAAATTTTGTCCTAAGTCTCCCATAATATCTTTACGCATAAAATCAATCATTTCTTTTTTACCACATATAATACCTGCAATAACATCACCATGCCCATTTAAATATTTTGTAGCACTGTGAACAACTACATCTGCTCCAAGTTCCAATGGCTTTTGTAAATATGGTGTCATAAACGTATTGTCTACTATTAAAACAAGATTGTATCGTTTAGTCATTTCTGAGACCTTCTTAATATCAATCAGGGTAAGACTTGGGTTCGAAGGTGTTTCAATATAAACAGCACGTGTGTTTGTTCTGATGGCGCTTTCAATATTAGCTAAATTTGTACAGTCTACAAAATCGTATTCAATTCCATACCTACTAGCAATAGTTGATAAAAATTTGTGGGTTCCTCCATATACATCCTTAGTTACAACGACATGATCACCTGAACAAAGATGAGCCATTAATGCCACACTTATCGCTGCCATGCCACTACTAACTCCCAAGGCATCTTCAGCACCTTCCAAGGATGCTACTTTTTTCTCTAATGTTCTAGTAGTTGGATTCCCATACCGACCATAATATCTTCCTTCTCTTTTCCCTGTTACAACTTCAACTGCAGATTCTGCATTTTCAAATGAATATGCTACAGCTGGTATTATTGCCTGTGATACTGCTCTAGAATTTTTATCTGGATGTTGTTCATTGTGAACTGCTTGAGTGTTAAATTTCCATGGATTCATCATACTTTTTAATACCCCTCTCAAATTTGTTTTATGGTAAGTCTTTTGTAAGTAAACTAGTTGGTAAAATAAATTACCATATAGAGTTATTTTTTTCATAAATACCAATTGCCGTAATGGCAGAAGATAAACTATTTTCTATATGTTTTTTCATTGCTAACTCGGCTCCCTTAATATCTTTATTTGTAATACATTCCAAAATAAGTTGATGTTCTTCTCCCTCTTCTATTGCTCGTTTTACACTCTGATTTGGAACTAAGCGCCTGTATCTATGAATATGGTCATATAATTGTGATAAAAAATTATTAACTGTCCCGTTACGGCTTAATTCATAAATATATGAATGAAAATCGACTCCATATTTTAAAAGCTCTTCTATGTTCCCCTCTTTAGAGGCATCTCGAAGGTTATCAGCAATATCCTTTAGATTCTTAATATCCTCTTGTGTAGCATTTTCTGTTGCCTCAGCAACTGCAATTTCTTCTAATTTAGATCTAACTTTAAAGATTTCTTTTACTTCTTCTACAGAAATTGGAGCTATTTTCAGCCTTCCATTAGGCTGACGAATGACCATTTTTTCAAATTCAAGTTTCTCTAAAGCACCCCTTAAAGGTGTTCGGCTGATATTTAATTTTGAGGATAAATCCTCTTCACTAACAGGTTGATTAGGTTGTAGTATGCCATCTATTATCCGTCTTTTAATTTCATAATAAGCAAAGTCTTTCGCTGAACCTTTTGTTGGTGGGCTATTGAACTGGTTATTCATTGACTTACCTCGCTATTTGTATTTTTGTATGCATTTTTTGTATTCAAAAACTGTATACAATTATTGTATACAGTTATGTTAATTTAAATATTAATAATTGTCAATATATTTCGTAACTTTTTTCTCTATAAATATGTTGCATATAAGTAAAACTTCTTATTCTGTCTCATATACCTTTATTAATGCTCGTGTGCCATTATTTTCTTCTCCCATGTCTGCCAGCTGTTTAAACAATGATAAGCTTAATTTCAGTCCAGGCGCATCAACATTCATTTCTTTAAAAGTTTCATAAGCAATGGTTAAATCCTTAATTAGATGTTTTACATAAAATCCTGGCTTGAAATCACCTTCAATCATTTTATGTGCTAAGTTTTCCATAACCCAGCTATTAGATGTTCCTTTAGTTAATGTTCTTAGTATTCCTTTTGGGTCCAGACCTGCTTTTTTCGAGAGAATTATTGATTCACATAGACCAACCATATTGTTAGCCATTGCCACTTGATTACAAATCTTTGTATACTGTCCAGCTCCAGCTGTACCTTCATAATAGATGTTTTTACCCATAGTTTCTAAAATAGGTAGTGCTTTATGAAAATCAACCTCTGATCCTCCAACCATAATAGTAAGACTACCGTTTTTAGCACCATCCTCACCTCCAGAAACTGGGGCATCTAGTGCTAATATCCCTTTCAATAACGCCTTCTGAAAAATCATTTTGGCCAAGGAAGGTTTTGACGTTGTCATATCAATTACTAATGTGTCTCTTTTTGCAGCTTCTATAATACCATCCTTTTTCAAATAAAGATTTTCAACATCAGAAGGCAAGCCTACCATAGTAATGATTACATCTGAATCTAATGTAACTTCTCTAACAGATTCCCTCCAAATTGCACCTAACTTTATTAACTCCGAAGCTTTTTCCTTGGATCTTGTGTAAATGTTTAGTTTATAACCACTAAGTAAAAGATTTTTAGCCATAGCACTCCCCATAACACCTATACCTATAAAACCTATAACGATACTACTTTTGATTTCGATTTCCCTCATTCCTTTCTCATTAATAACGCGATATCAAACGTAAAGAAAATAAAATATACACCTACTGCATGAGTAGGTGTATTAAGATTCTATTAAATAATAGACCTTTTTGATCCTTCGGCTAATGCTTTGTCTTTTAGAATGAATTGCTCACTGAATTTGTTCCAATTCGAGACATGAGGAAATCCAAATTCACTTAGTTCTGCAGAAAATTGTGAGATAATAGGCGGCTTAAGCTTTAATGAGCGTAGCTTTTCATAATTACTAAAGAATACGTCATTTGGCTCTCCTTCCATCACCACTTTACCTGCGTCAATTACAACTACTCTACTAGCATACTGAGCTACCACTTCCATATCATGAGTAATCATAACGATGGTTGCTTCATTATCCTTAATTAATGTTTCCATTAAGGATAAAAGCGACTTTAAGTTTTGTTCATCCTGTCCAGTTGTTGGTTCGTCCAACAGAATAATTTTCGGATTTGACACCAACATAGTAGCGACGGCTAATCTCTGACGTTCTCCTCTACTCAAAGAAAAAGGATGTTCTTTTCTTTTATTTTGAAGACCAACTGTATTAATAGCTAACTCTAACTGTTGATTAATAATGTCTTCCGCATAGCCTCTATTTTTTAACCCAAATTTAATTTCATCTTCAACTGTGTTACAGAACAACTGATTATCTGGGTTCTGAAAAACATAGCCAATATCTAAGATGATATCTTGGACCTTGCTCTTCTTTGTATTTTTAGAATTGATTTCGACATCCCCATGTGTAGGTTTTAACAGTCCAATTAAGTTCTTCATTAATGTAGACTTCCCACAGCCGTTATGACCTACGATTGCTAATAGTTCACCTTTTCGGATGTCTAAATTAATATCATGGAGTATTTGTTTTTCTTTGCTATAACTAAAATCAACGTTTCGTAAAGATGCGACTAATTTGGCATTATCCTGTTTTGGACTATTTTTTTGTTCTGGAAATGCTAACTTCTTAGAATTTAAAAGCTGCTTTGTCCACTCCAAAACTTCCTTTTTTGTGATAGGGAATTTATCTAAAATAAAACCTTTATTAAATAAATATTTTGCAAGCCTTATATGATCAGGGATTCGTATTCCTAGTTGATTGAGTTCGTAGAAGTGCTTATTAAAGATCTCACTTGGACTCCCATTATATAAAACTTCGCCTTCATGCATGATAACTACTCGATCAATAAATTCAATTAAATCATTCAAATCATGCTCAATAATTAGAAAAGTAGTATCTAACTCTTCCTTTAGTTCAGCTAAAATATCCATTACTTCCTGCTTGCTAACCGGATCAAGGTCAGTGGTTGGGTCATCAAGTATGAGGATAGATGGTAACATCGCTAGGTTACTAGCTATGGAAACTTTTTGCTTCTGTCCACCTGATAAGGAAAACGTTATATGCTTTTTAATATCTTCTAATCGTAACTTCTGAAGACCGTAAGCAACGCGTTTTTTAATCTCTGATTGAGTATAGCCCTGACATTCTACTCCGAATGCCACTTCGTCCTCTACACGAATTGAAAAGATCTGATCTTCTGGGTTCTGAAATACCATTCCTATCTCGGAAGATAGTTCGTGCATTGGAACGTATTGAGTGTTTTTTCCATTAATAACAATGTCACCTTCTAGGTTTCCTTCTGATAAATGAGGTATAATTCCATTGAGACATTTTGCTAAGGTTGTCTTCCCACTTCCACTTGTACCTGATAAAAGGACGAATTCTCCCTTTTTAACTTGTAAATTAATTTTTTTCAATGTCTTTTTATCGACATTAGGATACGAAAAACTAAGATCTTTTACATGAATAATAGAATCTGTGCTCATAAGTTCGCTCCTTTGCAAAGGATTTCGTGTAACATTGTACTTACGCAATAAATGAATTATCTGCTCCTAATCCGAGACCGTATCTTACATACAACGCACCGACAAAGAATACAATCGTTAAAATGATAACTATATAATCTTTGTTTTCAAGTTTCATATCTTGGTAGTATTCTCGCCAAGCCATCTTGCTAAATCCTTTACTTTCAACAGCCAGTCCCATTGTTCTACTTCTTCTTAACGAATTAATCAGCAAAGGAAAAGCAGCTAATTTAAAACTGTTCCAGCTTCCTCTTATTCCTTTTTTGTTAACTCCTCTAATGGTTTGTGCATTTGAGATATTTGTTAATTCTTCGAACACTAATGGGAAGAACCTTAATGTTCCTAAAAACATAAAGGCGATATTCATAGGAACCTTCATCTTCATTAAACCCTTTGCCAACAACGCTGGATCAGTTGTCGTTATAATAACAATCGTCATAAAACATGGTATAGCAATTCTATATCCAAGCACCAAACCAGAATATAGGCCGATATCTGTCGCTTGAAGCGAACCGATTGAAAATAGGACATTGGCATTTGCTTGTTCATAATTATAAAAAGTAGAAAAAATAACTGCTGACATGGCAAGTATGACGATTGTGCCGAGTAAGGGCATAATTGATTTCATATGAATCTTCGCTGATAACCAAATAGGTATACCAATTAGTAAGATAATTGTTAAATATAGGGGATCCATAAATAACAATGGTGTTGCGACGAATCCAATGATCAAAAGTAATTTCGCACGTGGGTCCAATTTATGGACCCACGTTCCTTTATCTAGATTTATAACAAAATCACTTGCTGCCATGGCTTACACCTCCATACAAATCATTTTTCATTATCCTAGAAGAGCTTTTAATTTTAGCCCAAGAGGCTTAGCAATGACTGTACCAATAATCATTCCAACAACAGATATCCCAAAAACGATAACAATTAAATGGAATGGTACTGGAATTTGGTATGGATAAACAATACTCCACCAAACAAAAACCTCATAAATTGCGTTGTAAATTACGGCAGCTACAATTAAATCCTTTGTACTAGAGTAAACATCACTTGGATTTGCAAAAGCTTTACTTCTGCTATTCAAATATAATTCAGGTAGTATTGGTGCAATGACAACTAGTATCCAATAGATTGGAAGTTCGCCTTGTAAAAAGAAGTTAATGGCACACCAAGCGGCTGTAAAATAAACTGATGCATAAGGCTTCCGTACAACAACCCAGCATAGTACTAAACAAAAAGCACAGAACAGATAAACGAAAGTATGGTTAAACGGGAAAACAACACCAGCAAATTTGAAGAAATACCAAAGTACACGATATAAGACAGCAAATATTACAATCGTAATTAAATCAACCGCCGTTACCTTTCTTTTTACCATTGAAAGCTTAGTACCTAACTCTACTTGTGACATCACATAACCTCCTACATTTTGATTAATTTTTTTAAATTACATATAATGTGTAAGCCCTTTCAGATTATTGATATCTTTTTCTGTAAGTTCTTCAAAGCTTACACCTTCCGACCTAAAGTCTTTTTCCATTAGCAGTGAAGCAGTATTAATAAGTGAGTCAGTATATGGTGTTTCTAACCCTACCCTTCTACTTAACTCTGATATCGGAACAAGCCCAAATGGAATATCCTCCGTCACATATCTATGGTCCAAAGTGGTTGGTGCTAATCCATCTGGGAATAACCCGGGCAAAGCTTCATATAAGCTAGGGTAATCCGTTTTATAAAACTCGTTTAAAATAGAAAGGATACTTTGTGTTTTTATATTAAGATGTTCCGCAAGATTGATCCTTTCCTCATCAAGCTTTTCAACATACGTAACAGTCAATGGTGAAGTTCCGTCACCGTAAAACCTAAATTCACTTGCAGAGTCGATTCTACTAGCATTAAACAAAGTGATTGGAGTATGTACTACGACGTTTGAATTGTTTAGAGAAGTCTCGATAACATTGTTTGCTGTAATTAATTGTGGGAAGGTTTCTAGGAAGTATTTTGAGATTGTAAGATTCTTAGAAGTTGGTACTACACTAATTTGAACATTTTGCTTAATTCTACTAATCGTTACATAACCAGTGGATTCGGCTTTTGAAATAAAAGGCATTGCACTTGATTCAGCGATTGTAAGATTTTTCACTTCAATATCATCACCAAGAACTTCTCTACATTCTAATGCCCCCCAATATCCAGGGAATATTACAATCGTTTGGTTCCTTTTCAAATATGGTTTTAGCTGATTGAAAATAGGTTTATGTCCTGATGCTGTTGTTGTTATGATAATGTATTCTGCATCTACAATTACCTCTTCAATATGAGGTGATGCTTGAATTGGAACTTTTCCTGAATAGATCCCGTTTACTTCTAGACCTTGAAACGATAGAATTTCTGCTTTGATTGGACTTCGACTATAAAGCTTTACCTTCTTTCCTTGCAATGCGAGGTATCCAGCAATGGCTTGACCTGTATTACCCGCTCCAATGACAGCGAATGACATTTAAATCCTCCTTTAGCAAGACCTTTTTAATTCTGCAGAGAGTCTTCATATCGTTTTACTGCTTCAACTGCTTGATTCATTGAGTCTAAGATATGATTTTTAATGGTTATCTCTGCATTGTGTCTATCTTTTTGAACAATATGATCAAGAATAATTTCATGCTCATCTGACGTTTTCCTTGTATCTACATAATGAGCAAGACGCCTATATCTTGAAATTTTATCGTTCAACTGATATAAGATTTTTATCACTGTTCTGTTATGGCTAAGATTATATAATGCTGAATGAAATTGACTACCAAAATGATTGACATCTTCGTAGTTGCTTTCCCTTGAATTCTCTTTAATCATATAAACAAGATAAGACATATGCTTAATGTCATTCTCCGTTATATTATCGATAGCCTCGACTACAATAATCCCTTCTAATAGACTCCGAACTAAAAATAATTCTTTCACTTCCTGCACGGAAATAGAAGCTACCTTTAAACGGCCGTTTGGTTGTCGTTCAACTAACTCCTCTATTTCTAAGCGTTGAAGAGCCTCTCTTAAAGGTGTTCTACTAATCTCTAATTCATTTGCTAATTCATCTTCAACGATCGGTTCCCCAGGCTGGAATGAACACTTAATAATACGTTCCTTTATTTCTGTATAAGCAATGTCTTTTGCAGATACTCTTGTAATCTTTGGATTACTCAAATGCATTTATTCACCTCCCTTAATATAAAAAAATAATTGAATAATTGTATACAATTATATTTCTAAATGTTTTAAATGTAAAGAAAATTTAGTATATTTTTAAAAAAATATTGTTATAAGTAAGTATCCGCCCGTAGAACGGGCGGTTTTGATTTCGCCCTATAAGGGCACTTTACCAACGAA